>NZ_JBHJSJ010000038.1:2811-87744 GCF_042268845.1 Kitasatospora sp. NPDC056273 | reverse complement strand
CCACGACGAACCGGGACCTGCTACCGGGCACTCCGGTGTCTACCCGGACGGGACTTCCACCCGCGAGCCTGGACCAGCTTTCAGGACGCACCATGCGGCGATCGTAGGAGCGGGCACGGACAACGGCGAGGTGCGCGTTCCCTGCGCGCGCCGGGCATGTGCCCTACGCGCCCGCTCCTGCTGCCGCCCCTACGCGCCGGCCCCGGAGAGCCAGCCGTCGACGGGGACCCGGCAGGAGTTGAGGATTCCGGCCACCATCCGGTACGTCCCGACCAGCGCCAGCAGCTCCAGCAGCCGCGGCGCGGAGTAGCTGTCCGCCAGCGCCTCCCAGGTGGCCGGGGAGAGCGCGTGCCCGTCGTGCAGCTCGTCGACGGCCCGCAGCAGGACGCGGTCGGTCTCGGCCCAGTCGGGGTGGTCCGGCCCCTCCGGGACGCGGGCGATCTCGGGCCCGCTCAGCCCGGCGAGGCCGCCGAGCCGGACGTGGTGCTGCCACTCGTACGTCGAACCGGTGCGGTGGGCGGTGCGCAGAACGGCCAACTCCCGTTCGCGGGGCGGGATCGTGCCCTGGTTGAGCAGGGCGAGCAGCGGCGCCAGGCTGGTCAGCAGGTCGGGGTGGTGCCCGATGGTGGCCAGCACGTTGGGCACCGGGAAGCCCTCCAGCGGCCCGACTCCCTCAGCCGGGAACAGCTGCCGGACGATGCCCGGCAGGCCCGCGGCCAGCGCGGTGACCTCGGCGGCGACCTCGGCCCCGGCCCGCGGGGCCAGCAGCGGGGCGGGCTCGTACGCGTCCAGGAGGCCCAGGAGTTCCATCTCGCCCGGGGTTCCGTCGCCGTTGAGTTCGCGGTGGACGGCGCCGATGTTGAGGACCAGCCGCTCGGGGTCGGCCAGGTCGGCGAGGCCGATCAGGTCCATCTCCCGTGCGGCGCGCAGCACCGGCACGCCCGCCCGGTGGGTGCGCTCACCATGGTCGCGGACCCGCTCCAGGTAGTCGCGGAAGGAGCGGACCTCGGGCTTGCCGACGACCGGCCCGTGCCCGGGCACGATCGTCTCGACGTCCAGGCCGAGGATGCGGTCGCAGACGGCGATCCAGTTACCGATCGGGCCGCTGTGGATCACCGGGTGGCCGCCGATGAACAGCAGGTCCCCGGCGAACAGCACACCGGTGTCGGGCAGTTGGACCAGGATGTCGCCCTGGGTGTGGGCGGGGCCGACCTCGATCAGCCGGACGGTGCGCCGCCCGACGGCCACGTCCAGCTCGCCGGTGAAGGTCCGGTTCGGCGGGGTCGGGGTGATGCCGCCGAAGTCGAAGGTCTCCCGCATCCGCTGGACGACCTTCGGCAGCCGGAGGTCACCCGGCGCGGCGACCACCGCGTGCAGATGGTCGGCGCGCATCTCGGCCGCGGCGGCCTCGGAGGCGATGGTCACGACGTCCGGGAGGAGCTGGTTGCCCCACCAGTGGTCGCCGTCGCTGTGGCTGTTGACCAGCGTGCCGATGGTGACGTGCGGCAGGGCGCGCGCGACGGCGTCGAGCAGCTCGCGGGTCTGCGGGACGGTGAACAGGGTGTCGACGAGCAGGGCCTCGTCGCCGGAGGCGATCAGCCCGGCGTTGCTCAGGCCCCAGGAGCCGTTGGGCTGCAGGTAGGCGTAGGTGTCCGGGGCGATCTCGTGCAGGCCGAGGGTGTACGGGACGGCCATGAGTGGGCCTCCTCACTGATTGGACTGGAGTACCAACATGTACTCCAGTCCATCAATGGATTCAAGTACGCTCCCCTTGTGACCTCTCCTCCCAACCGACACGACCAGCGCCGCACCGCGACCCGGGAACGGCTCCTGACGGCAGCCCTGGAGCTGTTCGCCACCCAGGGGTACGCGGCCACCACCTACGACCACATCGCCGAACGCGCGGACGTGGGACGCCAGACGGCCTTCAACCACTTCCGCCGCAAGGAGGACTTCGTCACCGCCTGGGTCCAGCAGCGGCACGAGGTGCTGGACCGGCAGGACGAGGCGAGCGCATCCACCGGCGACTCCGTCATCGATGCGCTCGCCGACGCCCTGCGCACCCTCGCGGAGCTCAACGAGCGGGAGTACGCGCTGGCCAAGGACCTGCACGACAGCGGAGTCCTCCACGCCGCCTTCGCCCTCGGCACCACGACGCCGCAGGCGTTCGTCACCGCCACCACCCGGGGAGCCGAACAGGGCGAGATCCGGCCGGAGTTCGACCCGGCATCCGTCGCCGACCTGGTGTTCGACACCTACATCACGACCCTCGGCCGCTGGCTCGCCGCCGGCGCGGACCGCCCGCTCGCCGATGCCCTGCTGGCCAGGCTCGACATCCTCGCCACCGGCTTCACGGCCGGATACTGACCGCACGGGCGCGGGCCCCGTCCGACGGACGGAGCCCGCGTGCGCCCGCTACCGGTACTGCCTGAACTCGCGGACGAGCGCGAGCAGGTTGATCAGCGTGCTGGCCGGAACATTGCCGAGCGAGACCAGGACCTGCCCGTTCAGGACGGTCTCCCCGGGCTGGGCGGACGGCCAGAGCAGGCCGAACTCGCGCCCCTCGGCGCGGAGTTCCACGATCAGGCCGGCGATCTGCCGACTGGTGAGGTGCCGGATCGCGGGATCGGCCGGCCGGATGGGATAGAGGGCGTTCACGCGACCAGGTCCAGCTCGAACCAGACCCGCTTCCCGAGCTTCTGCGGCTCGACACCCCAGCGGTGCATGAGCCCCTCGATCAGCTGCAACCCCCGCCCCGACTCGGCGAGCAGACCGAACTTCTGATGCTTCGGCAGCTCCGAACTGCGGTCGGCGACGGTGACGCGGAGGGTGCTGCCGGAGTAGACGACCGTGACGACCGGCGAGGCCGTCAGCCCGTGCCGCCACGCGTTCACGACCAGCTCCATGAGCGCGAGTTCGGCGTCCCCGATGACCGGGTCGGGGTACCCGGCGCGCTCCATCGCGTCGCGCAACACCTCGCGGGACACGGTGAGGGAGGGGGAGTTGAGGTTGGGGTCACACATGGGGAATCTCCCATCAGCTCAAATGAGCTACGCACGGAGAGACCTGACGCCTCATCCGGCGAGCAGTGCAGTGAAACTTTAGGGCCTTCTCGGCAAAGTTGGCAACACGCTCTGCGCATGGATCTACACTGTCCGTAGGTGACGGTCCGCGAGGAAGGCACGCCGATGGCATTCAGGACTGGGATCAGCGAACGTCAGCGCCGGTTCGGCGAGGAGCTTCGCCGTGTACGTGATGCCGCCGGACGCTCGGCGCTGGAGATCGGCCAGGCGATCGGCGTGAAGGGGCCAGCGGTCAGCCACATCGAATCCGGTCGGATGGGCCTCAACCTTGACCGATTGAATGTCTGGCTTGATCTGTGCGAGATCACAGACACCGACTACCGAGCCGGTCTTGCAGCCATGAGCAAGGGTTCCAAGACGGCCTGGTGGAACGACTACAAACCTCACGTGCATCCCACCGCGATCGATCTCGCCGAAGCAGAGGCGAGCGCGACGGCCTTGGACAGCTACCAGACGCTCCTGATTCCCGGCCTGCTCCAGACCAAGGCCTACAGCGAGATCATCCACGACTACGCGGAGAAGAGGGTCGAGTTCCGTCAGCGCCGACAGGAGCTGCTCGCCGTCGAGAACGCCCCACCCTTCCACGCTGTTATCCATGAAGCGGCTCTGCACATGATGTACGGGGGACCGACCATCATGCGCGACCAGCTGAACCACCTCATCGAGGTCAGCAGGCTGCCCCATGTCACGGTCCAGATCCTCTCGTTCGACTGCACCACCTACTCCCGGAGTGAGACCCCGTTCGTCCTGATGCACGGGGCTCACGTACGCCTTGACTCGGTTCTGCTGGAACATCCACATGATTCAGACTTCTTGGGAGATCCTGAGGACGTGGCCGCATTCCGACGTAGGTTCGAGCGACTCAGGGGACTGGCCCTGCCGCCCCTGAACACGGCCACGCCCTCGTCGCCTTCCCATCGCGACTCGTGGGGCTTGATCCAGCACGTTCGGTACAAGATTCAAGGTAGGTAGTCATGAGCCAGCTCAACTGGCAGAAGTCGAGCTTCAGCGGCGACAGGGCAGACTGCGTCGAAATCGCGTCCGCTGGCGACCTCGTCTACATCCGCGAGTCCGACGACCCCACCCACATTGTCACCACCACGCCCACCAAGCTCGCCGCCTGGCTCCACAGCGCCAAGACCGGCGAGTTCGACCACCTCGCCGAAGCCTGACTCCCCTCCCCCGTGCCCCGGCGGTGGGCCGGGCACGGGGACCCCGTTCAACCCACTCGCCCCGCCAGTCCCAGCACGCGGTACCAGTGGCTCGTCTCCACGCCCTCCGCATCGAGCCCGGCCAGGTCCCGGAAGCGCTCCCCCGCGATCCACTCGAAGAAGAACTCCTCGACACTGCCCGCGACAGGCTCGACCCTGCACCCGGTGAACCAGATGCAGCCCTCGTCCGGCACCCTCCACACGCTGCCGTCGCGATCCACCAGCAGCGGGCTCGACGCGGCTTCTCCGAAGTAGAAGAACCGCGACGTGTCCTCCAGCACCCCACCACCGGGCAGCCCCGCTCCCTCCAGCCCCTCCGCCCACTGCCGGTCGGCCAACTCGTCGGCCCGGTAGAGCCGGCACGAGTGGTCCAGGTAGAGCCCGTCACTGGCCGCCATCAGCTCCCTGACCCCCTCGGGCGTCCCCGCCGGAACCGAGCTGCCGTCCCCGCCCTGCGGCACCTCACAATCCAGGAGCCCCAACTCCTCCCGGTACACCGCCAATGTGGACCGCAGAAGCCCCATCACCTCGAAGACGCCAGCCATCTCCCCACTCACCCCCAAAACGACAACCCCCTAAAGTCTCGCGCGGGAAGTCGACTGGGCCGACTTCCCGCGCAGAGAGCAAGCTCTCGGCCCGTACGCCAGGCATCCTGGGACACGAGCCGTCGTGGTAGCAGCACACGCACGGCAGAGGCTGTACCGGACTTGCTCCAGCCGTCACACAGCGCCGGAAAGGTAGACATGGAACAGCTCAACTGGCAGAAGTCGAGCTTCAGCGGCACCAACACCAACTGCCTTGAGATCGCCTCCGACGGTGAGCTGGTCTACCTCCGCGAGTCCGACGATCCGACCCGCATCGTCACCACCACCCGCCCCAAGCTCGCCATCTGGCTCCACAGCGCCAAGACCGGCGAGTTCGACCACTTCACCGAAGCCTGACTTCCCTCCCCCGTGCCCCCGGCGCCGGGCCGGGGCACGGGGCCTCCGGGTCAGCTCACGCGTCGGGGTGTGCGGACAAGACGAGCCAGTCAGTCCACGAGATCCCCCGGCCGAGGAAGCGCGGCTGCTCGAACGGCCAGTCGGCGGCGATCCACTGCGGCACCAGCGCGTCCAGGGCCCGCTCGACCTCGCTGCCCACCAGGTCGTCCACCACCCACCAGGCGATCTCGCCGTCGGCGCCGGCCTTCGCGGGCGGGTCGATGTAGACGCAGCCGAGCAGGGCCGTCTCCGCCTCGTCGAGCAGCGCGTAGTTGAACGACTGGTGGGCGGCGATCTCCTTCTCGTGCCGCAACAGGTCGGCCTGGTTGGCCTCGAAGGTCATGGTGGCCGCGGGCCAGCCCCAGGCCGGACCGAAGACGGTCCACAGCCGCTCGCGCGAACCCATCACGGCCGGATAGTCGAGCGGCGCGTCCGCCTCCCGGACCGGCCGCAGGTGGTGGCGCCCGCCGGGCAGCGGCACGTGGACGGGGTGGACGAAGTCATCGGGAAGCCAGCTCATGGCGCCCGACCGTAGCACCGTGCCGGCGCCCGCCCCCCTGGTTTTCTCCCCACCAACCGGACGATCCCGCCGCCCCGGCGCAAGGCTCGTCTCCACACCTTCCGCATCGAGCGCCCGGCCAGGTCCCAGAACCGCTCGAAGACGCCAGCCATCTCCCCACCCACCCCCAGATCAACAACCGCCTAAAGCCTCGCGCGGGAAGTCGACTGGGCCGACTTCCCGCGCAGAGAGCAACCTCTCGGCCCGTACACCAGGCATCCTGGGACACGGGCCGTCGTGGTAGCAGCACGCGCACGGCAGAGGCTGTACCGGACTTGCTCCAGCCGTCACACAGCGCCGGGAAGGTAGCCATGAAACAGCTCAACTGGCAGAAGTCGAGCTTCAGCGGCGAGGAGGCCAACTGCGTCGAAATCGCGTCCGCTGACGACCTCCTCTACATCCGCGAGTCCGACGACCCCACCACCATCGTCGCCACCACCCCCACCAAGCTCGCCGCCTGGCTCCACAGCGCCAAGGCCGGCGAGTTCGACCACTTCACGGCCCTGAAAGTGCCCACCGTTGAGATCCCCCAGCACGTCCTGGAGGAGGCCGTTCGTGTTCCTGGACAGTGATCAGTGGCGCGCCCACTTCGACGGCTACCAGCACGATGCCTTCCGGTTCGAGGCCCAGCCCGCCTACACCATGCCCAAGGAGGCCGAGAACCTCGCGCTTTTCCTGCGCGGGGAGCCGACGACCAGGCACAACGCGGCGTGGCACCGGCGGGTGCACGGCTTCGTCTCCTCCGGGCGGACGATCGGCCGCGTCCGCGTGGTGCGCCGGCCCCTCACGGACTACCAGCGGTACCAGTTCGCCTGGGGCATCCCCGGCAACATCACCGCGGGGGAGGACATCCGGATCCTGGACGCCACCGAGCGGGATCTCGGGATCCCCGACCAGGACTGGTGGCTGTTCGACGGTTCCTCGGCCGTCCACCTGAACTTCCGGCCTGACGGCACCCAGATCAACCGTGAACTGGTCACCGGCGACATGCGCCAGTACCAGGAGTGGAAAGAGCTCGCCCTGGCCCACTCCGCACCGTTTCTCGAATTCCTGAACACGCTCGGGTGACACTCGACCCGGACCAGCCCGACCGACGGCCCTCTACCACCGCTTCCATCTCCGCCAACTGATCTACTCCCTGTAGCAGTTGAGACCTAGCCCAGCCGGAGGATTCCCAGTGAGCATCTCAGGCGAAGACTTCGAGAACCTCTTCTCGACGTTCCAGCGGGAGGCGTTCCGACTGGAAACGCTTGACGACTACAGCGGGTCATCGAACGCGGCGAGCCTCCGCGCGTTCCTCGATGGTGAACCGCAGCCGGCCGACTACAACCAGGAGTGGGTGGATGAGGTCCGGGCGAACACCGCCAGCGGGAAGCGCATGTACCGGGTCCACATCCTCTCCCGGCCGCTGACCCCCTACCTCCGGTTCGAACTCGGCTGGGGGTACACCAAGAACGCCACCGCCGGGGAGGAGTTCTTCATCCTCGACACCACCGACCAGCCGAATCCGCTCGATGGTGTTCCCGACTTCTGGGTGTTCGACGAATCCACCGTCATCACCATGCGCTACGGCGACGGCGCCACGTTCCTCGACGCCGACAGGGAGTCGACCACCGAGAAGTGGCTGGGGTACCGCGACCTCGCCCTGAGCCGTGCGGTGCCCTTCGCCGAGTGGTGGGCCCGGCACGGAAGCGAGTGAGAGCAACGGATCCCGAATGAGCGTTCAAGCCTTGCGGCTACCCATCGCATAGGAAGTCGGCCGAGCCGACTTCCTACACAGGGTGCACTTCTCGACCCCGCGCCCCAGATGTCCTGGCGCGCGGGACATGACGAGTAGAGCGCAGGCTTCCACAGCCCTTCGGTGCGTGAGAAGTCGGCGGGGCCGACTTCTCACGCACACGCGGGGGCGGGGTGGGGCGGAGGGGTGGGTGTGGGGGCGGGGGGGTGGGAAACGGCGGGATCTCTTGTCAGCGGTGGGAACGAGGAGCGGGGTTCAGGCGCGGCCGCGCCGCAGGACGGCCTCGGCCAGGTCGACGGCCTCCCGCACCGGCACCAGCCGGCAGTCGGCGGTGCCGATGCGGGCCGTGGTGACGCCGCGGGCGGTGCGCAGGACCTCGGCGCCGAGGCGGCCGAAGTGGAGGTCGTCCAGGTCGGGGGCCCGGAAGGTGGTCCAGCCGTCCACGCCGACGCACCGGTACTCGCGGACGGTCACGTCGGGCATGCGCAGGTCGGCGAGGTGGAAGGCGGTGAAGCGGTCCATCGGGACGCCGAGCATCAGCACCCGGGCGTCCAGGTCGTAGAGCCGTCCGAGCGGCGACTCCGGGCCGAGGTGGGAGGTGAGCGGGTGGTGGGCGGTGACCTCGTGGGCGAGCCGGCCCACGGCGGCCCAGGAGGTCTGCGGGTGCCGGCTGCGCAGGGCGCCCGGCCAGGAGCGGACGGCTTCCGACAGCGCCCCCATGGAGGGCGAGGCCGGGGTGGTGGCCGGGTCGAAGCGGGGCATCCGGGCCTGGTAGTCGGCCACCTCCGCCGGAGAGAGACCGGCGGTGGCGGACTGGTGGATGCGGGAGGTGGCGGAGTTCTCGGGCGTGGCGGTGTAGGCGACGAGGGTGCCGTCGGGGCCCAGGGCGTCGAGCAGGGCCTCGACCACCCCGGCCGCCCCGCCGGGCACCGGTCCGAGGGAGCGCAGCGATGCCTGGACGTGCAGCACCGTGCCGGGACGGACCCCGAGGTCGGCGAGGTCGCGGACGAGGGGGTGGACGGGGGAGGCGACGGCGACGCCGCCGCCGGCGCGGGGTTCGGTGAGGATGGCGTCTCCCGGGGGTTGAGGGCCCCGGGCGGGGGAGGTCCCGGGGCGGCGCGGGTGGGAGGTCAGACCCCGGCCCGTTCCCGCCGTACCCGGTCGGCCGCCTGCTCGGCGGCGGCGGGCAGCGACAGGTCGAGCCAGGGTGCCACGGTGGCACGCATGCCGTCGGCGAAGCGCAAGCCGGTCCCGGTCAGGGCTCCGGAGGTCGCCAACCGCTCCACGGCCTCGGCGGTGTACCGCCGCCAGAGCGCGAACTGCTCCCGCGCCCGGTCGGCGGCCGTGCCCGGCAGTCCGTCGTACGCGAGGGTGCGGGTGCCCCAGTACTCGGTGACGGCCAGGTGGGCGTACGTGCCCTGGAGCAGCCCTTCGAGCGGCCGGGGGTCGGGCCGCCAGGGGGCGAAGTACAGGGTGGGGTCGGCGCGGTCGTACAGGTCGGTCAGGTCCAGCACCGCGCCGAGTTTGACGTGCTGGAACTCGTGCGCGAGCAGCAGGGCGAGGGTCGGCGCGGTGGCGGGCCGGGCGATGCCGACGGCGCCGTACGCCTGCCGGGCCGCCGAGCTGACGTCCCGGCCGGTCGGGCCCGGCCGCAACGGGGTGACCGTCGTCAGGCCGGCCCGGATGCCTTCCGCGTACCCGGGCAGGTCGCGCCCGAGCAGCTCCCAGGCTTCGCGCAACGCGCCCGTCCAGTCGAGCAGTTCGCTCTCGGAGAGGTGGTCCGCCACGGGGTGGTCGTGGCAGTCGCGCAGCGGGTCGGCGTCCTCCAGGGCGACCGTCCAGCCGCCGGCCAGCCGGACCCTCCGCAGCGGTTCGTCCAGGTCGGTGCGCACCGTGCCGTCGGACGCCCGGACCGCGAGGCCGCCCGCCCGCCCGGTGACCACGGCCTCGCCGTCGGGTACGGCGATCCGGCCGAGCGTCGGCAGGTGCAGCCACCCGCCGCGTACGGGCACGGCCACGGCGTCGCCCCGGCCGGCCCGCACGGCGGCCGCCGCGGCGAGCGCGGCCAGCGGGCCGAGTCCGGCCTGGAGGTCCCCGGCGAGGCGGCGGGCCGCCCAGGCGCGGGCGTACGGGTGGCCGAGGACGGCGTCCACGGCGGCGGGGGCCGCCGTGTCGAGCTCGGCCAGCAGGGTCCACGCTTCGGCCCGCCCCTGTCCGGAGGCGTCCCAGGCGGCGGCCAGCATCGCCCGGGTGAGGGCGAGTTGGGAGCGGCCGAGCGCGGCGACGGTCTCCGCGCTCCCGTATCCGCGCGCGAGTTCGTCGAGTTGCGACGGGGCGAGCGCACCGGGCAGCAGCGGTTCGGCCTCCGGCGATGGCCCACCGGGCACACCGCGCACACCGCGCACACCGGGCGCCCCGGGCACCCCGGCCGGCTGCGCGGGCACACCGTCGCCGGAACTCCCGCTCCCCGCAATGCCCTTGATGAACGTCATGAGATCACCGCAGTAGACGGAGGGATGGTCGAAGCTGCCTCCCCCATCGTCGCTCCGATAGCGGTGGGCGTACAGCCCGCCACCGCAGGAGCGGACCACGGAGCAGGCGCGGCAGGCCTCGCTCAGTCCGGCCAGGCCGGACTGCCGGGCGGCGATGCCGGGGTGGCGGGCGAGGTCGTCGAGGCTGTGCGCGAAAACGTTCATCCCGGTGGCGGGCGCGCCGTCGTACGCGGTCTTCAGGCTGTCGGCCTGCTCGAAGGTCCCGTCCGTCTCCAGGACGGCCAGGTCGGAGGGCTCCAGTCCGAGCGACTCGGTGAGGCTGGAGAACCCCCTCAGGGTCCGGTGCACGGACTCGAAGGTCCGTACGGCGAACGGCCGCCCGTCCGCGTCCCACAGCCCGTGGACGGTCAGCAGCCAGTCGGCGTACGGGGTGGCACCCAGCTCGGCGGGGCGCCCGGGCGGCTCGTCCCAGGTGGCGTGCGGGAGCAGGAAGTCCACGGCGGGCGGCCGGAGTTCGGCCAGCGCCCGGTACACGGCCACCGGGTCGTTCCGGACGTCCATCGTGCACAGCAGCCCGGCGAACAGGTGCCGGTATCCGGGTTCGTTCAGCAGCGCGACGGCCCGCAGCACCTGCGGGTGGCTGCTGCGCCCGTCGGCGAACCGCCGGTGGCGGTCGTTGGCGGCCTTGTCGCCGTCCAGCGAGATGCCGACCTTGATCTCCTGCTCCGCGAACAGCGCGCAGAAGTCCCGGTTCAGCAGCACGCCGTTGGTGTGGATGCGCAGGTCGAGGGCGCAGCCGGGCGGGAGTGCCGCCCGGAGCGCCTCGGCAGCGCGGCGCAAGCGGTCCGGGCCGGCGAGCAGGGGTTCTCCCCCGTGCAGGACGACCCGGACGGCGGGCAGCCGGTGGGCGGCCGCGTGCTCGCCGATGCGCTCGGCGGCCTTGGCCAGGATCCCGTCCGCGATGACCTTCGGCCGGGACCGCCAGCTGCTGTCCGCGTGTTCGTAGACGTAGCAGTGGTCGCAGGCCAGATCGCACCTGCTGTGCATCTTGACCACGAACTGTGTCAACGGCAGCGGAATCGACGTCGTCATGGAACTGTCCGGTTCGCTTCGATCGGCTCGGTCTGCTCGGCCTGGGCTCCGCCGGGAGTTCCGGGCCGGGTCAGATAGAGGAGTTGAAGGCTGCGACCGGCACGAGGCCGGAGTCCGCGCCGGGGAGCGCGCGCTGGAGCCGGGAGGCGAGCTCTTCCGCGCCGAGTGCGGCGAGGTCGGCGAGCGAGGGGCGTTCCGGCGTCTCCTGAGGGTCAGTGAGCTTGCCGGCCGGCCTGGTGCTGGTTACCGGAGTCATATTCGTTTCCTTAGGCGCGGTTAGGACCTGCCGAGGGTGGGTAAGCCCACCCGGTTGCGACCAATGTAGTGCCCGCGAAGACTCCGCGCGGCACCTTGCGGACTCACGTTGGGCTCCCCGGGCTGCCGACGTCGTACGACAGCGCTTTGGGCCCCCAGAATTCACCCGTTCAGCGGTCGCGCACTTCGCCGTGGCGCGCGCCGAAGCGCGTCGCCGCGGCCCGTGCCCGAACAACCACACGGACCAGCCCCTGGTCACACCCCGGGAGTGCCCCGGGAAGCACCGGAACAATCGCCCCGCCGGGCCAAGCATCCGGCAAGCCGGATTCATTCCCCCGGCCCGCCGAGCGCCCGGACGGCCCGCACCAGCTCCCCGGTGAACTCCAGCCCCGCCGCCGTCAGTTCGCCGCAGCTCAGGAGCGTCTCCCCGGCGCTCAGGGTGTGTGTCCGCCAGCGGACGGACTCCCCCCGCGCACGTGCGAGGTCGCCCGCCCCCGCAGCCGCCTCCGCCCGCCAGAAGTCCGCCACCCCCAGGTGCGCGTACGCCCCCTGGAGCAGCGCCCCGGCCGGGCGCGGGTCGGGCCGCCAGGGGGCGTGGTAGGCGGCCGGGCCGTTGGGGCGGTGCAGCGGCACCAGGTCCAGCAGGGCGCCGAGTTGGACGTGCAGGAACTCGTGCACCAGGGCCAGCGCCAGCAGCACCGGATCGTCCGGCAGCGAGGCCGCCACCGCGCCGTACGCCCGCCGGGCGGCGGCGCTGACCGCCTCCCCGCCGGGGGCGGGCCGCAGCGGCACGACGGTGGCCACGCAGGCCGCGACGGCCCGTGCGTGGGGGCGGTGGCGGCGCACCAGGATCTCCCAGGCCTCGGCCAACCGCCGCTCCCAGAGAGCGAGTTCCGCACTGCCCAGCGGACCGGCCGGCGGGCGCCCGTAGTCCACCCGGCGCGGACCGGCGTGGTCGAGCGACGGCGCCCAGCGCAGCCCGTCGCACTCCAGCGTGAGGGCCGGGCCCGGGGCCGGGCGGAGGAACTCGCCCAGCCCGCCGAGCGGGACGTCCTCCCCCGCCGCCGCGCCGCGCAGGCAGTCGGCCGCCCAGGCGTCCAACTCGGGCCGCAGCAACACCTCTTCCCAGCGCGCCCGGTCGCTCCGCTGCAGCGCCCGCACCCGGGCGTACGCCTCCCGGTAGCCGTCGTGCCCCGGCACCGCCCGGCGCAGCGCCAGCAGCAGCAGCGCCCGCTTGCTCAACTGCCCGGCGCGCAGCAGCCGAACGGCCTCCGGCCCGCCGCGCGCGGCCGCGACCGCCCGGAACACCGCCCGGTCCACCCCGTGCCGGGGCAGCCCGTCCGCCCCGCGCGCGACCGGCACCCCGGCCGCCACCACCTCGTCCGTCCCCGCCACCGTTCCTCCTCGTGCGTACGGCCTCCGGCCCGGTCGGCCGGCCCATCGCCCAACCCGCCCCGACCGCGCGCGGTCTCCCCGCACCGGGACGGATCAGCCGGACGGCGGCCGGGCATGACCCGGACGGGTGAGCCGAGGGGCCCCTCGACGCTCCCGACCCACCGACCCGACCGCCGCCTGCCCAGGCGCCCCCGCCAGCTCCGCCACCCCCGCCCGCAGCCGCCCCGCGATGTGCCGGATCAGCCGGTCCAGGTCCGCGCAGTACACCGACGGCTGCCCGAAGCCGCCCGCCGCGTACCGGTGGGCGTACAGCCCCCCGCCGCAGACCCGGGCCAGCGGGCAGCCGGCGCAGACCGGCCCGAGGCCCGCGAGGCCGCGCTGGCGGGCCCGGAAGGCCGGGTGGGCGCCCGCCCGGGCGAAGCCGTGCCGCCACACGTCCAGGCCGGTCCCCGGGGCGCCGTCGTAGGCCACCTTGAGGCTGTCCGCCTGCTCGATCGCCCCGTCCGTCTCGACCACCACCAGGTCGACGGGCGCCAGCCCGACCGCCTCGCTGGCGGCCCGCCCGCCGAGCAGCAGCACCGCCAGCTCCTCGAACAGCCGCACCCCGGTCTCCCGGCGCGGCGCGTCGTACCAGCGGTCGAAGGCGGCGATCAGCCACTCCCCGTACGGCGCGGGCTCCGTGCCCGTCGGCGGCGCGTGCGGCACCGTCCGGGGCGGGGCGCCCGGCGGCGGCTCCCGCCAGGTCGCGTGCGGCAGCAGCAGGTCGAGCCGGGGCGGCGCGAACTCCAGCAGCGCCTCGTAGGTGGCGACCGGGTCGGAGGCCAGGTCGACGACGCACAGCAGGCCGGCGAACAGCTCCCGGTGCCGGTCCGAGCCGAGCAGCCGCACCGCCTCGGCGGTGCGCGCCCAGCTGCCCGCGCCGGAGGGCAGCCGGCGGTGCCGGTCGTGGCCGGCCGGGGTGCCGTCCAGCGAGACCCCGACCGCGACCCGGTGGCGGTGCAGCACGTCGAGCAGTTCCGGTTCGTCCAGCAGCCGCAGCCCGTTGGTCTGCACGGTGAACCGCACCCGGGGCCGGACGGCCGCCAACTCGCCGAGCAGCGCGTCCAGATGGGCCGCGCCGACGAGCAGCGGCTCGCCGCCGTGCAGCACCACGGACACCTCGTCCAGCCCGTGCTCGGCCGCGTGCTCGTCGATCCGCCGCGCGGTGCGGCGGACGGTCGCGAGCTCCATCCGCCGCGGCCGCCCGCGCCAGCTCTGGTCCGCGCCCTCGTACACGTAGCAGTAGTCGCAGGCCAGGTTGCACCGACTGTGGATCTTCAGCAGGAACTGCCGGAACGGCACCATGCCCGTGAGCCTAGGCCACCGGCCCCGGAGCGCGGACCACCGCACCTGACGGTCCGTCACACGTGCGGCGGCTCCACGTCGGAGTCCAGCCGCGTGCCGGCCCGCACCGCGATCGTCGTCGGGTGCTCCTCCCCCAGGGTGACCCGGGCCCGCCGGATGCAGTCCGACCGCAGCTCCGCGGCCCGCTCGGCGTACCCGAGGGCGGCCAGCGACAGCGCGAGGTTGGAGTTGATGCCGATGGCGTCGTAGTGGTCCTGGCCGAGGGCGGCGGTCATCAACGGCTCGGCCTCCAGCTCCAGTTCGAGCGCGGCCTGGAGCTCCCCGGCCAGCGACAGGTCGTTGGCGTGGTTCATCATCGCGATCGGGATGTAGAGGTGGTGGGCGCCGAGGACGCGGCGGAACTGCGCCAGCGTACGGCCGGAGAGCTCGCGCGCCTCCGCCGCGCGCCCCGCCAGCCGCAGGTACACCGAGAGGTTGTTGGCGCCGGCCAGCGTCACCGGGTGGTCCTCGCCCAGGTAGTCGCGGTACCGCAGCAGCGCCCGCTCGGCCAGCGGGATCGCCCGGCCGGTGTCGCCGAGCGCGTTGAGGTCGCTGGCCAGGTTGGTGGCGGCGGCCAGGGTGTCGGGGTGCTCGGCGCCGTTGATGTCCAGGTAGCGCTGGTAGATGTCCTCGTCGATCTCCAGGGCCTCGTGGTACCGGCCGGCCCGGCGCAGCGCCACGGCGAGGTTCTTGCGGGCGCGCAGGGTGTCGGTGTGGCCGTCGCCGATGGTCTGCTGGTAGATCCGGACGGTCTCCTCCAGCAGGTCCAGGGCCTCCCGCAGCCGCCCGGTCTCGCGCAGGTCGCGGGCGTAGTTGGAGGCGGAGGAGAGCGCGTAGAGGCTGTGCGCGCCGAGCGCGTCGCGCTGCTGGAGGTAGTTGCTGCGGTGCCGTTCCAGGGCGGCCCGGCGGTCTCCGGCCAGGTAGTCGGAGACGGCGAGGTTGTTGGTGATCATCAGGGTGCGCGGGTGGTCCGGGCCGAGGGTGCGCCGGGCGGCGTCCAGGGTGCGGCGGTCGAGCGCCCGGGCCTCGTCGTAGCGGCCGAGGAAGCGCAGGTCGGCGCCGAGGCTGTTGGCGACGGCGAGGGTGTGGGAGTGCTCCGGGCCCAGGGTCGCGGTGAAGCGGTCCAGGATGTCCCGGTCCATCTCGTACGCCTCCTGGAGGGCGCCCTGGGAGCGGCGGATGTTGCTCAGCTGGGTGCGCAGCATGAGCGTCTGGGCGTCGTTGTCGACGTCGAAGTCGGGCCCGCCGTAGCCGTCCTGGCGCCAGTGCTCCAGGGTGCGCTCGGCCAGTTCCCGGCCGGACTCGTGCAGGCTGCGCTTCCACTGGTAGCGGACCGAGTCGATGATCCACTGCCGGACGTCCTCGTCGGCGCTGTCGAGCGCCCCGGACGGCCAGAGGTGGGGCAGGAGTTCGGCGTACTCGGCCCAGTTCGCGGGCACGTCCGGGTCGCCGGGGTTGGCGGTGGCGAGCGCGGCGTGGACGACGCCGCGCAGTTCGGCCCGCCGGTCCTCCTCGACCTGGTCCCGCAGCACGGCCTGGACGAGCCGGTGCACGGTGATGGTCTCGCTGCCCTGGTCGGTGCGGGCGAGCCCGAACCGGTTGATGGCGCGCAGGAACTCGCCGATCGCGAGCTTGTCGCGGGGCGCGCGCGGGGGCAGCCGCAGGGCGCGGGTGACGGCCCGGCTGTAGAGCAGCCGCATCGGGATGGCGTCCGGGCCGAAGAAGGCGCAGATCTCCAGGATCTGGGCGGCCGGGGCGTTCATCCGGCGCAGTTCCTCGACCGAGATGCGCCAGGTCGCCGCGGCCGAGTGCGGGTAGTCGGCGGCGCGCAGCCGGGTGCGTTCCAGCATCTCGGTGAGCTCTTCGTCGAGCAGTTCGAGGTAGGTGGCGATCGGCATCGACGTCTCCTGGAGCCAGACGGCGGCCTGGCCGACGGCGAGCGGGAGGTCGCCGAGGCGGTGCGCGACCTGGTCGGCGTCCTCGGAGGAGAGGCCGCCGTTGAAGCGGCGCAGCAGCCGGACGCTCTCCTCGCGGAGGAAGACGTCGACCTCCACCAGGCCGGCGTGCCGGGCCCAGCCCTGGTTGCGGGAGGTGATCAGCACGTGCCCGCCGGAGGAGCCGGCCGGCTGCCAGGGGGCGAGCTCCTCGGGGGTTCCGGCGTTGTCGAAGACGAGCAGCCAGCGGCGGTACGGCTGGCCGCGGCGCAGCGCGTCGAGCACGGTGGCGGCGGTGTGGGCGACGTCGTCGCTGGTGGGCACGCCGAGCCGGGGCGCGAGTTCGGCGAGCTTCTGCGGGATGTTGGCGGGCTCCTCGGCGGGCACCCACCAGACCACGTCGTAGGCGGCCTTGAAGCGGTGCGCGTACTCGGCGGCGATCTGGGACTTGCCGGCGCCGCCGAAGCCGTAGAGCACCTGGCTGAGCACGGCGGCGGGCCCGCCGGTGAAGCGGTTGCGGAGCAGTTCCAGGAGCTTGCCGCGGCCGATGAAGGCGGCGTTGCGCGAGGGCGCGTCCTGGACCTGCGGGGCGGTGCCGGGGAACCGCGCCGGGGCCGCGAACTCCCCGCTGTCGGTGTCGGACTGGCGGCTGCTGCCGGGCGGCGGGCCGAGTTCGGCGTAGAGCTGGGACTCGGCGCCGACCGCGGAGGAGCGGACCAGGTCGGGCGCGGGCTGCCCGGCGAACGGGCGGGGCACCGGCTCGTCCGAGTCCTGGAGCCGGAAGGCGGCCAACGCCGGTGAGCCGGAGGCCAGTTCGCGCCCCTGGAGGAGCTGCCAGACCTCGGCGGCCCGGGGCAGCGCGGTGTACTCGGGCGAGAGCAGCGCGAGCAGCCGGCCCTGGCCGTCGACCGGCCCGGCGACCTCGGGCGGCCGGGAGCCGGAGTACGGTTCGGCGGCGCTGTGCAGGGAGGTCTGGTAGCCGAAGCGGGTGAGCGTCCCGGCGGCCCACTCGGCCCACATCCGGTCCTCGGGCGCGTAGCTGACGAACACCTGGCGCGGCGCCGCGCGGGCGGAGCGCAGGTAGGCGCCGTACAGCCGGCGGCGGGCCTCGGCGGTGAGCGGGCGCAGGGTGCGGACCCGGCCGTCGGTGATCCAACCGGCCAGCCGTTCGAAGGCGTTGAGCAGGCTGCGGGCCTCCTGCGGCCGGTCGGCGACGGTGGCGGGCACCTCCTCGTAGGCGTAGAAGGGCTTGTACGGCACCTCGACGTCGGCCCAGTAGGCGGCCCGGCGGTCGCCGGCCAGCCAGCGGCCGAGGTAGGGGGCGAAGGCCTCGCGGGCGTAGTCGCGGCCGGCCTCCAGGCGCTCCTGCTCGGCGTCCTCGACCCGCATCGGCACCGGCAGGACCCGGATCGCCCGCTCCTCGGCCTCGGCGATGGCGCGGGCGGCGTCGACGCCGCCGCGGATGTTCTGGACGCTGAAGGTGAAGCAGTCCACCACGGTGTCGGGCATCAGGACGGTGCAGATGCCGGAGGTGTCGCTGACGCCGGTGCGGCTGTCGATGAGCACGTAGTCGTAGCCGCGGGCCCAGCGTTCGCGCAGCTCGCGCAGGAACTCGCCGCCGCGGATGTCCCGGCCGTAGTAGAAGCTGCGCCAGTTGAAGCTGGTGACGGCCGCGCCGTAGGCGGCGTTCTGCCGGCCGGCGGGCAGGAAGTCGAGCCGGCCGCCGGGCGGCAGGTCGAGGGCGAGGCCGCAGACGTAGCCGTCCAGGCGCCCGGGCTCGTCCAGCCAGTCGGCCGGGGACTGCCCGACCGGCCCGGTGGCGGAGGGCAGCGCCTGCTTGACGTAGGAGCGCAGCAGGTCGATCAGGCCGTCGGTGGAGTGCAGTTCCGGGTCGACCAGCAGCGGGTGGTAGTACCGGTGGAGGCCGGGCGCCTCCAGGTCCCAGTCGACGACCAGGACGCGCAGGCCGCGGCTGGCGAGGATCCAGCCGACGTTGGCGAGCGCCATGGTGCGGCCGGTGCCGCCCTTGAAGGAGTAGAACGTGACGACCGATCCCGGTCCGCCGCGCTCCGGCTCCGCGCCGGGCTCAGTGGTCATCGTGCTTCTCCCCCCTCAGCGGGGCGGCGGTGTCCTTGCCCCGGCTCTGGTGCGGCAGGTCCGTGGAACCCGGGAGGCCCCGGTCGGTGCGTGCGGGCCCCTGGCGGGGCCCCGGCGGTCCGGCCGGGATGGCCAGTCCGGGCATCGCCGGACCAGTGTCCGGGCCGCCGCCCGGACCGAAGCCGAAGGCGCCGCCGCCATCGTCCCCCCAATCCAGGTTGTCGTCCATGAGCTTGTTCTGAGCGACCGTCACCATGATGGTGAGGTCGCTGTCGAAGCTCTCCCGGCTCACTTTGACCCGGAACAAGTGCTCCAGGTCGCTCCGGCGCAGCCAGTTGCGCCGGAAGACGTCGCGCACGCCCGCCCAGAGCGCGTCGCGCTCCGGCCCGTCGGCCGGGTCGTCGCTGCCGGCGGGCACCATCACGCCGGTGACCGGGTGGTTCTGCTCGTCGTACGCGCGCAGCGCGGAGCGGTAGCGCTCGCCGCCGGCCACCCACGGGTCCACCAGCAGGATGCTCACCTGGCTGTCCTCGCGGGCCTGGTCGAGCTTCTCGGCGAGCGCGGTGTCGACCTCCTCCAGCGTGGTGGTGTGCCCGGCGCCGGTGATCACCTGCTGGGCGCGGGCCGCCAGGGACGGCTGGACGGGCGGGTGGTACGGCGCCCAGTGCCACGGCTTGGCGCCGTACCAGCCGCCCGCGCGGGAGTCGCCCGCGGCCGCCTCCGGGGCCCGGCCGGCCGCGATGAACAGCCGCACCATCCCGGGGCTGGAGGCCACCGGCGGCGCCGCCGGGGGCGGGAAGTAGCCGCGTACGGCGCCGAGGTCGAACTCGGGCAGCACGCCGAGCCGGCGCGCGGCCGCGTCCCGGACCCGCTCCGCGACCACCCGGACGACCTGCTCGTACGCCCCGCCCTGCGCGGTGCGCAGCAGGGCCCGCAGGCCGTACCGGGCGTAGGCCTCGCCCATGTCCGGCTGGGCCCACTGGATCTTGTTCACCTCATCGGCCAGGCCGCCCGGCTCGACGGGCTCCCAGAGCACCGGGACGAGCGCCGGGATGAGCTCCCCGGTGTCCTCGTGGTGGCGCCGGACCCGGCCGCGGAAGGCGGTCCACTCCTTGCCGCAGTAGAGGCTGGCGAAGTAGGCCGGGGAGTAGAGCGCGACCATGGTCCGGCTGCGGCCGAGCATCGTCGCCAGCTTCTCCGCCCAGTCGTCGCCCAGCCGCAGCCGCTCGGTGTCCCGGTAGGCCAGCTCCTCGATGCGCACGCCCGTACCGACCAGCCGGCCGAGCTCGTCCCGCAGGTCGTTGAAGAACTGGTTGACGAAGGCGTCCTCGGCCTCGTAGTCCCGACGCGCGTAGCTGAAGAAGAAGTACGGCCGGTGCTGTTCGTGCTCCATCACCTGTTCCCCCCGTGCCCGACGGTCCGCGACGGCGCTGGTTTCATACCCCAGCATGTCGCGAACTCCACCGCCAGTGCAGGGGAGTTGGGGGATTCGGCGGCCGCGTGGGGTTTAGCCGGTGGCCAGGCGCACTCCCCCGACCGGGGGCGCTCCGGCGCTCGGGGGCGCGCCGGCGGGGGCGCGGGCGCTCGTCGGGCCCGACACGCCGGGCGGGGGCGCGGGCGCGCCGGGCGGCGCGCACCGGGCAGTGCGCGGCGCGCTACCGGTCGAGCGCCGACTGGAAGGCGGCGAGCGGCTCCGCGCCGGGGGTCAGGGCGTCCGCGACCACCCGGCGCAGCAGGTCGCCGAGGACGGTGTCGGGCAGGGCGTCGAGTTCGTCGAGCGGCAGGGCGGCGACGTCGACCAGGTCAGAGCCGAGTCCAGCGGCGGTTTCCGCACCGGTGACGCCCATCAGTCCCTCACTCGATCGTGTCGGCACAGCGGGCTGCCGGCCGCAAGTGCATCGACCCAGGTCCGCGACGGGCATCCTACACCCGGGGGATGACGGTCCATCAGCTCCGCGCGGGCGCCGCGCGGAGCCTGTGGGCCGAACGGATCACGGGCAGAGCCGCTCCACCCGCCACCCCGTCGGGCTGGACGGGTCGGCGACGTAGCGGAGCCGGTCGTGCAGCCGGTTCTCCCGGCCCTGCCAGAACTCGACGCTCCGCGGGACCACCCGGTACCCGCCCCAGAACGGCGGGACGGGCACGCCCTCGCCCTCCGGGTAGCGGCGCTCCAGCTCGGCGTACCGCTGTTCGAGGACCTCCCGGCCGCCGACCGGGCTGGACTGCTCGCTGGCCCAGGCGCCCAGCTGGGAGCCGTGCGGGCGGGTGCGGAAGTAGGCCGCGGTCTCGTCCCGGCCGACCTTCTCCACCCGGCCCTGGACGATCACCTGGCGGGCCAGCGCGATCCACGGGAACAGCAGCCCGGCATGCGGGTTGGCGGCCAGCTCGGAGCCCTTGCGGGAGCCGTAGTTGGTGAAGAACACGAAGCCGCGCAGGTCGTAGCCCTTGAGCAGGACGGTGCGCGAGCTGGGCCGCCCCTCGGCGTCGGCGGTGGAGAGCACCATCGCGTTGGGTTCCACCACCCCGGCGTCGTCGGCGTCGTGGAACCAGCGGGTGAACTGGCCGATCGGCTCGGGCGCGAGCTGCTCCTCGACCAGGCCCTCGTGGCTGTAGTGCTTGCGCATCACGGTGAGGTCCGGGCCGGGGCGGGCCTCGTCGGCCAGGGTCCGGTTGGCGGGGCTCGGGGGCGTCGACTGGGCGCGATCCGGGGTCTGCACGCCAACATCATCCCGTACGACAAGCAGCGGGCACCGCTACCTCCGGACAAACCCCGGTGGGAGATCAGGTGACCCTCCACCGCTCGGCCGCCCGCCCTGCGGGGAATTGTCCGGAACCGGACGTTTGATTCCGGGGATTCCAGGGGTTCCGGGGGCGCCACGGGCCCGGCCGGCGCCTCCGACGGGGAAAGTCAAACGGGTCGACGGGAAACATCACCATGGTGGTGTATGGCGCAATGCACCCCGTGCCTGTCACCCTGGCACCGAGTGCCAAACACCATTCGGTCACTGGCGCGCCGCCCCACCACGGCGGAGCGCCGATCACAGAACTGAGGGAGCCGTCGCATGTCCGATTTCGTACCCGGGCTTGAGGGAGTCGTCGCGTTCGAGAGCGAGATCGCCGAACCCGACCGTGAGGGCGGCGCCCTGCGGTACCGCGGTGTCGACATCGACGACCTGGTGGGCAGCGTCTCCTTCGGCCACGTCTGGGGCCTGCTGGTGGACGGCAAGTTCAACCCCGGCCTGCCGGCCGCGGAGCCGTTCCCGATCCCGGTGCACTCCGGCGACATCCGGGTCGACGTGCAGTCGGCGCTCGCCATGCTCGCCCCGGTCTGGGGCCTCAAGCCGCTGCTGGACATCGACGCCGAGCAGGCCCGCGACGACCTCGCCCGGGCCGCCGTGATGGCACTCTCCTACGTCGCCCAGTCGGCCCGCGGCCAGGGCCTGCCGATGGTCCCGCAGAGCGAGATCGACAAGGCCGAGACGGTCGTCGAGCGGTTCATGATCCGCTGGCGCGGCGAGCCGGACCCGAAGCACGTCAAGGCCGTCGACGCCTACTGGACCTCCGCCGCCGAGCACGGCATGAACGCCTCCACCTTCACCGCCCGGGTCATCGCCTCCACCGGCGCCGACGTCGCGGCCGCGCTCTCCGGCGCGGTCGGCGCGATGTCCGGCCCGCTGCACGGCGGCGCGCCGTCCCGCGTGCTCGGCATGATCGAGGAGATCGAGCGCACCGGCGACGCCACCGCCTGGGTCAAGAACGCCCTGGACAAGGGCGAGCGCCTGATGGGCTTCGGCCACCGCGTCTACCGCGCCGAGGACCCGCGCGCCCGGGTGCTGCGCCGCACCGCCAAGGAGCTCGGCGCGCCGCGCTTCGAGGTCGCCGAGGCGCTGGAGAAGGCCGCGCTGGAGGAGCTGCACAACCGCCGCCCCGACCGCGTGCTGGCCACCAACGTCGAGTTCTGGGCCGCCATCATGCTGGACTTCGCCGAGGTCCCGGCGCACATGTTCACCTCGATGTTCACCTGCGCCCGGACGGCCGGCTGGTCGGCGCACATCCTGGAGCAGAAGCGCACGGGCCGGCTCGTGCGCCCCTCCGCGCGCTACATCGGCCCCGGCCCGCGCCGCCCCGAGGAGATCGAGGGCTGGGACGCCATCGCCCGCTGACCCCCCGGTCGGCGAATACCGGACGAGCGTCCGGTCAGTGCCCCTGAGCAGCGGGTCCAGCTCCGGCCGGGCCCGCTGCCGCACGTTTCCGGGCGGCTCCCCGAGCAGCCGTGACCGCAGTCTCAGCGGGCGGACGGCCGTACCCCGCCGGGCCCCCGGCCGGTAGGCTGCGCGCGTGGCTCAGATCCAGATCCCCGCTGACATCAAGCCCGCAGACGGCCGTTTCGGCTGCGGACCGTCCAAGGTGCGCCCCGAGGCCCTGAGTGCCCTCGCCGCCACCCAGACCTCCCTGCTCGGCACCTCGCACCGCCAGGCCCCGGTCAAGAACGTGGTCAAGCGCGTGCGCGAGGGCGTGAGCAGCCTGTTCTCGCTGCCGGACGGCTACCAGGTCGTCCTCGGCAACGGCGGCTCCACCGCCTTCTGGGACATCGCCGCCTTCGGCCTGGTGCGGGAGAAGTCCCAGCACCTGGACTTCGGCGAGTTCTCCTCGAAGTTCGCCTCCTCGGTCAAGGCCGCGCCGTGGCTCGGCGAGCCGACCGTGATCAAGACCGCCCCGGGCACCCACCCGCTGCCGGTCGCCGAGGCCGGCGTGGACGTCTACGGGCTCACCCACAACGAGACCTCGACCGGCGTCGCGATGCCGATCGCGCGCCCGGCCGGCGCCGACGAGGGCTCGCTGGTCCTGGTGGACGCCACCTCGGGCGCCGGCGGCCTGCCGGTGGACATCACCGAGACGGACGTCTACTACTTCGCCCCGCAGAAGTCCTTCGCCTCCGAGGGCGGCCTGTGGCTGGCCACCTTCTCCCCGGCCGCCCTGGAGCGCGCCGCCGAGATCGCCGCCTCCGGCCGCTACATCCCGCCGTTCTTCTCGCTGCCGACGGCCATCGACAACTCGTCGAAGGACCAGACGTACAACACCCCGTCGCTCTCCACCCTCTTCCTGCTGGCCGACCAGCTGGAGTGGCTGAACGGCAACGGCGGGCTGGACTGGGCGGTCGCCCGCACCGCCGACTCCTCGTCCCGGCTGTACTCCTGGGCCGAGAAGTCCCCCTTCGCGACCCCCTTCGTGGCGAACCCGGCCGAGCGCTCCCAGGTGGTCGGCACCATCGACTTCGACGAGTCGGTGGACGCCGCCGCGGTCGCCAAGGCACTGCGTGCCAACGGCATCGTGGACACCGAGCCGTACCGCAAGCTGGGCCGCAACCAGCTGCGCATCGCGATGTTCCCGGCGATCGACCCGGCGGACGTCGAGGCGCTCACCCACTGCGTCGACTACGTGGTCGAGCAGCTCGCGCAGGTCTGACCCGGTCCCCCGAGGACACGGCCGAGGGCCACCGCCGACGGGCGGTGGCCCTCTCGCCGTTCCCGGGGTCCTGGGGCGTGTCTGTGCCCGGACGGGCCTCAGGCAGGCTCAGGCAGCCCTCGGACAGGCCTCAGGCAGGCCTCAGCGGCCGACCAGTGAGCTGATCAGCACGACGACCAGCATCAGCACCAGGGTGCCGGAGACGATGCGCATACGAGTCTTGGGATCCACGGTCAACGAGCGTACCTCCGGCTCACCCCGGACTCCGCCGGGCCCCTGCCCCACCGCCCCCACGGCCCGCCCCGCGGCGCTCAGCGCTCAGCCCTCAGCCCTCAGCCCCAGTCGGCCAGCGCCCAGGTGCGCAGCGTCACGTAGCGCGCGGAGCCGCCGCCCTGGTCGCTGCGCACCAGGTGCAGCTCGGCGGCCTCCCACTCCGGCCCCCGGTAGTCGGCCAGCGCCGCCACCAGGCCGTCCAGCTCGGCCGCCGCGACCCGCCGCACGGCCCGCCGGTGCCCGCGCGAGGAGCCCGCCCGGGCGAGGGTGAGGTGCGGGTGGAAGGCGAAGTCGTCGGTCGCCCCGGTGACCTCGGCGGTGGCCTCCGTGACGGCCTCGGCCAGCCGGCGCAGCGCCCAGGCCTGGCCCTCGACCCCGGCCCAGAGCACCCGGTCGCCGAACCGCCCCGCGCCCGCGATCCGCAGCCGGTGCACCGGGTTGACCTCGGCGACGGCGGCCAGGCCCGCCGCCAGCTCGGGCAGCCGCTCGGCGGCCACCTCGCCCAGGAAGGCCAGGGTCAGGTGCCGGCCCTCGGCGCCGGTCCAGCGCAGCCGCTCCGCCCCCGGCAGCTCCCGCAGCGGCGCGACCGCGTCCGCGAGCCCCTGCAGCGCCTCGGTCGTCGGCAGCACCGCCACGAACAACCTCATGGATCAATCTTCCCGCGACCGGCCGTCTGGGGTAGAACGGTCTTCCATGAAGATCCGCAACGGGGGGTCCGCGGACGTCCCCGACATCCTGTCCCTGCTCGACGGCGCCGTCTCCTGGCTGACCGCCCAGGGCCGTACCGGCCAGTGGGGCGACCAGCCGTTCAGCACCAACCAGGCCCGGATCGACCAGGTCTCCTCGTACGCCGAGGAGCCGTTCCTGATCCGCCTCGCCGTGGACGAGGACGGCCGTACGGTCGGCTGCTGCGTGGTCTCCGAGGACCGCGGCCGGTGGATCCCCGCCGTGGACGAGCGCGAGCTGTACGTCCGCAACCTGGTCACCGACCGCACCCGCAAGGGCTCCGGCATCGGCGCCGCGCTGATCGCCGACGCGATCGAGGAGGCCCGTCGGCGCGGCATCGGCCTGCTCCGGGTGGACTGCTACGGCGGCGCCGACCGCAAGCTGGTCGGGCTCTACCGGGCGCTCGGCTTCACCGAGACCGTGACGTTCGAGGTCGAGCAGCCGCACGGCCTCTGGCCCGGCCAGGTGCTGGAGATCCGGCTCTGAACCGCCCGCCTCTGAACCGTCCGGGCTCCTGAACCATCCGGGCCCCCGGGGCACTCCCGGGGGCCTGATGCGGCATCAGCAGGCCGCCGCAAGCTCCGACTTGCTCGCCGCACCGGTCCGCGGCACGAAGGCCACCACCCGGCCGCCGCGGCCCGGGTGCAGGTCGAACCGCACCCGCAGGTCCGCGCTGCGGGCCAGCACCAGGCCGACCGCGCCGGCCGCCGCCGCGGAGACCAGTCCGCAGGCCAGCAGGCCGAGCCGGGGCCCGTACGAGGCGGTCACCCAGCCGACGACCGGGGCGCCGATCGGCGTGCCGCCGGTGAAGACCAGCACCAGCAGGCCCATCACCCGGCCGCGCATCTCGGGGTCGGTGGACAACTGCAGCATGGAGTTGACGGAGGTGTTGAAGCTCAGCCCGAACACCCCGATGAGCATCAGCAGCAGCGCGAAGGTCCAGTAGTCGGGCGCGAACGCGGCGACCACCTCCAGCGCTCCGAAGGCCAGCGCCGCGCCGACCAGCCGGCGCAGCCGCGGCACGCCCCGGCGGGCGGCGAGCAGCGCACCCGCCAGCGAGCCGATCGCCATCGCGGTGTTCAGCAGGCCGTACTGGCCGGCGCCCACCTTGAAGGTGTCGTACGCGAAACCGGAGAGCAGCGTCGGGAAGTTGAAGCCGAAGGTGCCGATGAACCCGGCCAGCACCATCGGCCAGAGCAGCTCGGGCCGCTCCTTGACGTACCGCAGGCCCTCGCGCAACTGCCCCTTCTCGCGGGCGATCGGCGCGGTCGGGCGCAGTTCGGACTCCCGCATCGCGAGCAGCCCGCCGATCACGGCGGCGAAGGACAGCGCGTTGACGGCGAACGCCCAGCCGCTGCCGACCGCGGCGATCAGCAGGCCCGCGACGGCGGGGCCGACCAGCCGGGCGGTCTGGAAGTTGGCGGCGTTCAGGCTGACGGCGTTGGCGAGGTCCTTCGGGCCGACCATCTCGGAGACGAAGGCCTGCCGGGTCGGGTTGTCCACCACGGTGACCAGGCCGAGCAGCAGCGCGAAGGCGTACACGTAGTACGGCGTCACCACGCCGCCGACGGTCAGCACCGCGAGGCCGGCGGCCAGCAGGCCCATCGCGCCCTGGGTGTAGATCAGCAGCCGGCGCTTGGGCATCCGGTCGGCGAGCACGCCGCCGAACAGTCCGAGCAGCAGCATCGGCAGGAACTGCATGGCGGTGGTGATGCCGACCGCGAGCGGGCTGCCGGTGAGGCTCAGCACCAGCCAGTCCTGGGCGATGCGCTGCATCCAGGTGCCGGTGTTGGACACCACCTGGCCGGCGAAGTAGTAGCGGTAGTTGCGAACGCGAAGGGAGGAGAACATCCCCCCGGGCCTCGTGAAGCGGGCGCCTGTGGGAGATGTGGCCGATGGGGATCGGCCGGGAGCGGCGGGGTCCGCCGCGGTGCGTTCGTCGGGGTCGTCGTCGCCGTTGCCGGGCAGTCCCGTGGGGGCGGGTGCCTGGGCTTCGGCGGCCGCGGCACTGGCCGCGGCGGGGTCGGTGGTGGGCTCGTCGGTGCGGATGGCGGCGCTGGCTGCGGCCGTCGGTGTCACGTTGGTCTCCCCTCGCGGCGCGACGGCCATGGCGGTGGCCGTCGCGCTCCTGGTGTCGGTGGTCGGTCCTGCGGTGATGCGGGCTCCTTGTTCTCCCGGCGGCCGGCCGGGGTCGGTGTGCCTCAGAGGTGTACGAGCTGCGGCCGTACGGACCGCGGGTGTACGGCTACAGGTGTGCGAGCTTGTAGAGCACGGGCGCGGCCTCCCTGAGGACGGCCCACTCCTCCTCGTCGAGCCCCTGGGCGAGCTCGGCGAGCCAGACGTTCCGGCGCCGACGACTCTCCGCGAGGATCGTCTCGGCCTGCTCGGTGCTGCTGACGACCACCTGTCGGCGGTCCTCGGGGTGCGGTTCGCGCCGCACCAGCCCCTTCTCCTCCAGCATCGCGACGATCCTGGTCATCGAAGGAGGCTGCACGTGCTCCTTCCGGGCGAGCTCACCCGGCGTCGCCTTCCCGCACCGGGCGAGGGTGCCCAGCACTCCCATCTCGGTGGGACTCAGCGACTCCTCCACCCTCTGGTGTTTGAGTCGTCGGGAGAGGCGCATCGTGGACGATCGCAGCTGACTGATCGCTGCGAGGTCCTGCTCGGACATCTCGGGCATCTCTTTAGCTTACGTCATTACTCTCGCTAAGGAAAATGAGATCCGCCGCCGTGCCGGAGGGTCACCCCGGTGCCATATTGGTGATGGGCCCCAGCTCTCGACTCCCAGAAGGGCCGACCTGCCATGTCCGACCTCGCCACCGAGCGGTCCGAGCGGTCCGAGCCGTCCGGACGGCCGCAGTCGTCCGAACGGTCCGACCGGCCCCGGTCGTCCGAGCAGCCCCAGCCGACCGGGCCGACCGGGCCCGCCGACACCGGCTTCGGCCGGCTCGCCATGGTCACCATCGACTGCGCCGACCCGGTCGCGCTGGCCTCGTTCTACGGCGAACTGCTGGGGTGGGAGACCAGGCACGCGGACGACCACTTCGCCATCCTGGACAACCCGGAGGGCGGCAGCCCGCTGGGCTTCGGACGGGTGACCGGCTACCGGCCGGAGCCGTGGACGGAGCCGGACGGCAGCAAGCACTTCCACCTCGACTTCTACGTCGACGACCTGGACGAGGCCACCGCCAAGGCCCTCGCGCTCGGCGCCACCGAGCCCGCCTACCAGCACGGCCGCACGCTGCGGGTGCTGATCGACCCGGCTGGCCACCCGTTCGGGCTAGCCCCCTTGGAGTAAGCACCAAAGGCGGCCGGGGACGGTGCGCAGGCGGTGTCAGGGGTTGGTGCCGGGATCATGCAGGCCGCGTAAAGGCCCATCCTGACCTGGGACTTCACGAAAAACGCGAACATTGTGCGACTGCCGGTCGATGGCTAATCTCCCCCTTGTCAGGGGCACCACACGCCAGGCTCCTCCCCGCGGGACGGCGTTCCCGCTCCGGTGCCCGTTCGCCGCGCGCCTTCCCCGACCAGCCGCGCCCTCCCGCGCCCCGGTGCCCTCAACCCTCGTCCAGGGAGCTCTCTTGGGTGCGATCCACCATGCCGACCACGGCTGGGTGACCCCGGCGGTCTCGTACTTCGTCGCCTGCCTCGGCGCCTTCGTCGCGCTGCGCAGCGCCCGCTGGGCGCTCGTCTCCCAGGGCCGCACCCGGGTCGTCTGGCTGCTGTTCGCCTCCACCTCGCTCGGGGCCGGGATCTGGTCGATGCACTTCATCGCGATGCTCGGCTTCTCCGTGACCGGCGCCGAGATCAGCTACCGGCCCCTGCTCACCGTGCTCAGCCTGCTGGTCGCCGTCGCCGTGGTCGGCATCGGACTCTTCACCGTCGGGTACTGGCGCCGCCGCGCCCCGGCCCTGCTGGTCGGCGGGCTGACCACCGGCCTCGGGGTCGCCGCGATGCACTACCTGGGCATGGCCGCGATGGTCCTGCCCGGCCGGCTCGGCTACGACCGGACCGTCGTGGCGGCCTCGGTGGCCATCGCCGTGGTCGCCGCCACCGCCGCGCTCTGGGCCGCGCTGAACATCCGGGGCACGCTCGCCGTCCTGGCGGCGGCGCCGGTGATGGGCGTGGCGGTCTGCGCGATGCACTACACCGGCATGGCGGCGCTCTCCGTCCAGCTGGACTTCTCGCGCTCCACCGAAGGCGGCGTGATGGCGCTCCAGTTCATCTTCCCGCTCGGGGTCGGGCTCGGCTGCTACGTCTTCTTCGGCTCGCTGGCCTTCGCCGTCTCCCCGAGCCGACCCGACTCCCAACCCCTGCTGGCCGGTCCGGCCGCCCCGCTGCCCCCGCGGGCCGCGCGCACCCCGGGCGACCCGGACGGCCAGTTCGTCCCGCAGCGGCGACAGCCGCTGGGCGGGGCGGCCCGGCACTGACGCCGGGTACGGGAGCGGGGCCCGAGCGGGCGTCCGGCCGGGCCCCCCACCCCGGCCGGGCGCCGCCCGTCCCGCTCCTGCCCTCCCCGTACGACGCGCGACCCGCCACAACCGAGCGAACCCCGGTGCCCGCGTGGGCCGTTACGACCGCGCGGGCCGCGTACCGCTACGCGGTCCGCCTACGACTGAGCCGGCCGCCCGAGCAGCCCCGCCACGTGCTCCGGCGTGGCCACCGGGCAGACCTTGTGCACGAAGTCCCGCCGCAGCGCGTGGTACGGCT
Source organism: Kitasatospora sp. NPDC056273 (assembly GCF_042268845.1). NCBI lineage: Bacteria > Bacillati > Actinomycetota > Actinomycetes > Kitasatosporales > Streptomycetaceae > Kitasatospora > Kitasatospora sp. NPDC056273. The sequence goes on along the minus strand of NZ_JBHJSJ010000038.1, from coordinate 58,350 downwards.
CGCCCGCCCGGTAGAAGTCGGCGTGCATCCGGCGCAGTTCCTCCGCCCGGTACTCGGCCAGCGGCTTGGCCTCCTCGTCGGCCGCGCGGCGGCGCTTCTTGTCCACCAGCCGCCCGGTGAGCTCCGGCGAGGCGGCGATCCGGGCCGCCTCCCGGGCCACCCAGCGGCGGAACCCGGCCGCGTCCCCGCCGACCGTACGGTCCACCAGGCCGATCCGGCGGGCGTGGTCCGCGCCGACCGGCAGCGCCTCGGCGGTGAGCCGCCCGGCCTGCTCGGCGCCGACCCGGCGGGGCAGGGTGTACGTCCAGTACTCGGAGCCGTACAGGCCCATCAGCCGGTAGTGCGGGTTGAGCACGGCCGAGTCCCGGCACCACACCTCGTCGGCGGCGAGCGCCGCCATCAGCCCGCCGGCCGCCGCGTTCCCGGCCAGGGCCGCCACCGTCACCTTGTCCGTCGTGGTCAGCACCGCCTCGACGACGTCGTCCATCGCGTTGATGTTCTCCCAGGACTCCAGCGCCGGAAAGGCCGCGCCCTGGATGACGTTGAGGTGGATGCCGTTGGAGAAGAAGTCCCGGGGCGCGCCGAGCACCAGCACCGAGGTCGGCCGCTCGGCCGCCTCCCGGTAGGCGGCGAGCAGCCGGCGGCACTGGTCAGTGCTCATCGCCCCGCCCGCGTAGGCGAATTCGAGGAACCCGACCTCGCCCTCCTCGTGGTAGCGCAGCTCCGACCAGGTGTCCCGGCCGCTCGCCCGCTCCGGGCTCACCGGCACCTCGCGGACCCGGTACAGCTCGTCGGCGAGCACCGTGGCGGCCGGCAGCTTGAAGGTGGCCGGCCCGCCGGGGGTGCGGCGCGGGCGCAGCTGCGGTATCCACACCGCGCCGTCCACGGTGGCCCGGCAGATGGCGCCGTCCCGGGTGGCCAGCACGGCGCCCGGCACCGGGCCGCGCAGCTCGTCCTCGGGGTGGCCGCCGTGCAGGAAGAACTCCCGTCCGTACAGCTCGTCCAGCACGCCGGGCTGGGAGTCGGCGGCGCGCAGCCTGCGCAGCACGGTGGCGGTGTCGTCCCGCTCCCAGTCGATCCGGCGGGCCTCCTGGCGCAGCGGGGGCCGCGGTTCGCCGTGCACGTCCGGCCGGGCGTAGTCCAGCGGTTCGGGGGTGAACAGCCCGCCCTCGTACCGCTGGACGGCCAGCAGGACGGCCTCGACGGCGGCGTCGGCGAGCTCGCCCCGGTACAACTCGCTCTTGCCGCAGGCCGGGACGGGGAACTCGACGGACGCCCAGATGTCGCCGGCGTCCATCTCCTCGACGGCCTGCAGCACGGTGACGCCCCAGCGCTCGGCCCCCTCGGTGATCGCCCAGTCGAGCGAGGAGGGGCCGCGGTCGCCCTTGGGCCCCGGGTGGACGATCAGGACGGTCCGGGTGGACCAGATGTCCTGCGGGACGGCCTTGGTGAGCATCGGACAGATGATCAGCTCGGGGTCGGTGCGGACCACCGCCGCCCTCATCTGCTCGTCACCGAGGGCGAGTTGGACGGCGACCTGGTGGCCGCGCTCGCGCAGCCCGGTGTGGACGCGCTGGGTCAGGCTGTTGAACGCGCTGGCGATCAGGAGAATGCGCAAGGAGGGCCTCCGGCGGGAACTGGGGTCGCGCGCAGGCGATGAAACCAGGGCATGGACACGTAACGATTACGGTCCGCACCTGGGCGCCCTACTCTCACGCACCCCGCACACCCGCACCCCGCGTTTCGCCGGATCTCCCCAAGTCCCCGCTCCGGTCGAGTACTCTGCGCCGCTCCCGCCCCCGCCCGTCCCGCGAGCCCGGCTCAGCGCGGGAACGCCCGGCGGGCCCGCCAGGTGGTGTGCTCCCGGGAGACCGCGTCCTCCGCCTCGGCCGCCAGCCGGGCCCAACGGGCCTCGGCGTCCGGCGCCTTGAGGTCGAGGTCGGACAGCTGGTTGCCGACGTTCTCCAGCTCCCGCGCGGCCAGTTGGTAGGCGGCGGCCAGCGGGCCGAGCTGCTTGAGCTGCGTCCAGGCGATGATCGCCGCGGCCGCGGCCGAGGTGGCGCCGAAGACGTGCACCGGCAGCGCGCCGGTGGCCTGGGCGATGGCCGCCGCCGCACCGACGATGATCAGCACCGCGACGCCGAGCCCCCAGGAGACCGCCTGCGAGTCGCAGGCCTCGGCCCGGGAGCGGTACCAGGTGCGCTGGCCCTCGACCCGGGTGCGCAGGTAGAGCGTGCGCCGGGCGGTCAGGCTCTCGGCGCGCTGCCGGCGCATCTCCGGGGTGATCTCCGCGACGCTGCCGGGCGGCACGATCTCCGGGTCCTCGAAGGCCCGCAGAACGTCCTCGACCTGGAGCAGGTAGCCGCGGTCGGTGTCCTCGGACTCGGCCGCACCGTCGAACGGCCGGGCCCGGACGGTGTACTTCCAGGCCAGCGTCTTGACCGACTCGGCCGCCGCCCGGGCCTGGTACCAGCGGCCCTGCGGGTTGCCGCGGCGCAGCCGGGACCAGAAGTAGCCGGCCACCAGGAAGGCGGCGACCGAGAACAGCGGCCAGATGTCGAGGGCGTTCTTGTCGTCCGGGTCGGGGAACGACCCGATCACGGCGGCGACCACCAGCATCGCGATCAGGCCGCGGTACCAGCGCAGCGTCTCCCGCTGGCCGTCCAGCGAGGCCTTGTCCGTCGTCCAGAACAGCTCCGGCAGCAGCTGCGCCTCGACGCCCCCCGGCGGATCCTGTTGCACCATCGGTCGAGTCCCCTCCCCCTTCTCCGTCCAGCCAGTATTCCCACCGCCAACTGGCCTACACAGGCGCCTTTTTGACAACTTCTGACGGCCGGCCATTGCCCGACCCCCGGGTAACCGGTAAAAACGGTTACATGCCGCTGCACTGGAAGCTCGTCATCGACTGCGCCGACCCGCACCGCCAGGCCGCCTTCTGGGCCGCCGCCCTGGAGTACACACTGGAGGACCACGGCGCGCTGATCACCCGGCTGCTCGCCGCCGGCGCGGTCGGCCCGGAGTCCCTCACCGAGGTGGACGGCCACCCGGCCTGGCGCTCCCTGGCCGCCGTCCGCCACCCCGAGGACCCGTTCGACCCGGCCTCGGACACCGGCCTCGGCCGCCGCGTCCTGTTCCAGGCCGTCCCCGAGCCCCGGCAGGGCAAGAACCGCCTGCACCTCGACGTCCACCCCGGCCCTGGCGAGCGCGAGGCCACCGTCGCCCGCCTCACCGCCCTCGGCGCCACCACCCTCCGCCACGTCGACGAGCCCGGCGGCGCCTGGGCCGTCATGCAAGATCCCGAGGGCAACGAGTTCTGCGTCCACTGACCCGCCCCCGGAACACGAAGGGGCCGGCGGCGGTCGACTGCCCGACCACCGCCGGCCCTACGGGCACGGCCCGGCGCCGTCCGTCAGAGGACGGCCCACTCCGGGTGGGACCCGGTCCGACTGCCGACGTAGACGCCCTCGGAGTCGTTGGCCTTCAGGTACCGGCCGGTGAGGACGTTCTTGATGAACGGACCGTCGTAGTCGAAGGTCTCCCACACCTGGCGCAGGTCGCCGGTGCACGGGAGGAGTACGGCGTGGCCCCACGGGTTGCTGGTGTCCACGTCCGTCAGGCACGCGTTCGCAGCGAGGCTGCGGATCTGCCCCGTCCCTTCGCGCGGGACGTCCCAGAGGAACGGCGGCACGGGGACGCACGGGCCCAGCCCGACGGTCTGGTCGGGGTTCACCGCCAGACACCGCCCGAAGTGGAGGTTCTGGATCTGCCCGACCCGGCCCTCGGGCTGCGCCGAGGCGGCCGGGGCCGTCGTCATGGTCAGAGCGAGGACTGCGCCGCCGATCACCGCGGCAGCCGTTGTACGGCTCACGACTGGTTCCTTTCAGGTCATGGGTACGCGGTCATGGGTCCGCGCCCCTACCCGGGAACCTCCCTCGCCGGCAAGGCGCCACGACCGTCCCGTCCGCAGAACAACCCGAAGGTGTGAATCCCCGCTGCGGCGAACACCGACGGCCCCGCCCTCCCGAGCGGGAGGACGGGGCCGTCGGAGTACCGGCCGGGGCCGTCAGAGCAGGCCGAAGGCCGGCATCAGGTAGTAGAAGGCGAAGACCGACGCCACCGCGTACATGGGGACGGGGACCTCGCGGCCGCGGCCGGCGGCCAGGCGCAGCACGCAGAAGGCGATGAAGCCCATGCCGATGCCGTTGGTGATGCTGTAGGTGAACGGCATCATCACGATGGTCAGGAAGGCCGGGATCGCGATCGTGTAGTCGGCCCAGTCGATCTCCTTGATCGAGTTGGCCAGGATCAGGAAGCCGACGGTGATCAGGGCCGGGGTGGCGGCCTGGGCCGGGACCATGGTGGCGAGCGGGGTGAGGAAGAGCGCCACCACGAAGAGCAGGCCGGTGACGATCGAGGCGAAGCCGGTCCGGGCGCCCTCGCCGACGCCGGCGGTGGACTCGACGAAGCAGGTGTTGGCGGAGGCCGAGGTGGCGCCGCCGGCCGCGGTGGCGATGCCGTCGACCATCAGGACCTTGTTGATGCCGGGCAGGTCGCCCTTCTCGTCCAGCAGGTGGGCCTCGTCGGCCACGCCGAGGATGGTGCCCATCGCGTCGAAGAAGCAGGACATCAGCACGGTGAAGACGAACAGCAGGCCGGTCAGCACGCCGACCTTCTCGAAGCCGCCGAACAGGCTGACCTTGCCGACCAGGCCGAAGTCCGGCGCGGAGACCGGGTTGCCCGGCCAGGTCGGGACGGTGAGGCCCCACTTGAGCGCCGGGACGTCGGCCACCTTGTCGATGACCGCGGCGAGCGCGGTGGAGACCGCGATGCTGATCAGGATGGCGCCGGGCACCTTGCGGATCAGCAGGACCAGGGTGAGCACCAGGCCGATCACGAAGATCAGCACCGGGAAGCCGAGCAGGTGCCCGTTGCCGCCGAGCTGGAGCGGGACGGTGGTGTGGGCGGCGTCCGGGATGCGGCTGACGAAGCCGGAGTCGACCAGGCCGACCAGGCTGATGAACAGGCCGATACCGATCGCGATGGCCTTGCGCAGGCCGAGCGGGACGGCGTTCATGACCCGCTCGCGCAGCCCGGTGGCGACCAGCAGCATGATCGCGAAACCGGCCAGCACGACCATGCCCATGGCGTCCGGCCAGGTCATCTTGGGGGCGAGCTGGAGCGCCACGATCGTGTTGACGCCGAGTCCGGCGGCCAGGCCGATCGGGACGTTGCCGATGACGCCCATCAGCAGGGTGGTGAGACCCGCGGTGAGGGCGGTGGCGGTGACCAGCTGGGCGCTGTTCAGGTGAGCCCCGGTGACGTCCGTGCCGCTGGCCAGGATGATCGGGTTCAGCACCAGGATGTACGCCATGGTGAAGAAGGTGGCGACACCGCCGCGGATCTCGCGCGGCAGGGTGGAGCCCCGCTCGCTGATCCGGAAGAAGCGGTCGACGGCGCTCGTGGGGGGCTGCGGCGCGGCGTCGGCGGGTTCGGGCGACTCGGTGGTCGGCTGGACCACAGGCATGCGTGCGTCCTCTGTGGGGGAGCTGAGGAGGGGGTGGGAACGCCCGGGGCGACGGTGGCCGGGCGCAGGGCCTCAAGTATCGTTTCCCGATCGCACACGCGCTATCTTCGCGCGTAGAGCCCGCGCGGGGTCACGGCACCCGCGCAGCCGCCCCACCGCACCGTACGCTAGGCCCCATGCCCAAGACGCCACTGCACCCCTCGCCCCCTCCGCTGGAGGCCAACGACGTCGCCATCGTCGGCGGCGGCACGGTGCTGTGGTTCATCGCCTTCCTCGCCCTGCTCCCCTTCCAGGGCAGCCTCTCGGCGCACGGCCACGGCACCTGGCCGTGGATCTGCCTCTCCGGCGGCCTGCTCGGCCTGATCGGCCTCTGGTACTGCCGCGCCCGGCGGGACGCGATCGCCCGCGGCCGCGCCGCCGAAGCCGCCGAGGCGGCCGCGCACACGGCCGAACGGACGACCGGCGACGACGGCCAGGACCCGGCCACCCGGTCGGACTGAATAGTCCTTTAGTAGCACGCACCGGACATAAGGCGCCCGTAGAGTCGGTGCCATGACGCAGCCTGCCCAGCCGGCGGAAGAGCAGCCGGCCGACGGAGACCGCCCGGACGGAGCCCACCCCCTCGGCCTGCTGCCCGGCCGACGCGGCGGCCTGACCACCGCCGAGGTCGCCGAACGGGTCGCCCGGGGCCAGGTCAACGACGTCCCCGTACGGTCCAGCCGGTCCACCCGGGAGATCGTCCGCGCCAACGTCTTCACCCGCTTCAACGCGATCATCGGCGTGATGTTCGGGATCATCCTGATCGTCGGTCCGATCCAGGACGGCCTGTTCGGCCTGGTCATCGTGGCCAACACGGCGATCGGCATCATCCAGGAGCTGCGCGCCAAGAAGACCCTGGACAGCCTGGCCCTGATCGGCGAGGCCCGCCCGCAGGTCCGCCGGGACGGCACCGCCCGGCAGGTCGGCGTCTCCGAGATCGTCCTCGACGACACCGTGCTGCTCGGCATCGGCGACAAGGTGATCGTGGACGGCGAGGTCACCGAGGCGGACGGCCTGGAGATCGACGAGTCGCTGCTCACCGGCGAACCCGACCCGGTCCTCAAGCAGCCCGGCGACCAGGTGATGTCCGGCAGCTTCGTGGTGGCCGGCGCCGGCGCGTTCACCGCCACCAAGGTCGGCCGCGAGGCCTACGCGGCCCAGCTCGCCGAGGAGGCCAGCAAGTTCACCCTGGTGAAGTCGGAGCTGCGCACCGGCATCGACAGCATCCTGCGGATCATCACCTACCTGTTGATCCCCACCGCCCTCGGCCTGATCATCAGCCAGCTGGCCGTCGAGGGCCGGGACTGGCGCGAGGCCGTCCGGCGCATGGTGGCCGGCATCGTGCCGATGGTCCCCGAGGGCCTGGTGCTGCTGACCTCGGTCGCCTTCGCGATCGGCGTGGTCCGGCTCGGCCGCAAGCAGTGCCTGGTCCAGGAGCTCCCGGCGATCGAGGGCCTGGCCCGGGTGGACACCGTCTGCCTGGACAAGACCGGCACCCTCACCGAGGGCGGCATGGACGTGGTCGACCTGCGGGTGCTCTCCGACGGGGAGCCCGCCGCCGTCGACAAGGACACCGTCCAACACGCGCTGGCCGTGATGGCCGGCGCCGACGCCCGCCCCAACCCGTCCATGCAGGCGGTCATCGACGCGTACGGGCGCGGCGACGACGGCGCCGCCTCCGGCCGGAACGGCTGGCGGGTGATCGAGGCGATGCCCTTCTCCTCCGCCCGCAAGTGGAGCGGCGTGCAGCTGCTGGAGCCGCAGGGCGGCGAGGCCAGCTGGCTGCTCGGCGCGCCCGACGTGCTGCTGCCCGCCGGGCACCCGGCCCTGGCCGAGGTGGACGAACTGGGTGCCCAGGGCCTGCGGGTGCTGCTGCTGGGCCGCACCCCCGTCCCGCTGGACTCCCCCGACCCGGCGGCCGGCCTCACCCCGCTCGCCCTGGTGGTGCTCCAGCAGCGGCTGCGCTCGGACGCCGCCGAGACCCTGCGCTACTTCGAGGGCCAGCGGGTCCGGGCCAAGGTCATCTCCGGCGACTCGGCGGTCTCGGTCGGCGCGGTGGCCGGCCACCTGGGCCTGCCCGGCGCCGACCACCCGCTGGACGCCCGCTCCCTGCCCACCGACCCGGAGCAGCTCGCCGAGACCGCCGACCGGACCAGCGTCTTCGGCCGGGTCACCCCCCAGCAGAAGCGCCAGCTGGTCGGGGCGCTGCAGTCCCGCGGCCACACCGTGGCGATGACCGGAGACGGCGTCAACGACGTGCTCGCGCTCAAGGACGCCGACATCGGCGTGGCGATGGGCACCGGCTCCGACGCCACCAAGGCGGTCGCCCAGATCGTGCTGCTGAACGACTCCTTCGCCTCGCTGCCGTCGGTGGTGGCCGAGGGCCGCCGGGTGATCGGCAACATCGAGCGGGTCGCCTCACTCTTCCTGGTGAAGACCGTCTACTCGGTCCTGCTGGCACTCCTGGTGATCTTCACCCACTCGCCGTACCCGTTCCTGCCCCGGCACTCCACCGTGCTGTCCTCGCTGACCATCGGCATCCCGGCCTTCTTCCTCGCCCTCGCCCCCAACAACGAGCGGGCCCGCACCGGCTTCGTGAAGCGCGTGCTGCGGCTGGCGGTCCCCGGCGGCGCCATCGCCGGCACCGGCACCTTCGTCGCCTACACGCTCGCCCGCACCGACCACGCGACCGACCTCAAGGCCGACACCAGCGTGGCCACCCTGACGCTCTTCCTGATCGCCATCTGGGTCCTCGCCATCGTCGCCCGCCCGTACAACTGGTGGCGGCTGCTGCTGATCGGCGCCATGGGCGGCGCGTTCGCCCTGGTCCTGCTGGTGCCCCCGCTGAAGTCGTTCTTCGACCTCTCCCTGGTCGGCTACCGCGACCCGCTGACGGGCGTCGCCGTCGCGGTGGTCTGCGGCATCGCCCTGGAGATCGCCTGGCGCGTGATGAAGCGCCGCGGCATGGAGTGACGGAGCCGCCGGCCGGCCGCGCCACCGCGTGACAAGCCCCCCGCGCACACCCGATGATGACCCCGGAAGGGGGTGCCGAATGGCACGCAGGGGTGGGGACCTGGAGGCGTTCATCGCCTTCCTGGGCGGCTTGGCGGCGGCCGGACTGGCCGCCCTGGCGATGGCGGGCGTCGGTCTGACCGTCCGGCCCACGCCCGCGCTGCGCACCGCCGCGCTGGTGACGCTCGGCGCGGTCTGGCTGACCGCCACCACCGCCGTCTACCGGCGGCTGCGGGCGCGCACCGACCGGCCGACCGGTGCGCGCCGCGGGGCTCAGCCCTCGAAGTCCCGGGCGGCCGAGAGCTCGTAGGCGCGGTCGGGCTCGCTGAGCGCGGCCAGCACCTCGAAGCGGCGGTGCCACTGCCCGACCGACCAGGCCAGCCCGGCGGCGAGGCCCTCCGGGGTGGCCGCGTGCAGCAGGCCGGGCACCGGCGGGACCTCGAACTCGTCGTCCTCGTCGCCGGCCTCGGCCAGCTCCGGGTCGTACGGCGGCTCCGGGGTGTCCGCCCCGGTGTCCCAGCGCCAGTCCACCGCCGCCTCGCCGCCGTCCGGCCCGACGACCAGCAGCTCCTCGTGCTCCTCGTAGGCGACCGGGCAGCCGGGCAGCAGCTCCCGCACCACCGCCGGGACCCGGTGCAGCACGCCCTCGGACAGCACCCGGCCGCCCGCCACCTCGCTGGCCAGCGACACGTGCAGCCGCTCGGCGAGGTCGGCGGCCAGCGCCGGGGCGACCGGCAGCAGCGGGTACGGGTGCAGCAGCTGGACCAGGTCGGGGGCGTCGGCGACGACCGCCTCGGTGGCGTCCACCACCACGGTGTGGGCCGGCCGGCGCCCGGTGTCCGGGTCCATCGGCGGCAGCGCCCGCACCACGTCCAGCGGCTCGATCCGCTCGCGGTCCACCCGGGCCAGCGCGGTGTGGATGCCGTGCAGCTGGCGGTGGCCGACCTCGGCGTCCGGGTCGGTCATCCGGTCCAGCACCTCGTCCGGCCCGTGCGGCTCGGCGAGCAGCGCGGCCAGCGTGGTGCGCACCCCGAGCGCGTGCAGGAACTGCTCGTCCAGGGTGGTGCGGGCCTCGTCGTACAGGCCGCGCAGCAGCGGGTCGGCCCCGGCGGCGCGCAGGCCGGCCGGCTCACGGCCCGCCAGCACCGGATGGTCGCGCAGCCACCAGGCGGTGTACGGCGGCAGGTCGGCGTACGAGCCGTCCGGCAGCAGGGTGCGCACCGGGCCGACCACGGCCTCCCGGTACGGCGGGCGGGCCAGCGCGGCGAGCGCCTCCGGCCAGGCGTCGTCGTCCACCAGGTCGAGGTCGCGCACGGCCAGCAGCTCGGCGGCCACCGGCGGGACGCCGACCGCCTCGTCGGCCTGCAGCGCCTCCAGCGCGTCCTCGGCCCACTCGGCGAGCCCGTCCGGCGCCTCGTCCAGCAGGCCGGTGGGGTGGCCGCCGGCCGCGCGGTCGGCGGGGACGGTCGGGTCGAGCCGCTCCAGGTCGTCCGGGTCGAGCACCACGTCCTCGGCGCGCACCAGCACGAAGTCGGCCAGCACGCCGACCGCGGCGAGCACCTCGGACCCCCAGCGCTCCAGCAGCTCGTCGTCCACCCAGCCGGCGTCCTCCTCGCGGGCGAGCGCGGCGAACGGGCTTCCGGGCAGCACGAGTTCGCCGGCCCGGGCGGGCTCGCCCTCGTCGTCGAGCAGCGCCAGCCGGGCCAGCCAGGGGTGGGCACCCGGCTCCGGGGCGGCGGCCTTCACCAACGCCAGGACGGCGTCGGCGAGTTCGAGCGCCGCGTCGAGGTCGTCCTCGGCCAGCTCGTAGGAACGGGCGACGGCGGCCCGCGCCTCGGGGGTGTCCAGCACCCCGGCCGGGGTGGCGGTGCCGGCGCCGAGCCTGGCCAGCAGCGGGTGGGCGGCCTCGGGGTGGGCCAGCCGCAGGTCGAGCGCCGCGAGCGCGCCCGCGAGCGACCCGGGATAGCCGGGGAAGGCCGCCCAGTCGGCGTCCTCGGAGGGCAGCAGGACGCGCCGCGGCCCGGTGACCGTCCGCCCGTCGGCGAGCGGGACGGGCAGCGCGCCGAGCGCCTCCGGGTCGGCCGCGCCGAGCGCCGCGTACAGGTTGCGCCACCACGCGGGCTCGCGGTCCAGGCCGCCGAGCTGGTCCACCACCTCGGCCAGCGGCACCCGGCGCACGTTCAGCACCCGCAGCTCGGTACGGCGCTCCAGGCCGGCCGGCAGCAGCCCGGGGAAGATCGGCGAGAGCGCCTCGACCACCGAGCCGTCCGCGCCCTCCAGCAGCGTCGCGTCCCGGGGCCGCAGCGCGGGCGTGCCCTCCTCGACCGGCGCCGGGTGCGGCAGGAACGGCGTGTCGGGCAGCCGGGAGAGCACCCCGGCGCGCAGCGCGTTGTCCAGCGCGCCCTGGCCGAGCGGGGCCGGGACGAGGCTGAGCGAGCCGAGGTCGGCGCCACGGGCGCGCAACAGCTCGGCGTAGCTGTCGGCGGCCCGCTCGGTGAGGAAGTCGGCCAGCGGGCCGGGGGCGACGTGCCGGCGGGTGGAGTCCAGCGGGTAGGAGGCGATCAGCAGCGCGGGCAGGCCGACCGGCTCGTCGCTGGGGGTGGGCGCGTGCAGCACGGAGGCGATCCGGGGCCGCTGCGGGGCGCCGTCCTCGCCGACCGGGACGGCCCAGGTCACCGTCCAGTACGGGCGGGCGCGCTCCTCGGTGGGCCGGTCGGCCAGCAGCTCGGCGGCGAGCGTGCCGGAGGCGCCGGCGGTCTGCCAGACCGTCCGCCGCGGCCGGCCGTCCGCGTCGTCGGTGACGGTCACCTCGGTGACCCCGTCCGGGCGGGTCTCGGCGGCGTCCCGGGTGAGCGTCCGGACGCCGTCCGGGGTCTCCACCACGACCTCGCGCAGGCCGGGCAGGGTGAGCAGCAGCGCGTCGTCGATCCCGGCCAGCAGACGGCGGGTCAGGTCCTCGGCGGCGGCGTCCCGCAGCGGCAGCACGACCACCGTGTCGTAGCCCTCCGGGGCGGTGCCCTCGGCCGCGAACGGCAGCCGCAGCAGCGGCACGTGGCCGTCCCGGCGGCGCAGCTCCTCGGCCAGCTCGGGCTGGGCCCCGGCCAGCGACCGGGCCTCGCCGAGCGACCAGCGCACCCCGCCGCCGGCGCCCAGCACGGCGGGCTCGTCGGTGACCGCGAGGACGGCGGCGAAGCCGACCCCGAACCGGCCCACGGCGGGCGCCTCGCCGCGCTTGGAGGAGGCGCGCAGGGTGGACAGCGACTCGACGGCGGCCGCGTCCAGCGGGGCGCCGGTGTTGGCGGCGGCGAGCACGCCGTCGGCGAGGGTCAGCCGCAGCCGGCCGGGGCCGTGGCCGGCCCGGACCGCGGCGTCGGCCGCGTTCTGCGCCAACTCGACCACCAGGCGGTCCCGGTAGCCGCCGAGCGCCAGCTCCTCCTCGGCGTTGGCGTCCTCCCGGAACCGGGACGGCGAGGCGGCCCAGGCGTCCAGCACCCGCCGGCGCAGCGCGGCGCTCCCGAAGGGGTCCGCGAGGTGCTCGTCCGTGCCGCTGCCGATGATCCGAGGTTCCACTGGACCTGCCACCTTCCGCTGCCCTGTTCGTCGTAGGGCATTCTTCCCTGCCCCACCGACTGCTCCCGACCACGGACCCCGCCGGCCTCGGCCCCGGGACGACGCCGACGGCGCCCCCGCCACCCGCCCGGAGCCGCGCGGAACCGTCCGGACAGCACCGCGGCCCGCACCGGTCGGTGACCAGTGCGGGCCGCGGAAGACAGACCCGAGGGAAGGCCCGGGGCTCAGGAGTGGCCGAGCTCCTCGGCCGGGCCGTCGGGCTCGACGGAGCCGGAGGCGCGGTCCGGGTGCAGCGGCAGCGGCTCGACCACCAGCTCGTCCAGGATCAGCTCGGACGGCGCCGGCGGAGCCGGGATGACGGCCGCCTCGGAGTGCCCGCCGCAGCCGTACGCGAAGGAGACGATCTGGCCGTCGGCCGGACCGAACTCGTTGCCGCACACGCCGAAGGCCTGCCCGAGCGAGCCGCCGATCGGCACCAGGAAGCCGCAGCTCGCGCACGAGGCCGGGGCGGCCTGCGCCATCGGGGTCTGCGGGCCGTGGGACTTCTCCCAGCGCTCGGCGGCCAGGTGCAGGCCGAGCCGGGAGAGCACCCGGCTGCGGCCGAGGCCCAGCTCCTCGGCGACGGCGTTGATCCGGGCGCGGGCCGGAGCGGGCTGGACGTGCGGGTCGGTGACGACCAGGTCCTCGTCGTCCACCAGGGCGACCGCGGAGTTCGGCGCCGGCTCGTCCTCGCCGGTCCAGCCGGGCTCCAGCCGCAGGTCGTCGGCGCCGGTGGGCAGCAGGTCGCCCGGGCCCATGTCGCCGGGGCGCAGCCGGTCGCTCCACGGCACCCACTCGGGGGCGAGCACCGCGTCGGCGCCCGGCAGCAGCACGACCTCGTCCAGGGTCACGTTCTTGGCGCGCGGGGCGCGGGCGACGGTGACCGCCCAGTGCCAGCCGCGGTAGGCCGCGTCCAGGCACTCGAAGGTGTGGGTGACGACGCGGTCGGCGTCGGCCTGGACGCCCAGGTGCGGCCCGACGGCCTCCGCACCGACGGCCTCCTCGGCGGCCTGGCGGGCGAGTTCGACGGCCTCGGCACAGAGCCGGTCGGGGGTACGGCTTCGCATCGCAGCACTCACGGCGTCGATTCTCTCCCAGTTCTTCTGTCGCCCACGGCGTGTTGCCTGTTCCGTCGCGGCTCGGTGTCCCTCGTCCATTCTGCGCGACCGGGAGCCCCCTCGGGTACCGGCCGCGCCGCTCGACCGGCCTGCCGGCGCCCCGGCGCTCCGGCGGGTCGACCTTGGGCAGGCTACCCGTCGGCCGGTGCCCCGGCACAGTCCGGGGCGGACACGGCCGCTCCGGGGCCGCGCCGAGCGGAGTCCGGTCCCGCGTCGGCTCGGCGTTTCTGGGGCAGGATGGGCTTGTGGCGGACCACGACCCGTCGCAGCACGCACTGCGCGCCCCGCAGGCCGGCAGCCCCGACCAGGCGGACGCCGTGCCGCGACAGCAGCCCCCGGTCCCCGGCGCGGACGAACCGCAGCCGGCGGACGGCCCCGAGGCGCCCGCCGGCCCCCCGGACCGGACCGGGAACGAGGCCCCGGAGGCGCCGGGAGCCCCCGACCGGACCGCGCGGCAGCCGGACGGGCACGGGGACGAGGACGAGTTCGGGGACGAGGTCCCCGAGCCCCGCCGGCACTTCCTGGTCCGCACCGCCTCCGCCGCCGGCTCCCGCACCGGCAAGGTGGTGCACGGCACCGGCCGGCGGATCCGCCGGGCCACCGCCGCCGAGGGCGCGGGCGAGTCCGGCCTCGCCAAGCTGATCGAGCTGCACGCGCTCAACTCCTTCGGCGACATGCTGATCACCATCGCGCTGGCGTCCACCATCTTCTTCTCGGTGCCCACCGGCGAGGCCCGCGGCCGGGTCGCGCTCTACCTGCTGATCACGATGGCCCCGTTCGCCCTCCTCGCCCCGGTGGTCGGCCCGCTGCTGGACCGCCTCCCGCACGGCCGCCGGGCGGCCATGGCGATGGCCATGCTGGCCCGCGCCGTGCTGGCCTGGACGATGGCCGGGGTGATCGCCGGCGGCGGCATCGCGCTCTACCCGGAGGCGCTCGGCGTGCTGGTCGCGTCCAAGGCGTACGGGGTGGTGCGCAGCGTGGTGGTGCCCCGGCTGCTGCCGAGCCGGCTGTCCCTGGTGAAGGCGAACTCCCGGGTCACCCTGGCCGGGCTGCTGGCCACCGGCGTGGCCGCCGCGGTGGGCGGGCTGCTGCACCTGATCGGGCCCGGCTGGCCGCTGCGCGGCGCCTTCCTGGTGTTCGTCGTCGGCACCCTGATGGCCTTCCACCTGCCGCCCACGGTGGACTCCGCCAAGGGCGAGCAGCGGGCCGTCCTGCACGCCGAGGTGCACGGCGAGGGCTCGCACCTGATCCACCACCGGCCGCCGCCGGTCAAGGCCTCGCTGCGCACGGTCGGCCCCTCGGTGATCCTGGCGCTGCGGGCGATGTCGGCGATGAAGTGGCTGGTCGGCTTCCTGGTGATGTTCCTGGCCTTCCTGCTGCGGGAGGAGCCGATCGGCGGGCTGCGGCCGACGGTGGCGCTGGGCCTGGTGGCGCTGGCGGCCGGGACGGGCAACGCGCTGGGCTCGGTGCTCGGCTCCTGGCTGCGCACCCGGGGCCCGGAGGCGACGGTCGCCGCGATGCTGCTGCTGGCGACCTGCGTGACGGCGGCGGCCGCGCTCTGGTACGGCGTGGTGACGGTGGTTCTGGTCGCCGGGGTGGCCGGGATGGCGGCCTCGCTGGGCAAGCTGGCGCTGGACGCGCTGATCCAGCGGGACGTCCCGGAGGCGGTGCGGACCTCGGCGTTCGCCCGGTCGGAGACCCTGATGCAGGTGTCCTGGGTGGCCGGCGGCGCGGTCGGCATCCTGCTGCCGCTGAACGGTGAGCTGGGCCTGTCGATCGCCGCCGGGGTGGTCGGCCTGGCGCTGCTGTGGACGCTCCGCTCGCTCTTCCGGGTGGGCCTGCGGCGGCACCCGGCGACCCCCCGGGTGGCCTGAACGGGGCGGTGCGGCAACACGCGGTGCCTACCCCCGCGTCGCGTGATCGGCCCGGCCCGGTAGATTCTGACGCATGAGCCTCAATTCCCGTGCCATCGCCGCCCTCGGCGCCGTCGTCGTGGTCGGCGCCGCCACGGTGGGCACCTCCGTCGCCATCGCCGCCGGCCAGACCGAGCACATCTCCCACCAGGCCACGCTCACGGTGGGCAACTCCTCGGTCGTCGCGCAGCCGCTGTGCTGGAACGGCGGCAGCCCGCTCACCGAGGACCAGCAGCAGCAGTGCCAGGAGGACGCGACCAAGGCGCTGAAGGACGGCTCGCTGCCCTCCTCGGACGTCGTGGGCAGCGACCGGGTCGGCGTCGGCGTCTCGCCGAACGTGGCCGACACGGGCTGGTGGGCCTTCACCAACGGCGGCTCCGCCAACCAGGGCGGGCGCTACAGCCTGTTCTCGGCCGCCAAGGGCCAGACCTGGTCCGGCGCCCAGGCCGCGGGCAAGCTGCTGAACTCCAGCGGCAAGACCGTGGTGACCGTGGTCGAGGGCGACCCGAACCAGGAGGCCCCGATCGCCGTCTGGTACTTCCAGCTGAACACCCAGGACAGCTGACGGTCCCGCGATGACCGCGCACGCCGTCGCCGACGGCCGGGGCGAGCGGTCGGACCCCGCGGGGGCCCGGCTGCTCGTCGTCGTCGCGGTCGCCGCCGAGGCCGAGGCGGTGCTGCGCGGCCTGCCCGGCGGGTCCGCCGCGCTGCCGCTGCCCGGCGGCACGCTGCACCGGGCCCTGGCGGTGCCGGTGGACGTGCTGGCCGCCGGGGTCGGCCCGGCCGCCGCCGCGGCCGCCGCCACCACCGCGCTGGCGGCCCACCCGTACGCCCTGGCCGTCTCGGCCGGGATCGCCGGCGGCTTCGCCCCGCTCGCCCCGGTCGGCGCCACCGTGCTGGCCGACGCGATCGTGGCCGCGGACCTCGGCGCCGAGACCCCCGAGGGCTTCGCCGACGTCACCGAGCTGGGCTTCGGCACCGTCCGGCACACCCCGCCGCCGGCCGCCGTCGCGCTGGCCGCACGGGCGCTGGACGCCGTGACCGGCCCGGTGCTGACCGTCTCCACCGTCACCGGCAGCGCCGAGCGCGCCGCCGCGCTGGCCGCCCGCCACCCGGGCGCCGTCGCCGAGGCGATGGAGGGCTTCGGCGTGGCCGAGGCCGCCGCCCGGTACGGCGTGCCGGCCCTCGAACTGCGCACCGTGTCCAACCCGGTGGGCCCGCGCGACCGGGCCGCCTGGCGGATCGGCGAGGCCCTGGCCGCCCTGGAACGGGCCTTCGCCGCCCTGCCCGTCCACGAGCTGGCATCCGCTCCACGAACCGATTGAGGAGGCCGGCCGTGGCTGAACGGCTGAGCATCGCGTACTCGCCCTGTCCGAACGACACCTTCGTCTTCCACGCCTGGGCGCACGGCCTGGTGCCCGGGGCGGACGCCCCCGAGGTGACCTTCGCCGACATCGACATCACCAACGGGCAGGCCGAGCGCGGCGAGCTGGACGTCCTGAAGATCAGCTACGGCGCGCTGCCCTGGGTCCTGGAGCAGTACGCCCTGCTGCCCTGCGGCGGCGCGCTGGGCCGCGGCTGCGGCCCGCTGGTGCTCACCCTGCCGGGCGTGGACTCCCCCGCCGACCTGGCCGGGAAGACCGTCGCGGTGCCCTCCGAGCGCTCCACCGCCTACCTGCTGTTCCGGCTCTGGGCGGCGAAGGCGGTGCCGGGCGGCTTCGGCGAGATCGTCGTCCTGCCGTTCCACGAGATCATGCCCGCCGTCCGGGACGGCCGGGTGGACGCCGGCCTGGTCATCCACGAGGCCCGCTTCACGTACCAGCAGTACGGCCTGCACAGCCTGGCCGACATGGGCGAGGCCTGGGAGCGGGAGACCGGCCTGCCGATCCCGCTGGGCGCGATCGTCGCCCGGCGCTCGCTCGGCGCCGAGCGGCTGCGGGAGATCGCCGACGCGATCCGCTCCTCCGTCCGGCAGGCCTGGGCGGACCCGGCCGCGAGCCGCGGGTACGTGCTGGCGCACGCCCAGGAGATGGACCTGGACGTCGCCGAGCAGCACATCGGGCTGTACGTCACCGAGTTCACCGAGGACCTCGGCGAGGAGGGCTACGCGGCCGTCCGCGCGCTGCTCACCCGGGCCGCCGCGGAGGGGCTGGTGCCCCCGCTCGACCCGGGTGCGCTGGCGTTCTAGAGCGTTCCGACTTCAGCGCGTTCCGGCTCCAGGGCTGTCCGGCTCCCCGTCAGACGTCGAAGTTGTCGGCCACCGCGCGCAGCAGGCCGGCCAGCTTCTGGCCGGTCGGCTTGGCGGGGTAGCGCCCGCGCTGGAGGCCGGGCAGCACCGCGTCCAGCGTGGTGATCAGGTCCTGGACGATCGGCGCCATGTCGTCGGCGCTCCGCCGCTGGGCGGCGGCCACCGAGGGCAGTGCGTCCAGCAGCTGCACGGCCATCGCCTGGTCCCCGCGGTGGCCGGCGACCACGCCGAACTCGACCCGCTGACCCGGCTTCAGCGACGTGACACCGTCGGGCAGCGCCTTGGTGTGGACGAAGACGTCCCCGCCGTCGTCGCGCGACAGGAAGCCGAAGCCCTTCGTCTCGTTGAACCACTTGACCTGGCCGGTGGGCATCTCGAACAGTCCTCGAATGGGTGTGAGGGATCCCGGCCCTGGCCGGGGATCACTGGGTGGTGGGGAAAGGCGGCCGACCTCGGCTCGGCGCCCGTGGGCGCTCGTGGCCGGCACGCGGTCAGGAGCAGACTAACCGTCCGTCACTGCCTCATCCGCGTTCCGCGAGGGACCCGCGTTCCGAGGCCCGGTGGGGGCGGCGGGAACGGGATCTCGCGGTCACGGGCGACCCGGCACTGGCACGGCCGGGGCGCGGCTCCGCGCGGTCCATCGGCTCACACCCCCGGGTCTGAGGACGCGGGGCGCACCTGTAGCGCCCCTCGGCACCCCGTGCATACCCCCGCTCAACAGGGATCAAAACGTTCAGCTGCCGGGAAACTGCGCAACGTGACCGGCCCGCTCCGGTGGGCCTCCCCGGCGGCCGCTCTGCCAGACTGGGGGCAGTTCCGACCGGCCCGTAGGAGTGAGCAGACGTGAGCAGCCAGAGCGCCGACCCCGGCGACGTGTACGTCAAGGCCGGGGTGATCGTCTTCGGTCTCGGCGCGCTCGCCACCCTGGTCACCTTCGTCCCGCTGTTCCTGCACCTGACGCCGCTGCCGACGGCCGCGTACTGGCTGAGCATGCTGATGCCGGCCGGCTTCCTGGCCGCGCTGACCGGACTGCTGCTGAACGCGCGGGCCCAGCGCCGCCGGATCGAGCCGGTCGAGTCCTGAGGCCCTCCGGCTCCTGAGGCCCGCGGGCCTGCTCCGGCGCCCGCCCTAGCGGTCGGCCAGGTGGCCGGCGAGCCAGTCCGGGAAGCCGGTGAGGTCGTCCAGCACCACGTCCGCGCCCGCCTCGTGGAGTTCCCGCGCGCTGTACGGGCCGGTGGGCACGCAGACCGCGAGGGCGTCGGCGTGCCGGGCCCCGCGGATGTCGCCGAGGTGGTCGCCGACGTAGACGCTCGCGCCGTGCTCGCGCAGCGCGTCGCCCTTGGTCTCCGCCCACAGGTCGCCGATCACGGTGTCCGCGGCCAGCCCGGCGTGCTCCAGGTGGAGGCGGGCGTTCGGCTCGTACTTGCCGGTGATCACCGCGACCCGGCCGCCGTGGGCGCGGACCGCCTCGACGGCGGCGTGGGCGCCGGGCAGGGCCACGGTCGGGGCGAAGGCGTGGTCGCGGTAGAGCTCGCGGTAGCGGGTGACGGCCCGCTCCACCTCGTGCTCCGGGAACCAGTTGCGGATCTCGTCCAGCAGCGGCGGGCCGAGCCGGGTGACCACCAGGTCGGCGTCGATGGGGGTGCCGGTCTCGGCGGAGAGCGCCAGGTAGGTGGCGCGGATACCCGGCCGGGTGTCCAGCAGCGTCATGTCGAGGTCGAAGCCGACGGTGAGCGGGGCGGGTGAGGTCGCGGGCATGCCGCCAGGCTACCCAACGGGTGCCCCGGGCCACGAGGCGATTTGCCCGGGCTTCACGGCGGAACTTAGGTTTGCCTGAGTTGTCAGCGGAGAGGGCCCATGACCGACACCAGCGCACCGCCCGGTGCGCCCCGCGCGCCGTACCGCGCGCCGCGGCGCCGAATACTGTGGCTGGCCGCCGCACTCGTCGTGCTGGCCGCCGCGGTGCTGCTGAGCCTGGCGGTCGGCAGCCGGACCATCCCGTTCGGCGACACGCTGGACGCCCTGCTGCACGGCGGCGACACCGCGAACGCCGTGGTGGTCCGCGAGCTGCGGGTGCCGCGCACCGTCGTCGGACTGGCCGTCGGCGCGGCGCTCGGCCTGGCCGGGGCCGTCATGCAGGGCCTGACCCGCAACCCGATCGCCGACCCCGGCATCCTCGGCGTCTCCCAGGGCGCGGCGGCCGGCGTGGTGGTCGCCATCTCCGGCTTCGGCGTCTCCACCCTCACCGGGTACGTCTGGTTCGGCTTCGCCGGCGCGGTGATCGCCACCGTGCTGGTGTACGGGCTCGCCGGGCGCGGCCGGGGCGGGGCCACGCCGATCAAGCTGGCGCTGGCCGGCTCGGCGACGTCCGCCTTCATCGCCTCGCTCAACACCCTGGTGCTGACCACCGACGCGGCCACCATGGACCAGTTCCGCTTCTGGCACGTCGGCTCGCTCTCCGGACGGACCTCGGACGTGGCCTGGCAGCTGCTGCCGTTCCTGGCCGTCGGCACGGTGCTGGTGGTCGCGGTGGCGCGCGGACTGGACGCGCTGGCGCTCGGCGACGACACCGCGAAGGGGCTGGGCGCCAAGACCGGCCTGGTCCGGGCGGTCGGCGCGCTCGGCGCGACCGTCCTGACCGGCTCGGCGGTCGCGGCGGCCGGCCCGATCGCCTTCGTCGGCCTCGCCGTCCCGCACGCGGCCCGCGCGCTGGCCGGCGCCGACCACCGCTGGATCCTCGCCTTCTCCGCCGTCCTCGGCCCGGCGCTGCTGCTGCTCGCCGACACCCTCGGCCGGGTCCTGTTCCCGCCGTCCGAGGTCCCGGCGGGCGTGATGACGGCGCTGGTCGGCGTCCCGGTGCTGGTGGCCCTGGTCCGCCGCCGCAAGGTGGTGGCGGCATGACTTCCGTCCCCGGTACGAGCTCCGTCCCCGGCACGGCATCCGTCTCCCGCAAGGTCTCGCTGCGCGGCTACACCGTCGTCCGGGCCGGGCGGGCGTCGTTCCTGGTGCACCGGCGCTCGCTGGCCGTCACCGTCGGGCTGCTGGTGGCGCTGGCGGCGACCGTGGTGGCCTCGCTCTGCCTGGGCGAGTCCACCGTCGCGCCGTCCGAGGTGGTCAAGGTGGTGCTCGGCCGGCCGAGCCCGCACGAGCTGGTGGTCGGCGAGTTCCGGCTGCCCCGGGTGGTGGTCGGGCTGCTGGTCGGCCTGGCGCTCGGGCTGGCCGGGGCGCTGATCCAGACCGTCGCCCGCAATCCGCTGGCCAGCCCCGACGTGGTGGGCGTGACCTGGGGCGCGACCGCGACCGTGGTCGGTCTGATGGCGTACGGCGTGGTCGGCTCGACCGGCCAGGCCCCGTACGCGGCGGTGGCCGGCGGCCTGGTGGCCGGGCTGCTGGTGTACGCGCTGGCCTGGCGGCGCGGCCTGCACGCGCAGCGCTTCGTGCTGATCGGCATCGGCATCAGCGTCGCGCTGTCCTCGCTCACCTCCGTCTTCCTCACCAAGGGCGACGGCTTCCAGGCCCAGGCCGCCAAGGTCTGGATGACCGGCAGCCTGAACGGCGCCGGCTACGACCAGGCCGACTGGCTCGCCTGGGTGCTGCTCGCCGCCGTGCCGGTCGCGCTGTGGGCCGCCCGCGCCCAGCGGTCGATCTCCTTCGACGACGCCACCGCCGTCGGCCTCGGCCTGCGCCTGGACCGGATCCGCCTCGGCATGGCGCTGCTGGGCATCGTGCTGGCCTCGTGCGCGGCCGGGGCCGCCGGGCCGGTGGACTTCGTCGCGCTGATGGCCCCGCAGATCGCGCTGCGGCTGGCCCGCTCGGCGCAGATCCCGCTGTTCTGCTCGGCGCTGACCGGCGCGCTGGTGGTGGTCCTCGCCGACCTGGTCGCCCGACGGCTGCTGGCTCCGACGGAACTGCCGGTGGGCGTGGTGACCGGCCTGGTCGGCGCGCCGTACCTGATGTGGCTGCTGATCCGATCCCGCCGTGGAGGTTCCTGATGTCCGAACACCGCCTGGAGGCCCGGGGCCTCACCCTGGCCTACGAGGCGCGCACGGTCGTCGAGGACCTGGACGTGGCCGTCCCGGACGGGCGGGTGACGGTGATCGTCGGCCCGAACGCGTGCGGCAAGTCGACCCTGCTGCGGGCCCTCGGCCGGCTGCTGAAGCCGGTCCGGGGCGCGGTGCTGCTGGACGGCGAGGAGCTGGCGCGGATCCCGACCAAGCGGATCGCCCAGCGGCTCGGCCTGCTGCCGCAGTCGCCGTCCGCCCCCGAGGGCATCTCGGTGGCGGACCTGGTCGCGCGCGGCCGCCAGCCGCACCAGAGCTGGTGGCAGCAGTGGTCGCCGGAGGACGAGGCGGCGGTCGCGGAGGCGCTGGAGCGCACCTCCACCGCCGAGCTGGCCGAGCGGAGCATGGACGAGCTGTCCGGCGGCCAGCGCCAGCGCGCCTGGATCGCGATGGCGCTCGCCCAGGGCACCGACATCCTGCTGCTGGACGAGCCGACCACCTACCTGGACATCGCGCACCAGGTGGAGGTGCTGGACCTGGTCCGCCGGCTGAACGTCGAGCGCGGCCGGACCGTCGTCGCGGTGCTGCACGACCTCAACCAGGCCGCCCGGTACGCCGACCACCTGGTGGCGATGCGGGACGGCCGGGTGGTGGCGCAGGGCGCGCCCGGGGACGTGGTGACGGCCGAGCTGGTGCGGGAGGTGTTCGGACTGGACTCGGTGGTGGTGCCGGACCCGGTGACCGGCACGCCGCTGGTCGTGCCGGGCGCCCCGTGGGCGGCGCTCGCCCCGGACGCCACTCGCGCCTGACGGCCCGCGCTTAACGGCACTTTAAGTGCCATTTCGGACATAATCGACGGCGCCCCGACCCCACCGCGCCGCCAGAGGACCGCCGATGCCCCGGATCTCCCGCCGCACCCTCCTCACCGGCCTCGGCGCGGGCGCGCTCGCGGCGGCCACCGGCTGCACCGCCGCCCGGCGGCCGGCCCCGGCGACCGCGGACGGCCCCGCCGGCGGCGCCTCGCCGTCCCCGACCCCGGTGCCGCCGGTGACGGTGAACGCCGCCACCGGCCCCGTCGTGGTGCCGGGCGCGCCGATGCGGGTGGTCGTGCTGGACACCGACGTGCTCGACTCCGCGCTGACCCTCGGCATCACCCCGGTCGGCGCCGCGCTCCCGGCCCGCGACACCCGCTACCCCGAGTACTGGCCGACCTCCCGGACGGCCGGGATCCGGCTGGTCGGCCCGGCCGGCTCGCCCGACCTGCCGACCGTACGGGCGCTGCGGCCGGACCTGATCCTCTCCAACCAGACCCGCGACGGCGACCGCTACGAGCAGCTGCGCGAGATCGCCCCGACCGTGCTCACCCAGACCGCCGGGGCGCCGTGGAAGGCCGACTTCCAGCTGCACGCCCAGGCGCTCAACCGGGAGGCGGCCGCCGCGGCCTTCGCCGGCGCGTACCAGAAGCACGCCGGGCAGGTGGCCCAGGCGCTGGCGGCGGCGAAGCTGTCCGGGCGCAAGGTGAGCCTGGTGCGGTTCGTGGAGGGCGGCGGCATCCGGCTGTTCGGCCGGCAGAGCTTCCCCGGCACGGTGCTCGCCGACGCCCAGGTCGGCCGGCCGGACGCGCAGAACGTCGACCAGTCCGACACCGAGATCCCGCCGGACCAGCTCGCCAAGGCCGACGGCGACCTGCTGCTCTACGCGACGTACGGCGATCCGGAGCTGTCCGGGGCCAACGCCGCCCTGGCGAGCCCGGGTTGGCAGGCCCTGGGGGCGGTCAAGGGGCACCGGGCGTTCCCGGTCGACGACCAGCTGTGGTTCCAGGGGATCGGGTACACCGGGGCCAACTACGTGCTGGACGAGCTGCAGCGCTTCCTCGGAGCCTGACCCGCCCCCGCGTAGCGGGCCGGGGGGACGCCGACGGCGGCGGCGAAGTCCCGGGTGAGGTGCGCCTGGTCCGCGTACCCCAATTCGGCGGCGAGCGCGGCCAGGTCCAACCCGCCGTCCGTCCCGGCGCGTTCGGCGGCCTCGTGGAGGCGGGCCCGGCGCAGCACCCACTTCGGGGAGGCGCCGACGTACTCGGCGAACAGGCGCTGGAGGCGGCGGACCGTCAGGCCCAGCTCGGCGGCCAGCGCGTCCACCCGGCACAGGTCCGGCCTGCCGGTGATCCGGTCCACCATCGCGGCGACCTCGGCGGCGACCGGGTCGGGCTCGGGCAGCCGGGGGCGGAGGAAGGCGTCGGCGAGGGCCGCGGGGCTGCCGGACGCCCCGAGGACCTCCGCGTTGAACCGGTCGGCCCCGGGCCCGAAGTACTCGGCGGCGGGCACCGACCGGTCGGCCAGCCCGCTCACCGGGTGCCCGGCGAGGGCGCGGAAGGCGCCGGCCCGGAACCGCGCGCCCAGCACGTGCCCCGCGCCCTCCAGGCGGCGGACGAAGAGCGAGCGGTCCACCCCGTACACGCGCGCCCGCGGGGCCTCGAAGACCAGGTGGACGTTGGGGTGGGCGAGCACCTTCTGCTCGTACGGCGGCAGGCCGCGCAGGTCCCAGCGGACCAGCCAGTAGTACTCGACGAACCGGGCCACGGCCGGGTCGGGGACGAGCCGGTCCACGGTGATCAGCTCCGCCGCCCGGGCGGGGTGGAGCACGCCGCGGCCGAGGCCGGGAGCGTCCGGGGGTTCCAAGGGGTCCAGGGGGTCCAGCGGGTCCGTGCCCATGCCGCCAGGCTAGCCGTCGCGTTTCTTCAAGACCGGCCGGTACGGCCCCGCGCAGAATCGGCGCCATGACCGCCCACCCGATGCACCCGCTCCTGGCCCGCGCCGCCTCCGCCGCCGCCGCTGTCGCCACCGCCGTCCCGGCCGACCAGCCCCTGGACGCGCCGACGCCCTGCACGGAGTTCGACACCCGTGCGCTGATCAACCACTGGGTGCTCTACACCTCGCACGGCCTGGAGCACCGGGCCCGGCGGGTCGAACTGCCCAAGGAGCTCGGCGCGCGGGACTTCACCGTCGACGCCGACTGGCGCTCCGGCTACGCGGCCCAGCTGGAGCGCGCGGTCGCGGCCTGGGCGGATCCGGCCGTCTGGGAGGGGGACGTCGACCTCGGCGGCGCCCCGGTACCGGCGGTCGGGATCGCCCGGATGCTGGTCCTGGAGCTGCTGCTGCACGGCTGGGACGTGGCCCGGGCGACCGGCGGGCGCATCGGGGTCGACGAGGAACTCGCCCTGCTGGCCGGGGAGATCGTGGCGGAGAACGCCGAGCTGTACCGCCGGTACGCGGGCTTCGCCGAGTCGGTGGCGCTGCCGGAGGACGCCTCCGCGTGGGACCGCGCGCTGGCCGCCTCGGGGCGCGATCCGCGCTGGAAGGCCTGAGCTCCGGTCGACGGGCCCGCCGGCCCGCCCGCGCCGGTACGGGGGGACGGCGCGGCGCGGCGGGCGGCGCTCAGGCCGGGCGCATCACTGTGGCGGGCGGCGCTCAGGCCGGGCGCATCGCCGCGGCGAGCTTCGCGCGCAACAGCCGTACCGCCGGGGACTGCTGGTCGCGGCGGACGACCAGCCCGAGCCGGGCGCAGGTGGCGGCGTCGGCCAGCGGGACGGCCCGCAGCCCGGCGCCCGTGGCGGAGGAGGCGCTGAGGACGGCGACGCCCGCGCCGCGCTCGGCGAGCCGGAGCAGGGCGGCCGGGGAGCTGGCCTCGATGTCCACCCGCGGATCGAGGCCGAGCCGGCGGCAGGAGTCCTGGTAGGCGGCGCGCAGGCCGGTGCCCGGGGGGAGGCAGAGGACCTTCTCGCCGCGCAGGTCGGCGAGGCGGAGCCGCGCCCGGTCGAGGGGGTGCCCGGCGGGGACGACGGCGGCGATCGGCTCGTCGACGACGACGGTGTCCTCCAGCCCCTGGGCGGCCTCGCCGGTGTAGCCGATCAGGGCCAGGTCGAGGGAGCCGGCCAGGACCTGTGCCTGGAGGTCCTCGGAGTGCCCCTCGTGCAGGCTGAGTTCGATGCCGGGGTGGCTGCGGCCGAGGTCGGCGACGGTGTCCAGGAAGGGCGGGATCGAGCAGCCCATGATCATGCCGAGCCGGACCCGGCCGCGGACGGCGTCGGCGAACTCGGCGGCGGTGTGCTGGATGGCGTCGAGGGTGGCCAGGGCGTTCCTCGCCAGCGGGAGGACCGCCTCGCCGACCGGGGTGAGGCGCACCTGGCGGCCGGTCCGGTCGAGCAGCTGCTGGCCCAGTTCGCGCTCCAGCTTGGCCACTTGGGTGCTGACGCCGGACTGGCTCACGTGCAGCCGGGCGGCCGCGGCGGTGAAGGTGCCCTCGTCGACCACGGCGGCGAAGTAGCGCAGCTGGTGCATCTCCATGGGCGACGACGATAGGCGACCGGACCCCTGCGGCATAACCAGAAGAGATGGAATCCATCTGATCCATCTGTTGGACGGATGGGTTGGGTGCTCGGGAGGATGGCGGCATGACGACGACGAAGACCGCGCGTGAGCTTGCCGAGACCTACTTCACCGCCTGGGAGGCGGGCGACTTCGAGACCGTCCGGGGCCTGCTGGCCGACGACGTCGACTTCGTCGGCGCGCTGGGGACGGCCTCCGGGGTGGAGGAGGCGCTGGCCGGGCTGAAGGGGCTCGGACAGGTGCTGGAGAAGATCGACGTGAAGGTCCGGGTGGCCGAGGGCGACGAGGTGATCACCTGGTTCGAGCTGCGCACCAGCATCGCCCCGCCGGCGCCGACGGCGAACTGGATGCACGTCGAGGACGGGCGGATCACCCGGATCCGGGTGACCTTCGACCCCCGCGGTCTGCTGGCCGGCTTCGGCGGCTGAGGGGCCGCGCGGCCGCCCGCGGGACGCCTGCGGGGGGCCGCGACCGACCCCGCTCGGTCACTCACCCGAGCAGTCATCCCCCGCAGGCGACGCGGGACGGGGCGCGCTACCACTGGGTGAAAGCCCCCACTCCCCTCCGGGAGCCCCACCATGAGCGAATCGACGATCCCCGCGCCCACCGTCGGTGCCACCGTGCACCACGTCGAGTCGGACGGGAAGGCTGGTCCGGCCCTCGCCCACGGCATCCTCCTCGGCCCCCGCACTCTCCTGGTGCCCGATCCGCCGCGCACGGTCGGCGACCCGTGGCAGAGCCTCGCCGTCCGCATCACCGTCGCCCCCGACCCGGGCGACGGCACCGAGGCCCTGCGCGTGGCCGGCATCAGCCTGGCCGCCTTCGCCACCGACGACGTCCGCGCCGCGGCGGCCTTCCTGACCCTGCTCACGCCGTCACGGCACGCGCCCGCCCCCGGGGAGGTCACCCGGGACCGGCTCAACGACACCCTGCGGCAGTACCACGGCGACCTGTGGGCCGCCCACGCCGCCCTCGGCTATCCGGTCCGTCCACCGGAGCGCGCCGCCCCGCCGGAACCGTGGTGGTCCGACATCCCGGTGGAGGGGTTCCGGGAGTTCGACGACAACTGGTGCTGCCTCGGCTCGAACACCTCGTGCTGCCGGGAACTCCGGTTGTGACGGAGGTCGCGACAGACGGCGTCCGCCGCCGGGGGTCACCGACCGCCACGGCGGCGGACGCCGCGCTGGCACTGGCGGTCACCGTCCCCGACGTCTTCTTCTACGCGGCCCCGCTCGCGACCGGGACGAACGTCCGCGACCAGCTGCTGCTGGCCGCGTTCGCCGTCCCGGAGGCCGTCGCGCTGACCTTCCGCCGACGGTGGCCGGAGGCGGTGTTCGCCGTCGTCTGGGCCGCCGCCGTGGGCGCGGCCCTGCTTTCCCTGAACAGCGGCTTCGCCTTCACCCCCTTCTTCGGCGTACTGCTCGCGCTGTACACGGCGGCCCGGCTGAGCGGCCGGCCCGCCTCCGTCGCCGCCCTCGTGCTGACGGCCCTGCCGATCGCCCTGGCCATCTGGTACCCGATCGCCGACGGGGCGGTGCCTCCCTCCCGTCGAACGTCGTACCTCGTCAGCGGCATCGCCTACTTCCTGCCGATCACCGCCGTCGCCTGGGGCGCCGGCCGCCGGGTCCGGGCCGCCGCCCTCGCCGCCGAGCGCGACCAGCGCGAACTCGCGCGCGCCCGCCAGGCCGTCCTCGGCGAACGCGTCCAGATCGCCCGGGAGTTGCACGACATCGTGGCCAACGCGGTGGCCGTCATCGTCATGCAGGCCGACACCGCCCGCTGCACCGCGCCCGCCGACGCCGACCGGCTGGCCGGCACCCTCCGCGACATCGAGGAACTGGGCCGCAACGCGATGGCCGAACTGCGCCGCATGCTCCGGCTGTTGCGCACCGCCGACGTCCCCATGACGGACGGGACCGGGCGCCACGGGCTCGCCGACCTGGGCCCGCTGCTGGAGGACGCCCGACGCGCCGGGGTCCTGATCGACCTGGAGGTGCGCGGCACCCCAGCCCACCTCGACGACAGCGTCGACCTGACGGCCTACCGGCTGGTCCAGGAGGCCGTCACCAACATCATCAAGCACTCCGGCGCCGGCAGCCACGCCTCGGTGCGGATCAGCTGGTCCGAGGTGCTGACCCTCGACGTGGTCGACGACGGCGCGGGCCGCCGCCCCGAGGCCCGCCGGGGACTGTCCACCGGGCACGGCCTGCTCGGACTCGCCGAGCGGATCGCGCTGTTCGGCGGCGAGCTGACCGCCTCGCCCTACCGCACGGGCTTCCGGGTCACCGCCACCCTGCCGCTCTCCCCGCCGCCCTCCCCGCCGCCCGGCACGGCGGGCTGACCGGCCACGGCGGCTCCCGGCCTCACGGCGCTTCCTGCTGCTCCGCGTACCTGGTCGTGAAGCCCAGGACCACCACGTACCGGCCCTCGGCCGGCCCGGTGACCTCGCTCGGCCGCACCGGCTGCCAGGCCAGGTACTCGGACCGCTGCCCCTCGTCGTTCCGGTAGCGCCGGCCGCCGTACTTCTCGTACCAGTAGTCCTCGCCGGAGGTCAGGAGTTCGGGGCCCGGCGGCCGGGAGACGCTCACGACCAGCTCCGTCCGCACCGCCTCGTCCGTCGCCGGCCTGAACTCCACCGACGGGGCGATCGGCCGGGCCGCCGCCTCCGCCACCTCCTCCGGGGTCGGGTCGGCGGGCGGCTGGTGGGCGTACTCGTCGGCCGCGACCAGGCCGCTCCACCGCTGCGAGCTCCGCCAGCCCTCGGCGTCCAGGTACCGGTCCAGATCGGCCAGCCGGGAGCGGACGTCGCCGCCGTCGAAGGCCAGGTACACGTTCACGGTCCGCTCGCAGGCCACCGGCAGCCACAGCCCCCGGAGGAACAGGCCGCCGCGGTAGTCGGTGCGGCACACGTCGACCGTCGACCGCCCCAACCCCTGGGCCCACGGCAGCAGTTCGGGCAGCCGGTCGATCCGGTCGACCATCCGCCGCTCGGCCGCCAGGCGGGCCTCCTCGGTCTCCGGCGCCCGCGCCACCCCCGGGACGTCCGGCGGGGCCGGAATGGCCGTGTCGCGGTAGAACCGCCACCCGGCCCAGCCGCCGAACACGACCGCCACTCCCAGGAGCGCGATCAGCGCCCACCTCAGCCAGAACCGAACCACACCCACCCCCGGTCTCCACCCACCCCGCTCGGGCATCGTACGGGCGCGAACGCGTCGGCGGACGGGCGATGCCGCCGAAGGGCCGTCCCGGCGACGGATCCCGGCGCCAGGGCGTGACGGTCACCCGCCGGACGTGACGGTCACCCGCCGGAGCGGATCGGCTCGCCCGTCCGGTGCAGGTGGGTGAAGATCTCCCGGTAGGAGCGGAACAGGCCCGTCTCGTAGTACGCGACGCCCTTCTCGGCGCAGAACTCCCGGGTGATCCGGGCGGCCCGCCCGAGCGCCGGGGTCGGCATGCTGGGGAACAGGTGGTGCTCCACCTGGTAGTTGAGGCCGCCCATCACCGCATCGATGAGCAGCCCGCCGCGGACGTTGCGCGAGGTGAGCACCTGGCGGCGCAGGAAGTCGAGCTTCATCTCCGGGGTCACCATCAGCATGCCCTTGTGGTTCGGGGCGAAGACGCTGCCCAGGTAGACGCCGAACAGCGCCTGGTGCACGGCGATGAAAGCGACGGCCTTGCCGGCCGGGAGCGCGGCGAACACCAGGCCGAAGTAGGCGAGGAAGTGGACCACCAGCAGCACGCCCTCCAGCACCGGGCGCTTCACCACGGGCCCGCGCAGCGCGCGGAAGCTGTTGAAGCTGAGGTTGAGGCCCTCCAGCAGGAGCAGCGGCACGAACAGGTACGCCTGCCGGCGGCCGATGAACCGGGCGACGCCGCTCGCCTTCCGGGCCTGCCGCTGGGACCACACCAGGAGTTCGGGGGCGACGTCCGGGTCCCGCTCCTCGTGGTTCGGGTTGGCGTGGTGGCGGGTGTGCTTGTTCATCCACCAGCCGTAGCTCATGCCCATCAGCAGGTTGGCGGCGATCCGGCCGCCGATCTCGCTCGGCACCCGCCGGTCGAAGACCTGACGGTGCGCCAGGTCGTGGGAGAGCAGGCCGATCTGGGCGAAGACGACGGACATCGCCGCCGCCAGGCCGAGCTGCCACCAGGTGTCGCCCAGCGCGAACAGGGCGTACCAGCCGCCGAGGAAGGCGGCGAACACCAGGGCCATGCGGGCGGCGTAGTAGCCGGGGCGCCGGTCGAGCAGGCCCTCGTCGACTATTCGGCGGGTCAACTGGGCGAAGTCGCTGCCGCCGCTCCCGGACCGGGAGGAGGGGGCTTCGGGCGCTTCGGTCGTCATCACGGGCTGCGCGGACATACCCCGGAGTCTGTCAGTGACAGGCCCTCCAGCGGAACGGGGAAAGCACCCGCCCCGTACGGGTGTTAGCCCCCTTGCCGCGAGGGGTGCCCGCCTGCCGCGCCGATCGGCGGGCCGGACCGGCGGACCGGAGGACCGTCGCGGCGGTCGACGGCGCCGGCCGTCAGCCCGCTTCCGGCCGCCCGAACAGCTCGTCCAGGTGGTACGCGAGGACCGCGAGCGCCTGCTCACTGGTGCGCTGGCCGCCCAGCACGCTGGAGCCGAGCCCGTTGACCATCGCCAGCAGCCCGGCCGCGACCGCCTCGACGTCCCGCTCCGGCCCGATCCCCCCGGCCTGCCGCGCCGCCCGGAGCTGCTTGGCGAGGAAGCCCTCCAGGACGACCGGCGGCTGCGCGGCCTGCTTCGCCAGCACCTCGGGGTCGCCGAGCACCAGCGCGTAGTACGCCGCGTACGTCCTGGTGATCCGGCGGCTCTCGGCGTCCGTCGGCAGGATGCAGGACAGGACCGCCGTCACCACCTCCCGGGGGGCGCGGGCCTGGCCGATCCACCGTTCCATCCGGGCCTGGAGCTGGGTGCCGAGCCTGGCCAGGGCATCCAGCAGCAGTCCCTCCTTGGTCGTGAAGTAGTACTGGACGAGCCGCAGCGAGACCCCGGCCTCCGTGGCGACGGCCCGCATGCTGGCGGACTGCAGGCCCTGGGTGTCGGCGATGCGCAGCAGGGCCTCGGCGATCTGCCGGCGGCGTTCCTCGTGGTCGACCTTCGCGGTCATTCCGGCCTCCGTCTGTTCGTCCCGCTTCACTTGGTACACCCGTATCATGCATGTGATACACATGTACCATGCGAATCAGCGAGTTCAAGAACGGCAAGGCCGAAGCCCGCTTCCGCGCCGCCTACGAGCGCGCGCTGACCGAACTCCGGCCGGGGCCCTGGACACCGCTCGACGTCCCCACCGGCTACGGCACCACCCGGGTGTACCGCACCGGCCGCACCGAGGGCCGGCCGATCGTGCTGCTGCCCGGCTCCGGCGGCAACGCGCTGATGTGGCACGCCCACCTCGACGCCCTCGCCGCACAGCACCCCGTGATCGCCGTGGACACCGTCGGCGAACCGGGCGCCAGCGTGCAGAGCGCCCCCGTCACCGACGGCCGCGACGCCGCCGCCTGGCTGGAGGAGCTGCTCGCCGCCCTCGACCTGCCCTCCGCCCACCTGGTCGGCTGCTCCTACGGCGGCTGGATCGCCCTCAACCACCAGATCCACCACCCCGGACGGACCGCCGCCCTCACCCTGGTCGAAACGGCGGGCCTCGCCGACCTGGACCGCCGCTTCTACACCTGGCTCGTCCTCGGCGGCCTCGCCGCGACGGCCCCGCGCCCGCTGCGCCCCCGGCTGGCCCGGCTGGTCGGCAACAGCGCCGTCCTGGAGACCGAACTGATGGCGCTGGTCCGCGCCTCGATGGGCTTCCGCCGCCGCCTGCCCCCGGCCGCCACCCTCACCGACCGGGAACTCGGCCGGCTCACCGCCCCCGCCCTCTTCCTCCTCGGCGAACGCAGCGCCCTGCACGACGCCCGGGCCGTCGCCGACCGCCTGCACCGGCTGGTGCCCACCGCCCGGGTCGAGATCGTCCCCGGCGCCGGCCACGCACTGCCCACCGACGACCCTGCGGCCGTCACCGCCGGCATCCTCGGCACGGCCGCGCGGCAGGCCGGCTGACCGGGGCCCTACGACCCGTCGGCCGGCCCGCCGAGAGCGGCGCGGACCAGGCGGGTGACCGCCGGGGTGGCCACAGCCAGGTCGGCCCCGCCGCCCACGGTTCCCGCCTCCGCCGCCAGCGCGTCGTAGGTCTCGAAGGCGGTGAGCACGAACAGCAGGCGCGCCGCGTCCGCCGGGGCGTCGGGCAGCCGGCCGGCCAGCACCGCGGCGCCCTCCCGGCGGCGGGCGTCGCGGTCGGCGATGACCCGGCCGACCTCCTCGTCGAGCGCGGCGAGGGCGCGCAGGCGGCGGGTGCAGACCCGGTCGACCGCCCAGAAGCCGCCCATCACCTCGACGAAGCGGTCCAGCGCCGCCCAGGGGTCGGCCTGGGTGAAGGCCTCGGCGAGCCGGGCCATGCCGCCCTGCTCGGCGAGGGCGTCGCAGACCGCCTCCAGCAGGCCCGCCTTGGAGCCGAACTGGTAGTAGACGGTCGCCCGGGCGACGTCCGCGCGGCGGGCGACCGCGTCCAGCGAGACCCCGCCGGTCTCGGCCAGGTGCGCGCGGGCGGCCGCGACGATCCGGGCGCGGGTCTCGTCGACCTCCGCCTGCCGCTGTCCCATCCGGTAGGACCGGGGGCTCATCCCGCTCGCCTCCACTCGTTCCGTGTGAACTGGCAGTATCGCCGATCGGTTCACCCAGGCGGGGAAGGCCCGGCGCCCGGCGGAGCGGGCCCGGCGCTCAGAGCATGACCCGCCCGCCGCTGACGTCCAGGGTCTGCCCGGTGATCCAGGAGGACGCGTCGGAGGCCAGGAAGAGCGTGGCCGAGGCGACGTCCGCTGGCTCGCCGAGGCGGCCCAGCGGGTGCGCGGCGGCGACCGCGGCCTGCACCTCGGGCGGCATCTGCGCGGCGGTCCGCTCGGTGCGGACGGCGCCCGGCGCGATGGCGTTGACCCGCACGCCCTCACCGGCGACCTCCAGCGCGAGGTGCCGGGTGAACATCAGCACCCCCGCCTTGGCCGTGGCGTACGCCGCGGAGGCGCCGCCGGCCAGCCGGCCGGCCGTGGACGCCATGGTGACGATCGAACCGCCGCGGCGGGCCAGCAGGCCGGGCAGGAAGGCCTGGACGGTGAGGAAGGTGGCGGTGAGGTTGCCGTCGAGCACGGCCCGCCAGTGCTCCTCGGTCTCGCGGACGGTCGGTACCGGGTAGCCTCCGCCGCCGGCGAAGGCGGCCAGGGTGTCGACAGGGCCGAGGTCCCGCTCGATCCGGGCGGCGGCGGAGCCGAGTGCCGCCGCGTCCGTGCAGTCGGCGACCAGTCCGAGCGCCCGGACCCCCTCCGCCCGCAGGCCCTCCGCCACCTCCGCCAGCGCCTGCGCGTCGCGCCCGAGGACGGCGACGGCCGCGCCCTGCCGGGCGAAGGCGCGGGCGGTCTCCGCGCCGATGCCGCGGCTGCCGCCGGCGACCACGACCACCCGGCCGTCCAGGTCGGGGTACCGATCCTGCCGAACTCCCATGTTCCATCGCTCCTTCGGGTTCGCACGCGCGGTGCGCCGTGGTTCACTTG
This sequence comes from Kitasatospora sp. NPDC056273, assembly GCF_042268845.1. Classification (NCBI taxonomy): domain Bacteria; kingdom Bacillati; phylum Actinomycetota; class Actinomycetes; order Kitasatosporales; family Streptomycetaceae; genus Kitasatospora; species Kitasatospora sp. NPDC056273. The sequence goes on along the minus strand of NZ_JBHJSJ010000038.1, from coordinate 24,893 downwards.
ATTTCATTCATACAGTCCGTCTGAATGAATGACAAGGCGCCATCCGAGACCGAACCATCCCGAACCATCCCGAGGAGGGAACCGATGAGGATCGCAGTCGTGGGTGCCACCGGACGCACCGGCCGTCTGGTGGTCGACCTCGCACTGGCCGCCGGACACACCGTCACCGCCGTCGCCCGCGACCCCGCCCGGCTGCCGGAGTACGCGCACGGCACCCCGCTCACCGCCCGGGCCGACGTCGGCCGGCCGGGCTCCCTGCGGGGGCCGCTGAGCGACCAGGACGCCGTCGTCGCCACCCTCGGCACCACCGGCCGCCGGACCGCCACCACCGTCTTCTCCGACGGCGCCCGGGAGTTGACCGCGGCACTGCGGGACGGCGGCGCCCGGCACCTGGTCACGATGAGCTCGGCGGGGCTGGACACCAGCCGGCTCCCGCGCGCCCAACGGGTGGTGGCCAGGCTGGTGGTCGACCGGCTGTACCGGGAGGTCCACCACGACCTGGCCCGGATGGAGGCGGTGCTCGCCGGCTCCGACACCGCCTGGACGGTCGTCCGCGTGCCGATGCTCAAGGACGGCCCGCCGTCCCCGGGCCCGCAGGTCTCGTACGACCGACCGCTCCCCCGGGCCGGCACCGCCACCCGCGCCACCGTCGCCCACTGGATCGTCGACCACCTCGGCGACCCGACGACCTTCCGCCGACTCGTCCACCTCGCCGACGACTGACGCCCCGGCGGCACCGTCACACAACGGCGGCACCCACGCCGTCGTGGACGGCTCCGGCTGCTTCGTCCGCAAGTAGCGGGGGCCGGACCGGACCGGACCGGCCCCCGCGCTCAGCCCTGCTGCTGCGGCGGGCGGCGGCGCAGGGCGAGCAGCAGCAGGACCACCGCCGACAGCACGGCGGACAGCCGCAGCACGTTCGGGGCGGACGACCAGCTGATCGCGCCCAGCGGCGAGCCCGACTGGAGGCCGCCGCCCTGTCCGCCGGCCTGCTTGGCCTGCTGCATGGAGTAGAAGGTGGACACGCTCATCGTGACCAGCGGGATGCCGAGGATCACGAACTTCCGCATCAGGTCGGAGATCTGGCGGGACAGGTAGCCGAGGCCCCAGCCGGCCAGCATGGCCGGGAGGAAGCCGGAGACCGCCCCGCCGACCAGCAGGGCGCAGGAGAGCAGGATCAGCGGGGAGGGCTTGCGGGCGGGCGCCTCCTTCTCCGCTTCCTTGCCCTTCCCCTTGGCCTTCCCCTTCCCCTTGGCCTTGCCCCCGGCCTTCCCGGCCGGGGCCTCGGGCGGCGCGGGAGGGGCGGCGGGGGCCGGCCTGAGCCAGCCCCTGCGCGGCTTCTTCGTCAGGTCCGCGGCGGGCGCCGCCGCCGTCTCCGCCGCCTCCGCCGCCGCCTGCTCGGCGGCCTCCTCGGCGGTGCGCTGCCCGGGGATCGGCTTCGGCGCGGGCCGCGGCCCGTCCGAGAAGTCGAAGAGCGTCATCGTCCACGGGCCGGTGCTCGACACCGTCGTCGGCGGGGGCCCGTCCGGCCGGTCCCCGGCGACGGTCTCCGGCAGGTGCAGCGGCACGGACGGGATGCCGCCCGCGCTCGGCGCCGGCGGGTCGTACACGCTGTCGGGGTCGAAGTCCGGAGCGGGAACGGGGGCGGACGGAGCCTCCGGAGCGCCGCCGGACGCGGCCTCACCCGAACCGGCGCCCGAGCCCGAACCCGAGCCGGCGTCCGAAGCGGCGTCCGGGCCGCCGACCGAACGCTCGCTCCACGGCCCGCTCTTGCGCCACCACTCGCCGTCCGTCATCACCGACCACCCCGCCTCGCCCGTACCCGGCCGCCCACCGAACCGCCCTCGGCGTGACGCTACCCACCCCGCCCCCGCCCGCGCGAGTCCGTCCGCCGGTACGGCGGAGCGCCGGAGGTGCGCCCGGACGACGGACACCCCGTCGTCCCCGCGCCCGACTAACCTAGGTCGAATGACCACACAGCAGGGCCCTCAACGCCGGGGCAGGTCCGCCACCGGCCCGCGCACCCTCGCCGAGGAGTTGCGCGCCCGTCCCGACGACGCGCTCGCCGCCCTGCTCCGCTCCCGCCCCGACCTGCTGAACCCCGTCCCCGGCGACCTCACCCAGCTGTCCGCCCGGCTCTCCTCGCGGGCCTCCGCGCTGCGCGCCCTGGAGCGGCTCGACCGCTTCACCCTCCAGGTCGCCGAGGCCCTGGCCACCGCCCCGGACGGCACCTCGCTGAGCACCGTCCGCACCCTGCTGACCGGCCCGGCGAAGGTCAAGCCGCACCCCGGCGCCACCCCGCTCACCCCCGCCGACCGGTCCGCCGTCGCCACCGCCCTGCCGCGCGCGATCGCCACCCTGCGCGACCGGGCGCTGCTCTGGGGCCCGGACAACGGGCTGCGGCTGGTCCTCGCCGTCCGCGAGGCGCTCGCCCCGACCGCCGTCAACCCGGGCCGCACCGGCCTCGGCCCCACCCTCGCCGACGCCACCGTCGGCATGTCCCCGGCCCGGCTGCAGCAGCTGCTCGCCTCGGCCGGGGAGCCCGGCACCCCGGACCCGGTCAGCGCCGTCGCCTCGCTCACCGCGCTGCTCACCGACCGCGCCCGCTGCGCCGCACTGCTCGACACCGCGCCCGAGGCCGCGCTGCGGCTGCTGGAGCGGCTGGTCTGGGGCCCGCCCACCGGCACCGTCCCGGACGCCACCCGCCCGGTCACCGCCGAGGACGCGCAGAGCCCCGTCGAGTGGCTGCTCGCCCGCGGCCTGCTGCTGCCCAGCAGCCCCGGCAGCGTCGTGCTGCCCCGCGAGCTGGCCCTGCACCTGCGCGGCGGCCGCACCCACCGCACCGTCGAACCGGTCCAGCCCGAGCCCGCGCCCGCCGCCGCCCCGCGCGACCCGCAGACCGTGGACGCCGCCGCGGCCGGCCAGGCGCACACCGCCGTCAAGACCGTCGAGGAGCTGCTGGACGGCTGGGGCCTCACCCCGCCGCTGACCCTGCGCGCCGGCGGCCTCGGCGTCCGCGACCTCAAGCGCACCGCCCAGGCCCTGGAGAACACCGAGCAGCAGACCGCCTTCTGGCTCGAACTCGCCTACACCGCAGGCCTGCTGGCCCCCGACGGCGAGGTGGACGAACGCTGGGCCCCCACCCCGGGGTACGACACCTGGCTGCACCTGGACACCGCCGAGCGCTGGTCCGTCCTTGCCGGCGCCTGGCTCGCCGCCACCCGCGTCCCCGCCCTCACCGGCACCCCGGACGGCCGGGGCAAGCCGCGCGCCGCCCTCGGCCCCGAACTCGACCGCACCCTCGCCCCGTCCGTCCGCCGCGCCACCCTCGCCCTGCTCGCCGAACTGCCGCCCGGCACCCCGGCCACCGCCGAGGAGCTGCTCCCCGCCCTGCGCTGGCAGCGCCCGCTGCGCGGCGGCCCCGTCGGCCCGGACGGCCGCGACCTGCGCGACGAGCTCACCGCCTGGACCCTCGACGAGGCCGAACTCCTCGGCATCACCGGCCGCGGCGCCCTGGCCGCCCCCGCCCGCGCCCTGCTCACCGCCGAGTCCGACCCGGCCGAGGTGCTCGCCCCGCTGCTCCCGCAGCCGCTGGACCACGTGATCCTCCAGCCGGACCTCACCGCGATCGCCCCCGGCCCGCTGCTCACCCCGCTCGCCCAGGCCCTCGCCCTGTGCGCCGACATCGAGTCCAAGGGCGGCGCCACCGTCTACCGCTTCACCCCGGCCTCGGTGCGCCGCGCCCTCGACGCCGGCCGCACCGCCACCGACCTGCGGGCCTTCCTGGAACAGCACAGCCGTACGCCCGTCCCGCAGCCGCTCGCGTACCTGGTCGACGACGTCGCCCGCCGGCACGGCGTCCTGCGGGTCGGCGCCGCCTCCTCCTACCTGCGCTGCGACGACCCGTCGCTGCTCGGCGAGGTCCTCGCCGACCGGCGCTCCGCCGACCTGCGGCTGCGGCTGCTCGCCCCCACCGTCCTCGCCTCCCAGGCCGCCCCGGACGTCCTGCTCGCCGCCCTGCGCACCATGGGCTACGCCCCGGCCGCCGAGTCCGCCGAGGGAGACGTGCTGATCACCCGCCCGGACAGCCGCCGCACCCCGCCCCGGACGGCCCCCGTGCCCGTCCCCGACGGACCGCCCGCCCCCGACGACACCCTGCTCGCGGCCGCCATCAAGGCCATCCGGGCCGGCGACCGCGCCGCCACCGCCACCCGCCGCGACCCCGCCCCCGACCCGCGCCGGCTTCCCCGCACCGCCGCCGCCGAGACCCTGGCCGCCCTCCAGACGGCCGTCCTGCTCGGCGAGCGCATGTGGATCGGCTACCTCAACGCCGAGGGCATCGCCAGCCAGCGCATCATCGACCCGGTCAAGGTCGAAGGCGGCTTCGTCACCGCCTTCGACCACCACGCCGACGAACTCCGCACCTTCGCCCTGCACCGCATCACCGGCGTCGCGGAACTCGACGAGTGACCCCGGGGAGGCCGGGGGCCTTCAGTGCCCCTGCTGCGCCTCCTTCATCTTGTCCTGGACGGCCTTGTCCGCCAGGCTGCCGATCTGCCCCTGCCCGACCGGCATCGACCCCCCGGTGACGGTGTCCGCCAGCAGGAACCCGGGCGCCGCGAGCAGGCCGCCGGGCCCCTCGCCGATGCCCGCGAGGGCGTGGGCCGAGCCGGCCGAGGAGGCGGTGGCCGCGAAGGCCGAGCCCATCAGGGCGAGGGCGGTGAGAACACGCTTCGACTTCTTCATGACCAGCTCAACGAGCGAGTACGGACGGTGGTCACTCCGGGCGGCTCCCGCGCACCGCCCGCGATGCGCGACACTGGAGGGTCTGCGTCAATCCACCCTGTCAGCCAGTGGAGGGCTCCCCCGCGTGAACGACGGACCGCTCATCGTCCAGAGCGACAAAACTCTTCTCCTGGAGATCGACCACCCCAGGGCCTCCGACTGCCGTCGCGCCATCGCGCCGTTCGCCGAGCTGGAGCGGGCGCCCGAGCACGTGCACACGTACCGGGTGACGCCGCTCGGGCTGTGGAACGCGCGGGCGGCCGGGCACGACGCCGAGCAGGTGGTGGACGCCCTGGTGACGTACTCGCGCTACCCGGTGCCGCACGCGCTGCTGGTGGACGTGGCGGACACCATGGGCCGGTACGGGCGGCTCCAGCTGCTCAAGCACCCGACCCACGGGCTGGTGCTCACCACCACCGACCGGCCGGTGCTGGAGGAGGTGCTGCGCTCCAAGAAGGTCGTCCCGCTGGTCGGCGCCCGGGTCGACCCGGACACCGTGGTGGTGCACCCCTCCGAGCGCGGGCAGATCAAGCAGGTGCTGCTCAAACTCGGCTGGCCCGCCGAGGACTTCGCCGGGTACGTGGACGGCGAGGCGCACCCGATCGACCTGGACGAGGACGGCTGGCAGCTGCGCCCGTACCAGGCGCAGGCCGTCGAGGGCTTCTGGCACGGCGGCTCGGGCGTGGTCGTGCTGCCCTGCGGCGCCGGCAAGACGCTGGTCGGCGCGGCCGCGATGGCGCACGCCAAGTCGACCACGCTGATCCTGGTCACCAACACCGTCTCGGCCCGCCAGTGGAAGCACGAGCTGGTCAAGCGCACCTCGCTCACCGAGGACGAGATCGGCGAGTACAGCGGGACGAAGAAGGAGATCCGCCCGGTCACCATCGCCACCTACCAGGTGATGACGACCAAGCGGAAGGGCGTATACGCCCACCTGGAGCTGTTCGACGCCCGCAACTGGGGCCTGGTGGTCTACGACGAGGTGCACCTGCTGCCCGCGCCGGTGTTCAAGTTCACCGCCGACCTCCAGGCCCGCCGCCGGCTCGGCCTGACCGCGACGCTGGTGCGCGAGGACGGCCGCGAGGGCGACGTGTTCAGCCTGATCGGCCCCAAGCGCTTCGACGCGCCGTGGAAGGAGATCGAGGCGCAGGGCTACATCGCGCCCGCCGACTGCTGCGAGGTGCGGGTCACCCTGACCGACTCCGAGCGGCTCGCCTACGCGACCGCCGAGCCGGAGGAGCGCTACCGCTACTGCGCCACCACCGCGACCAAGCGGCGGGTGGTGGAGGCGCTGGTCAGGAAGCACGAGAAGGACCAGACGCTGATCATCGGCCAGTACATCGACCAGCTGGACGAGCTCGGCGAGGCCCTGGACGCCCCGGTGATCAAGGGCGAGACCAGCAACGCCCAGCGCGAGAAGCTCTTCGAGGCCTTCCGGAACAAGGAGATCGGCGTCCTGGTGGTCTCCAAGGTCGCGAACTTCTCGATCGACCTGCCCGAGGCCACCGTGGCCATCCAGGTCTCCGGGACCTTCGGCTCCCGCCAGGAGGAGGCCCAGCGCCTCGGCCGGGTGCTGCGCCCCAAGGCGGACGGCCACTCGGCCCACTTCTACTCGGTGGTCGCCCGGGACACCGTGGACCAGGACTTCGCCGCCCACCGGCAGCGCTTCCTGGCCGAGCAGGGCTACGCGTACCGGATCATGGACGCGGACGACGTGCTGTGACGCACGGGCGGTAGGCCGTCCCGGGAACGGACACGGCCTTCAGGACCGGACGGCGCCTTCAGTACCGGACACCGTCGCGCCCGAGGAAGATCACGCGCGCGGCGGTGTCCAGGGCGATGCCGACGTTGCGGACGGCGGTGCTCAGCGGGTTGCGGTGGCGCCCGGAGACGGCGGTGGCGCCGGACGGGCCGGGTCGGGGGGTTCGGTTCGTGGTGCTCATGTCTTCAACGGTAGGCACCCGACCGGCGGTCGGCATCACTCCAAAGGCCGTATCCGCAGGTGCGCGGCTCGTCCGCCGGGTGTACGGCGGCCCCCGAGGCCGGGGTAGGGCGAACCCCGAGGCCGGTACGGCCGGAACCCCGGGACCCGCGCGGCTGGCCCCCAGGGGCGGACGGGTCTAAGATCGTCCGTCTGCCCCCTCCCGAACCGTGGTACCTGCTGAAGTCCCGCAGGCAGCCGGGGGAGGTACCGACCGTTCGGCAACCGGTCGGCCGTACCCACCGTGAGCTCCTACGATCCGCTGCGCCCGCCACCGGGGGCAGCCGGGAAGGTTCGCTGTGCCCGCCACCTCCACCACCGACCCCCTCCAGCGCGAACGCGACCACCTGGCCGCCTCCCGGGCCGCGCTGCGCGCGATGCGCGAGGACGTCGAGTCGCTCGACATCCGCGACGTGACCGGCACCTGGGTCACCGCCCTCGTGCTCCAGAACCAGATCGAGGCCAGGATCGCCGCCCTGGCCGACCTCTCGCACACCCCGCTGTTCTTCGGCCGCCTCGACTACCTGCACGCGATCAGCGAGGAGCTGAGCGAGGGCAGCGGCGGCGAGAGCTTCTACATCGGCCGCCGGCACGTCCACGACGCCGACGGCGACCCGATGGTGATCGACTGGCGCGCGCCGGTCTCCCAGCCGTTCTACCGGGCCAGCCGCACCGACCCGATGGACGTCGACCGCCGCCGCCGCTTCGGCTACACCGGCGGCGAGCTGACCGCCTACGAGGACGAGCACCTCAGCGACCCGGCCGAGACCGATTCCGCCTCCGCGCTGCTGGCCGCCGAGATCGAGAAGCCCCGCGTCGGCCCGATGCGCGACATCGTCGCCACCATCCAGCCCGAGCAGGACGAGATCGTCCGCTCGGACATCACGGGCACCATCTGCGTCCAGGGGGCGCCCGGCACCGGGAAGACCGCCGTCGGCCTGCACCGCGTCGCGTACCTGCTGTACGCCCACCGCGAGCGCCTGGCCCGGACCGGCACCCTGGTGATCGGGCCGAACAACGCCTTCCTCTCCTACATCGAGCAGGTGCTCCCGGCCCTCGGCGAGCTGGAGGTCGCCCAGGCCACCGTGCAGCAGCTGGTCGGGCACGTCGAGGTGAGGGGCGAGGACGACCCGGAGGCGGCCCGGCTGAAGGGCGACGCCCGGATGGCCGAGGTGCTGCGCCGGGCGGTGCGGTCGGGCATCGCGCTGCCCACCGAGCCCTGCGTGGTGGTCCGCGGCTCCCGCCGCTGGCGCGTACCGGTGTACGAACTGGTCGAGATCATCGAGGAGTTGAAGGGCCGCGAGACCCGCTACGGCGCGGCCAGGGACGCCCTGCCGCAGCGCATCGCGCACGCCGTGCTGCTGAAGATGGAGCAGGGCGGCGAGGCCCCGGACGACCGGGTGCAGGACGCGGTGGCCCGCAACAGCGCCGTCAAGGCGGTGGTCAAGGAGTGCTGGCCGGCCGTCGACCCGGCGAAGCTGGTCCTGCGGCTGCTCTCCGAGCCGGAGTTCCTGGCCGCGTGCGCCGAGGGCGTGCTGACGCCCGAGGAGCAGCGGGCGGTGCTGTGGCCCAAGCCCGGCCGCTCGGTGAAGACCGCCCGCTGGACGGCGGCCGACGCCGTCCTGGTCGACGAGGCCACCGACCTGGTGCAGCGCACCCCCTCGCTCGGGCACGTGGTGCTGGACGAGGCCCAGGACCTCTCCCCGATGCAGTACCGCGCGGTCGGCCGCCGCTGCACCACCGGCTCGGCGACCGTCCTCGGCGACCTCGCCCAGGGCACCACCCCGTGGGCGACGGCGAGTTGGCCGGAGGCGCTGCGCCACCTGGGCAAGCCGCAGGCGCACATCGAGGAGCTGACCAAGGGCTTCCGGGTGCCGGAGGAGGTCATCGCGTACGCCTCCCGGCTGCTCCCGGCGATCGCCCCCGGCCTGGCCCCGGCCTCCTCGGTCCGTGAGGCGCCCGGTTCGCTGACGATCCGCCGGATCGCGGACGGCGCCGCGGAGGGCAACACGGACACGGACACGGACGGCGGCACGACCGGCGACGCGACCGGCACGGAGGCGGTCCTGGCCGCCTGCCGGGAGGCGCTGGAGCACGAGGGCTCGACCGGCCTGATCGCCGCCGACGCCCGCGTCCCGCGGCTCGCCGAGGCGCTGACCGCGGCCGGCCTGCCGTACCTCTCCCCCGGCGACGAGACCAGCGCGGAGGCCCGGCTCACCCTCGTCCCGGCCTCGCTGGCCAAGGGTCTGGAGTACGACTACGTGGTGCTGGACGAGCCGGCCGCGGTGGTCGCCGGGGAGCCGGACGAGCGGACCGGCCTGCGGCGGCTGTACGTGGCGCTGACCCGTGCGGTCTCCGGGCTGACGGTGCTGCACCGCGAGCCGCTGCCGGAGCAGCTGCGGTAGTGCGCGGAAGGGCCGGTCCGCGGACCGGCCCTTCCGTACGAACGCCCGCACCGGCGCACCCGCGCTCAGGCGTCGATCAGCGCCCGCCACTCGGCGACCTTGGCCGCGTCCACCGGCGTGCGCCAGCCGTCGACCCGCACCGCGCCGCCGACGTGGAAGGCGTCGAAGCCCTCCGCCCGCAGCTCCTTCAGGTGCTCGGCCCGCAGGCCGCCGCCGATCAGGATCCGCTGCCGGTACCCGGGCTCGCCGGCCCGGGCCAGCTCGGCCGACAGCACCTCGCGCCCGGCGTCCACCCCGGCGGCCGCGCCGGAGGTGAGGAAGGTGTCCAGGCCGGGCAGCCCGCCGACGGCGGCCCGCAGGGCGGCCCGGTCGGCGCTGTGGTCGATCGCCCGGTGGAAGGTCCAGCGGCAGCCGGCGATCGCCTCGGCGACGGCCGTGGTGGCGGCCAGGTCGACGGCGCCGTCGGCGTCGAGGAAGCCGAGCACGAACTCCTCGGCCCCCTCGGCCCGCAGCGCGGCGGCCCGGGCGCACAGCCCGTCCACGTCGCCGGGCGCGAAGCCGTCCCGGATCCGCAGCATGACCCGCAGCGGGATGCCGACGGCGGCCCGGATCCGGCCGAAGTCCTCGACGGACGGGGTGAGCCCGTCGGCGGCCATGTCGGTGACCAGTTCGAGCCGGTCGGCGCCGCCCGACTCGGCGGCCTGGGCGTCCTGGGGCGTCAGCGCGATGACTTCGAAAATTGGTCTAGACATATTCGACAGCCTGCCACATCGGACCGCCCCCGGAAACTCCCAGGGGGCCGTTCCGGTCACGCCGGAACGGCCCCCCGAACCCCCCGGTCACGCCGGACCGTGGACCGCCCCGATCGCACCGGACGCCCCGACCGCCTCCGACCGGCCGAACCGGTGCACCGCCACCGCCACCAGCACCAGCGCGGCCACCGACGGCCCCACCGCCGGCAGCAGCTGCGAGACCCCGCCGGACCCGCGCCAGATGTTGAACAGGCAGCCCGGCCCGGCCAGCACCAGCGCCGCCACCCCCGCCGCCGTCGGCGCCACCCGCCCGCGCAGCCCGGCGAAGGTCAGCAGCAGCGGGACGACCAGCATCACCACGAACCACACCAGGTCCAGCGGGAAGGTCGTGTCGTCCCAGCTCTGGGCCGCCTCCAGCAGCCCGCCCACGGCCCCCGAGGCCAGCACCAGGCCGGCCGCGCGCAGGCCCGGCCGGGGCAGCAGGTCCGTCGGCGCCGCCGCCAGCAGCAGCGCCGCCAGCACCAGCGGCAGCGTGGCCATCGCGATGTAGCCGCTCCACCACAGGTCGAAGGAGGAGGACCAGACGGCGTCCGCCAGGTTGTAGAGCCCCACCGCCCCCAGGACCAGCGCGCTGCCCCGCACCGCCGTCCAGCGCCCCAGCAGCCCCGCCACCAGGAGCAGCACGGCGGCCACCGGCGGGCAGAACGACGAGAAGTAGGCGCCGTACGAGTCGTCCCAGGAGAGCAGGTTGGCGATCCGGTGCGCGGTGGTCAGCCAGGCCACCAGCGTGGCGCCGGCCACCGCCCCGGCGAGCATCGGCGCGACCACCGCCAGCAGCCGCCCGGCCGCCGTGGCGCCGGTCAGCCCGAGCCGCACCCGCAGCCCGTACACCGCCAGGCCGAGGACCTCCCGGGCGACCGCCGGCCGGCCGCCCGCCGCCGTCGTGTCGGCGAACACCTCGGCCAGCTCCTCGCCCCGCTCGCGGCGGTACGGCTCCGGGTAGAGCTGGAGCGCGGCCCGCAGCACCGCCGAGGGCCCCGCGCCGATCACCGGTGTGGTCATGAGAGGCCTCCCCCCGTCGCGGGCCGCCCCTGCGACCCGGTCTTGCCCGGCAGCATCGACCGGATCCTGGTCAGCCGGCGCTCGGCCTCGGTGGCGACCGCCCGCAGCCGCTCCGCCTCGGCGGCCAGCGCCTCGCGACCGGCGGCGGTCAGCGCGTAGCTGCGCCGGGCGCGGCCGTCCACCACCTCCTCGGCGGCGACCTCGATCAGGCCCTGGCCCAGCAGCCGGTCGAGCGCCCCGTAGAGCGTGCCGGTGCGCATCTTGACCCGGCCGTCGGAGATCGCGGCGATCTCCTGGATGAGCGCGTAGCCGTGCCGCGGGGCGTCGGCCAGCGCGGTGAGCAGCAGCAGCGTGGGCTCCTGCATGGAGCGTTCTGTCATACGACTACATATATCGTCAACCTACCTATAGGTCCAGCGCCCACTCCCCCGGGTCCGGCACCCGACCGGGCCGCCACAATGGTCGCCATGCCGACCACCGAGGACGCCCCGCCCGCCGAGGAACCGCTCGCCGACCTGCCCACCGACGACCTGCTCGCCGCCTGGACCGCCCTGCTGCACCGCTGCGGGGCCGCCGTCGACCCCGAGCCGTACGGCCGGGAGCTGCTGCGCCGCTGGTCGGAGCCGCAGCGCCGCTACCACACCGCCGCACACCTGCGCGCGGTGCTGGGCCTGGTCGACGAGCTGGCCGGGCACGCCGCCGACCCGGAGGCCGTCCGCCTCGCGGCCTGGTTCCACGACGCCGTCTACCGCCCCGACCGCACCGAGAACGAGGAGCGCAGCGCCGCCCTGGCCGTCCGCGCGCTGACCGCCGCCGGGCTGCCCGCCGAGCGGGTCGCCGAGGTCGAGCGCCTCGTGCTGCTCACCGTCGGCCACGACCCCGCCCCCGGCGACCGCGACGGCGAGGTGCTCTGCGACGCGGACCTCGCCGTCCTCGGCGGCTCCCCCGAGGCGTACGCGGCGTACGCGGCCGCCGTCCGCGAGGAGTACGGCTTCGTCCCCGCGCCGGACTTCGCGGCCGGCCGGGCCGCCGTGCTGCGCCATCTGCTCGCCCTGCCGGACCTCTACCGCACCCCGGCCGCCCGCGAGCGCTTCACCGCGGCCGCCCGCGCCAACCTGACCGCGGAGCTCGGCACCCTCTGAGGCCCGTCAGCCCCACCGCCCGCGCACCCGGTCCGCGGCGGCCACGCCCCCCGTCACGGCCAGGACCCGCCCGGCCACGGCCCACCACGCGTCGTGGCCGGCCCCCGCCGCCTCCAGTACGGCCCACCACAGCCCGAGCCCGCAGCACCCGCCCGCCACACCCCACACCCAGCGCCTCATGCGCGCACCGTACCCACCCGCGCACCACCCCCGGAAGGCACCCCCGGCCCCGAGCCGGCCGGGCTAGGCGAGCTTCCCCACCGGCGCCACCACCGCGCCCTGCTTGCCGCACACCCAGTGCGGCTCCGGCCCCAGCTCGGGCTCCACGCTCAGCGCGTGCGGGTCCCCGTCGGCCGCGCACCCGGTGCACAGCGGCCAGCGCCCGTACGCCTCCAGCAGCGCGTCCTGGACGTCCTGGGCGACCAGCCCGAGCACGTACTCGGTGCCGTCCGGCCACTGCTCCAGCCACCAGCGGCGGTGCGTCACGGCCTGCTCCACCAGCGAGACGACGGCGGCGTCCGCCACGTCCCGCGCGGTGAGGTCGGCCAGGATCAGTGCCCGCGCGTTGTGCAGGGCGGTCTCGATGTCGTCGGAAGCCATCCGTCCATTCTCCGTCCACCGGCCCGAACGCCGAAACGCCGGACGTCCGAACGCCCGGGCCCCGGAGCTTCCGGACGCCGCCGGACGCCGAAACGCCGTGTGGGCGGCCCCCCGAAGGGAGCCGCCCACACGGACGAGGAACCAGCCGATCCGATCGGAGCGATCAGGATCAGAAGTCCATGTCACCGCCCGGCATGCCGCCGCCGGCGGCCGCGGCGGCCTTCTCCGGCTTGTCGGCGATGACGGCCTCGGTGGTCAGGAACAGCGCCGCGATGGAGGCGGCGTTCTGCAGCGCGGAGCGGGTCACCTTGGCCGGGTCGATGATGCCCTCGGCGATCAGGTCGACGTAGGTGTTGGTGGCCGCGTTCAGGCCGTGACCGGCGGGGAGGTTGCGCACCTTCTCCACCACGACGCCACCCTCCAGGCCGGCGTTGGTCGCGATCTGCTTGATCGGGGCCTCCAGCGCGACCTTGACGATGTTGGCACCGGTGGCCTCGTCGCCCTCCAGCTCCAGCTTGTCGAAGGCGACACCGGCCTGCAGCAGGGCGACGCCACCACCGGCGACGATGCCCTCCTCGACGGCGGCCTTGGCGTTGCGGACGGCGTCCTCGATGCGGTGCTTGCGCTCCTTGAGCTCCACCTCGGTGGCCGCGCCGGCCTTGATGACGGCCACGCCGCCGGCCAGCTTGGCGAGGCGCTCCTGGAGCTTCTCGCGGTCGTAGTCCGAGTCGCTGTTCTCGATCTCGGCGCGGATCTGGTTCACGCGGCCCGCGACCTGCTCGCTGTCGCCGCCACCGTCGACGATGGTGGTCTCGTCCTTGGTGATGACCACCTTGCGGGCGGTGCCCAGCAGGTCGATGCCGGCGTTCTCCAGCTTGAGGCCGACCTCCTCGGAGATCACGGTGCCACCGGTGAGGATGGCGATGTCGCCGAGCATGGCCTTGCGGCGGTCACCGAAGCCCGGGGCCTTGACGGCGACGGACTTGAAGGTGCCACGGATCTTGTTCACGACCAGGGTCGACAGGGCCTCGCCCTCGACGTCCTCGGCGATGATGACCAGCGGCTTGCCGCTCTGCATGACCTTCTCCAGCAGCGGGAGCAGGTCCTTGACCGAGCCGATCTTGGAGTTGGCGATGAGGATGTACGGGTCCTCGAACGTCGCCTCCATCCGCTCCAGGTCGGTGGCGAAGTAGGCGGAGATGTAGCCCTTGTCGAAGCGCATGCCCTCGGTGAGCTCGAGCTCCAGACCGAAGGTGTTGCTCTCCTCGACGGTGATGACGCCTTCCTTGCCGACCTTGTCCATGGCCTCGGCGATGAGCTCGCCGATCTGGGTGTCAGCGGCGGAGATGGAGGCGGTGGAGGCGATCTGCTCCTTGGTCTCCACGTCCTTGGCCTGGGCCAGCAGCTGGTCGGAGACGGCCGCGACGGCCTTCTCGATGCCGCGCTTCAGGGCCATCGGGTTGGCGCCGGCGGCGACGTTGCGCAGACCCTCGCGAACCAGGGCCTGGGCGAGCACGGTGGCGGTGGTGGTGCCGTCACCCGCGACGTCGTCCGTCTTCTTGGCGACCTCCTTGACGAGCTCCGCACCGATCTTCTCGTACGGGTCCTCGAGCTCGATCTCCTTGGCGATGGAGACACCGTCGTTGGTGATCGTGGGGGCGCCCCACTTCTTCTCCAGCACGACGTTGCGGCCCTTGGGGCCGAGCGTGACCTTCACGGCGTCGGCGAGCTGGTTCATGCCACGCTCAAGGCCGCGGCGAGCTTCCTCATCAAAGGCGATGATCTTGGCCATCTGAAGTGGTCCTCCGGGACACGGTCGACTGCTCGGACCAAGGGGTGCCCGCGACGGACGGCCCTGGTGTGCGGGGGTCCATTCCCCTACCGCTCCCGGGGGCCTCACCGACCCGGTCCGCTGTCACTCTCACGCTGTGAGTGCTAACGCCAATGATTAGCACTCCGGGTGGTCGAGTGCAAGCCCAATCGACGATCCGCGAGCCGTCGCCGGAGCCCCGCCCGAGCCCCTGCGGAGCCGCGTCGGGGAACGCCGACGGGCCCGTACGACACGCGTCGCACGGGCCCGTCGAGAAGCGAGTGGTCACCAGCCGTAGGGCCGCGCCGAGCTCCTGGAGTCGGAAGGGGTCAGACCGCCGCGCGGACCATGTCCGCCTGCGGGCCCTTCTGTCCCTGGGAGATCTCGAACTCGACCCGCTGGCCCTCCTCGAGGGTGCGGTAGCCGTCCATCTGGATCGCGCTGTAGTGGACGAAGACGTCCGCACCACCGTCGACCGCGATGAAGCCGTAGCCCTTCTCCGCGTTGAACCACTTGACGGTGCCCTGAGCCATTCCGAACTCCCCTAGTGCTGTGCTGGCCCTTCACGTGCCCGCAGGTCGCGGGCCCGGGTTGGTTGAAGGCCGGCCCGGGGAACCCCCCCTGGGCGCAGCCGTGCACGCCGCAACCATCCGCGCGGAACGCCGGGCGGCCTCCGGTGAGCGGGTGATTGCGTCGACCGCCGCTGAATGTATCCGGATCGACGCCCTCTGCAACAGGGCCAACCGCCGGTAATTCCGCCAAGGCGTCAAGGGACAGGACGGATCGAATCGGAATAATCTCGGCATTCCACGCCGGACATAGCGGACGAATTACTCAAATGCCCGCGCGAATTCTGACATCTGCCTGACATGTTTCACGGTCCGCCCCCGGCGGCCGGACGCCCCCGGGCCGAGCACTGCGGGGGCCGAAAGGGAAACCCTGTTCCCAGCCGAGCCACACTCTACTCCGACTCGACCCGGAAATATTCCCGCCGGAATGCGAGCGGTCGCCCGCGCATACGGAGAACGGATTTCCGTACGCGCGGGCGACCGCGGGTTCTGCTTTGTCGGCTCAGCAGCCGCCGGCCACCGCCGGGATGATCGAGACGCTGGCGCCGTCCTTGATCTCGGTCGCCAGACCCTCGGCGAAGCGCACGTCGTCGTCGTTCACGTAGACGTTCACGAAGCGGCGCAGCTTGCCGGTGTCGTCCAGGATGCGGGCCGCGATGCCCGCGTGGTTCTTCTCCAGGTCGGCGACGACCTCGGCCAGGGTGGCACCCTCGGCGGTCACCTCGGCGGCGCCGTCGGTGTAGGTGCGCAGGATGGTGGGGATGCGGACGGTGGCGCTCATGACTCTCCTAGCGGGGGCGGGGCCTATCGGGTGGTTCAGGCGGACACGAGGCCGGCGGCGCGGAACGAGTCCAGCGTCGGGCGGATGACGGCGGTCATCCCGGAATCGGAGACGGCGTCCAGGGTCTTCAGCCCGTCGCCGGTGTTGATCGCGACGGTCTCCTTGGCCGGGTCCAGCTGCCCGGTCTCGACCAGCTTCTTCAGCACGCCGACGGTCACCCCGCCCGCGGTCTCGGCGAAGATCCCCTCGGTCCGCGCCAGCAGCCGGATCGCCGCCACAACCTCGGCGTCCGTGACGTCCTCCACGGCGCCACCGGTACGGCGGGCGATGTCCAGCACGTACGGGCCGTCGGCCGGGTTGCCGATCGCCAGCGACTTGGCGATGGTGTCCGGCTTCACCGGCTTGATCACGTCCCGGCCGGCCTTGAACGCGGCCGACACCGGCGAGCAGCCCTCCGCCTGGGCGCCGAAGACCTTGTACGGCCGGTCCTCGACCAGGCCGAGCCTGATCAGCTCCTGGAGCCCCTTGTCGATCTTCGTCAGCTGCGAGCCCGAGGCGATCGGGATCACGATCTGCTCCGGTAGCCGCCAGCCGAGCTGCTCGCAGATCTCGTACGCCAGCGTCTTGGAGCCCTCGCCGTAGTACGGCCGCAGGTTCACGTTGACGAAGCCCCAGCCCTCGCCGGCCGGGTCGCCGATCAGCTCCGAGCAGAAGCGGTTCACGTCGTCGTAGTTGCCCTCGATGCCGACCAGCTCGCCGCCGTACACCCCGGCCATGACGACCTTGCCCTGCTCCAGGTCGTGCGGGATGAACACGCAGGACCGGAACCCGGCCCGGGCCGCCGCCGCACCCACCGCGCCGGCCAGGTTGCCGGTGGAGGAGCAGGACAGCGTGGTGTAGCCGAACGCCCGGGCCGCCTCGATCGCACACGCGACCACCCGGTCCTTGAACGAGTGCGTCGGGTTCCCGGAGTCGTCCTTGACGTGCAGCTGGGCGGTGAAACCGAGCTCCCGGCCCAGGTTGTCCGCCTTCACCAGCGGGGTCCACCCCGGGTTCAGGTTCGGCTTGGACGCCACGTCGGCCGGCACCGGCAGCAGCGGCGCGTACCGCCAG
Source organism: Kitasatospora sp. NPDC056273 (assembly GCF_042268845.1). Classification (NCBI taxonomy): domain Bacteria; kingdom Bacillati; phylum Actinomycetota; class Actinomycetes; order Kitasatosporales; family Streptomycetaceae; genus Kitasatospora; species Kitasatospora sp. NPDC056273. Next base: position 7,893 of record NZ_JBHJSJ010000038.1, on the reverse strand, counting down.
ATGGAGGCCGGACCGGCCTCGATCCGCTTGCGCAGCTCCTCGGCGCCCTCGCTGCCGAACTCGTAGGCGATCTCCAGCGGGCCGAAGCACTCCAGGCACGCGAAGCTGGGGCCGAGCGGGAAGCGGGTGCCGCACTCGCGACAGGACAGCGCGGCGGCCGGGCCGAGGTCGACGGAAACAGGTGCGGCAGTGTCGATAGCCATGATGGCGAGGCCTCTCTCCTCATCTTCCCCGTGGCGCGGTCGCGACACGGGACGGAATTGGCACCTGTCCCGCCGGGGCCTGTCGACAGACAGCCGCGCGAGAAGGTTGCCGGGACGTCAACGGGCCGTTCCCTCAGTCCCTCTGGATGAGCTTGTGAAATTGTGGTGGTGCTCAACGGAGACCCCGGCGTGCAAAGGTCCGACCGCTGTACGAAGACTGTATCCGAAGGCGTCAAACCTGAACGGGACCGTCCGCCAAGCGAGATGACCCGTCCCACCGACCTCGCCGAGGAGATCTCCGTGCCCGCCGAACCGACTCCCGCGCTCCTCCCGCAGGCGGCGTCCTGGCTGCGCCGCCGCTCCTGGAGCGCGGCCGACCGGCCGGTCCGCACCCTGCTCGACGCCAAGGAGCGCACCGGTCGCACGGTCAGCGTGGTCCTCCCCGCCCTGGACGAGGAGGCCACCGTCGGCGACATCGTCCGCACCATCCGCCGCGAGCTGATGGAACGCCTCCCGCTCGTCGACGAACTCGTCGTCGTCGACTCCGGCTCCACCGACGCCACCGCCGCCGTCGCCGCCGAGGCCGGCGCCCGGGTCGAGCACCGCGACGCCGTCCTACCCCGGCTGCCCGCCGTCCCCGGCAAGGGCGAGGTGCTCTGGCGCTCGCTGCTGGTCACCCACGGCGACATCGTCTGCTTCGTCGACGCCGACCTGCGCGAGTTCGACCCGGCCTTCGTCTCCGGCATCATCGGCCCGCTGCTCACCGACGAGTCCATCCAGCTGGTCAAGGCCATGTACGACCGCCCGCTGGAGTCGGAGGGCGCCGTCCTGCCAGCCGGCGGCGGCCGGGTCACCGAACTCGTCGCCCGCCCCCTGCTCAACCTCCACTGGCCGGAACTCGCCGGTTTCGTCCAGCCGCTCGGCGGCGAGTACGCGGCCCGCCGCTCACTGCTCGAACGGCTGCCCTTCCCCACCGGCTACGGCGTCGAACTCGGCCTGCTGGTCGACGCCCTGGAGCTGGCCGGCCTGGACGCCCTCGCCCAGGTGGACGTCGGCGTCCGGCACCACCGCCACCAGGACGGCCAGGCCCTCGGCCGGATGGCCGCCACCATCTACCGGACCGCCCTGGAACGCCTCGACCGCACCCACCGCCTCAAGGCCTCCGCCGACCTCGTCCACCCCCACCTCACCCAGTTCACCCGCGACCCGGAAACCCGCGCCTTCACCGCCCACACCCACCCGGTGACCGCCCTCGAACGCCCCCCGATCCACACCCTCCCCGAGTACGCCGCCCGCCATTAGGGCCTCTCTTTCGGATCATGCCAGGCGCGCGACGTGATCCGAAAGAGAGGCCCTGGGCCCTCTCTTCGACGGGCCGCACGGGTTTGCCACGCCGACCCCACGGCAACATGCCAACCATGGGCGATCTCACGACCAACCGTTCGAGCGTGACCGGCACCGCCCCCGTCCTGGTGGCGTCCAACCGGGGACCGGTGTCCTTCAGCACCGCCGACGACGGCACGCTGACCCTGCGCCGCGGCGGCGGCGGCCTGGTCTCCGGCCTCTCCGCCATCGACGACCCGAACGCCGTCTGGGTCTGCGCCGCCCTCGACGACTCCGACCGCAGGGCCGCCGCCGAGGCACCCCACGGCCGCCTCGACCTGGCCGGCCACGAGGTCGGCGGCCAGGCCGTACGGATGCTGGACATCGACCCGCTGACCTTCGCCCGCGCCTACAACGGCGTCGCCAACTCCACCCTCTGGTTCGTCCACCACCTGCTCTACGCGACCCCCACCGCGCCCTCCTTCGACGCCGCCTTCCGCACCGAATGGGCCGCCTACCGGGCCTACAACGAGGCCTTCGCCGAAGCCCTCGCCGCCGAGGCCGCCCCGAACGCCGCCGTCCTCGTCCAGGACTACCACCTCTCCCTGGTCCCGGCCCTGCTCCGCGAAGCCCGCCCCGACCTGCGGATCGGCCACTTCTCGCACACCCCCTGGGCCCCGCCCGAGTACTACCGGATGCTGCCCGACGACGTCGCCCGGGCCGTCCTCACCGGCATCCTCGGTGCCGACCGGGCCGGCTTCCTGACCCAGCGCTGGGCCCGCGCCTTCGCCGCCTGCTGCGAGGACCTCCTCGGCGCGACCGTCGACCACGACGCGCTCACCGTCACCGTCGACGGCCGCACCACGCGCCTCGGCGTCCACGCCCTCGGCGCCGACGCCGACTTCCTGCGCGAGCGCGCCCACCGCCCCGACGTCGACGAACGCCTCGCCGCCCTCCGCGCGGCCGTCGGCGACCGCCGCACCATCGTCCGGGTCGACCGCACCGAGCTGAGCAAGAACATCGTCCGCGGCCTCCAGGCCTACCGGCACCTGCTCCGCACCCGCCCCGAGTGGCACGACCGGGTGGTGCACATCGCCTTCGCCTACCCGTCCCGCACCGACCTCGCCGAGTACCGCGCCTACACGGCCGCCGTCCAGCGGCTGGCCGAGGAGATCGACGCCGAGTTCGCCACCCCCGCCTGGCGGCCCCTGATCCTCCACGTCGACGACGACTTCCCGCGCTCCCTCGCCGCCTACCGGCTGGCCGACGTCGCCCTGGTCAACCCCATCCGCGACGGCATGAACCTGGTCGCCAAGGAGGTCCCGGTGGTCTCCGACCACGGCTGCGCCCTCGTCCTCTCCCGCGAGGCCGGCGCCCACGCCGAACTCAAGGACGACGCCCTCACCGTCAACCCCTACGACGTCATCGCCACCGCCGAGGCCCTCCACGCCGGCCTCACCATGAGCCCGGAGGAGCGCGCCGACCGCACCAAGCGCCTGGTGGCGGCGGCCACCGCGCTCCCCCCGCAGCAGTGGTTCCTGGACCAGCTCAACGCGCTGTGAGCGCGTCCGCCAAGGCCCCCAACAGCTCCACCACGCCCTCCGGCCCGGCGACCACCAGGTCCGCCCGGTCCGCCAGCTCCCGCACCGGCGCGTCCCCCACCGCGCCGGCGCAGACCAGCACCCCGGCCACGCCCTCGCCGCGCAGCTCCTCCACCGCGGCGAAGGCCGCCACGTCCCCCAGGTCGTCCCCCGCGTAGAGCACCGACCGCGCCCCCCGCTCGCGCAGGAACCCGGTCAGCGCCGCCCCCTTGTCCACCCCCGGCGGCCGCAGCTCCAGCACCAGCCGCCCGGGCTCCACCACCAGCCCGTGCCCGGCCGCCAGCTCCCCCACCGGCGCCCGCAGCAGCTCCAACGCCTCCTCCGGCGCCGCCGTCCGCCGGGTGTGCACGGCCACCGACCGCCCCTTGTCCTCCACCCACGTCCCCTCGGGCGCCCCCACCCGCTCCAGCACCCCCGGCAGCACCGCCCGCACCCGCGCCACCCCCGGATGCACCTCCGGCGCCGACAGCTCCCCGCCCTCCCACCGCTCGGCCCCGTAGTGCCCCAGCACCACCACCCCCGGCAGGTCCGCGAACCCCCCGTACTCCACCGCCACCCCGGCCGGCCGCCCCGTCACCACCACGACGCCCCCCACCACCGGCGCCAGCCGCCGCAACACCCCCACCACCCCCGGATGCGCCCGCGCCCGCCCCGGATCCGCCACGATCGGCGCCAGCGTCCCGTCGAAGTCCAACCCGATCACGGCATCCCCGGGCGCGCCCAGCACCGCCCGCACCCCGTCCCGCCCAGCCCCGGTCCCCGGCACGAACATCTCTTCAAAGCCCATACCGAAGCCCTACCCCGGAGCCCCCCACTCCGCACCCCGGCCTCCCCGGAGCCCCCGCACCCCGGCCTCCCCACCTCCCCACCAGGGCCACCTCCCCCACCCCCCACCCACCCGCCCCTCCCCCACCCACCGCAACCACCCACCCACCCCTCGATTCACCCGGCGAGAGGGACGCGCTGCGGGAGGGGGTGGCGCAGGGGGTGGCCGCGGAGAGGGGCGTGACGGGTGATTTTCAGACTGCCAACGGTGGTAGCCCCCCACCCACAGGGTTGGCAGTCTGAAAATCATCCAGCCCCCGGAGCGACCACCCCCGGAGCCACCCCCGGCCCCCCACCCTCCCGAGAGCCCGAACCCCCCACCCGTCAACGGGCCCCCCGCCGGGCCTCCCGCACCCGCCGCAGCCGGTTCACCAGCACCGGCGCGTGCGCCAGCGCCTCCTCCCGGTCCAGCAGCGCGTTCAGCACCTGGTAGTACCGCGTCGGGGAGAGCCCCAGCTCCTCCCGGATCGCCCGCTCCTTGGCCCCCGCCGTCCGCCACTGCCGCCCCTCCAGCGCCAGCACCGCCCGGTCCCGCTCGCTCAGCTCGCCCACCGCCGACACCTCCGTCCACCGCTACGGAGTGTCATTCTCGCGCGCGACCCGGACACACACTGCTCGCCCCACCGCTCCCCGCGCCCGGCTACCGTCACCCCCATGACCACGCCGAGCTTCGCCCTGCACATCCCGACCGCCGACCTCGACCCCGACCCGCTCGACCCGTCCCAGATCGTCTCGGGCACCCCCGAGGTCACCGGCAGGGTGCTCTCCGAGTCCGCCGACGGCCGCCACCTGCGCGGTCTCTGGCAGATCACCCCCGGCGTGGTCACGGACGTCGAGGCGGACGAGATGTTCGTGGTGCTCAGCGGCCGGGCCACGATCGAGGTCGAGGGCGGCCCGACCCTAGAGGTCGGCCCCGGCGACTGCGCGGTACTGCGCGAGGGCGACCGCACCACCTGGACGGTCCACGAGACCCTCCGCAAGGCCTACGCCATCACGCTGCCCTGAGCCCCGTCGGGGGCGGGGGGGACCACCCCCCCCCCCCCCCCCCCGGCATCATTCGGTCCCAGACCCCGGACAGAAACCCCCCGGCCCGCACTCCAACGAGAACCAGCGTCGGGGGCCCCCCCACC
>NZ_JBHJSJ010000038.1:0-2801 GCF_042268845.1 Kitasatospora sp. NPDC056273 | reverse complement strand
CAACACCAAAAATCTCGTCGCCCGCTAATTTTTTTTAAAACACACCCCCCCCCCAACGCCCTCCCCAATCACGCTGCCCTGAGCCCCGTCGGGGCCGGGGCGAACCACGCCCCGGCCCCGACGACCTGCTACTTGCGGACCTTCACCGCTTCCTTCACCGCCGCGTCCTGCAGTCCTTCGAGCACCTGCTTCGGGTCCCCCGTCACGGCCTGCCCGATCCCGGCCTTGATCCGGTTGCTGACCTCGCCCCAGGCCGGGTCCCCGAACGGGTAGAAGCTCGCGTTGCTGAGCCCGACCGCGAACTGCTTGAGGTCCTCGTGCTTGGGGTCGGACGACATCTGGGCGAACGCGTCCTGGGTGACCGGCAGCAGGTTGTACTGCTCGTCGAACTTCAGCTGGTTGTCCTTGCCGTAGACGAACGCCAGGAACTTCTTGATCTCGTTCTTGTGCCCGTTCGCCTTCAGCGCCATCATCCAGTCCGCGACCCCGAGGCTCCCGGTCCGTCCGACGCCGTCCTTCTTCGGGATCGGCGCCGTGCCGAACTCGATCTTCCCGGCGGTCGCCATCCGCAGCAGGGTCGGGTGCCCGTTCAGCATCGCGACCTTCCCGGCGGCGAAGTCCTGGAACACCGGGGTGCGGTTCATCTTGCCCGGGTCCGGGTACGTCAGCCCGGTGGCCACCAGGTTGCTCTTCAGCCAGCCGAAGGTGGCCTGGTTCTGGGCGCTGTCGATGGTGTAGTTGCCGACGTCGTCGGAGATGCTGCCGCCGCCGCTCAGCGTCCACAGCATCGACTCGGCCGGTGCCTCCTCCGGCCCCAGCGGCAGCCCGTACGGGGTCACCCCCGGCACCTTGGCCTTGATCTTCTCGGCGTCCTGCCGCAGCTCGTTCCAGGTGGCGGGCGGCTGGGTGATGCCGGCCTGCCGGAAGACCGCCTTGTTGTAGAAGAGCACCCGCGAGGAGGAGACGAACGGGATCCCGTACTGCGTCCCGACCACCTGCCCGGCGTGCGCGAAGGTGTCCAGGAACCTGGCCTGGGTGTCCACCGAGAGCACGTCGGAGGCCGGGTACAGCCGGTCCGCCGCGACCTGGTCCGCGAAGCCGCCGGTCTGGAGCAGGTCCGGCGACTTGCCGGCCGCGATCATGTCCTCGACCTTCTTGCCGATCTCGGTCCAGCTGTCCACCTCGACGCTGACCTTGATCCCGGGGTTGGCCGCCTCGAAGTCCCTGGCGACCGCGTCCCAGTAGTGCTGGGAGCTGGTCTCGGGGCTCTCCCCGTAGTCGGCGGCGACCAGTCTGAGGGTGACCGGCCCGTCGTCCTGCCCGCCGCAGGCACTGACCGCGGTGAGGACCAGTGCTCCGGCCAGCGCACCGCCGAGCACACGGGTGGGAACGTGGACGCGCCTGTTCAACGCGGGTACCGCCTTCGGGGGGATGGAACGGGGGGTGAACGCAGCCGGAACGGGGGAATCCGGCAGGGGGACGCGCAACACTCCCAAACCCGTCGACCACCGGTCCACACCACCGCCCGGCGCCGCCCCAGTAGTTATCGAAGTGCTCGGCGTCATTGCACAATGCGCAACAAAACCCCCACTCACCCCGGTCCGCACCCGCCCCGCACCCCGGCGCAAAGCCGCGCACACCCCCGCAGCTGCGACAAAGCTCACCCAGTATGGACCAGACCAATCCGACAACTGGACTAGACCTCTTCTACCCGCCCAAGGGAAACTGTCCTCCGTGAAGCACGTCATCGCACTCGATGTAGGCGGCACCGGCATGAAGGCCGCGCTGCTCGCCCAGGACGGCTCCGTGCTGTTCGAGGCACGCCGACCGACCGGGCGGGAGCACGGCACGGACGCCGTCGTCGCCGCCATCCTCGACTTCGCCACCGACCTGGCGGACGAGGGCCGCAGCCGTTTCGGCGTCGCCCCGCTCGCGGCCGGTGTCGCCGTCCCGGGCACGATCGACGAGAAGAACGGCATCGCGGTCTTCTCCGCCAACCTCGGCTGGCGCGAGCTCCCGCTGCGCAAGCTCCTCGGCGAGCGCCTGGCCGGACCGGACGGCGGCGCGATGCCGGTGGCCCTCGGCCACGACGTGCGCTCCGGCGGCCTGGCCGAGGGCCGGCTCGGAGCCGGCCGCGGCGTCGACCGCTTCCTGTTCATCGCCCTCGGCACCGGCATCGCCGGCGCCATCGGCATCGACGGCCGGATCGAGGCCGGCGCGCACGGCTACGGCGGCGAGATCGGCCACGTCGTGGTCCGCCCGGGCGGACCGCAGTGCGGCTGCGGCGCCCGCGGCTGCCTGGAGACGCTGGCCTCGGCCTCCGCCGTCTCCCGCGCCTGGGCCGAGACCAGCGGCGACCCCGACGCCGACGCGGCATCCTGCGCCGCCGCGGTGGACGCCGGGGACGACCGCGCCCTCGCGGTCTGGCAGCGCGCCGTCGACGCCCTGGCGGACGGCATCGTGCTGGCCCAGAGCCTGCTCGACCCGTCCACGGTGATCGTCGGCGGCGGGCTGGCCGAGGCCGGCGACACGCTCTTCACTCCGCTGCGCGCGGCGGTCACCGGGCGACTGACCTTCCAGATGCCCCCGAAGGTCGTACCCGCCATGCTCAAAGACACCGCCGCGTCCCTGGGCGCGGGCCTGCTCGCCTGGGATCTGCTCTCCATGGAGGTGACCGCGTGACCACCGCGGACCGTGACCGTACTGCCCTGGCCGGTGCCCGGCTGGTCCTGCCCGGCGGCGTCGTCGAGGGCGACCGCCTCGCCGTCGAGGGCGAGCGCATCGCCGGCCTCGGCGGCGAC
>NZ_JBHJSJ010000037.1:0-88094 GCF_042268845.1 Kitasatospora sp. NPDC056273 | reverse complement strand
GCCCGGCCCGCCGGTGCGGCGGCCGGGCTCCGCGCCCCGGGACGGGCCGCCACCCCCGTGGACGGCCCGTCAGCCCAGGACGGCGATCTCCGCCGTGTGGCTCGCCTGGCGCCAGGCGAGGGCCGAGCCGAGCGCCTTCGGGACCGGGCCGGCCGCCGGGTACAGCTTCTCGATCCGGCCGCGGTGCTCCCGGCGCTGCTTGGGATCCAGCACCGTGCGCAGCCGCCCCGCGGCGACCAGGGCCACCAGCGCCGCGTCGGCCGGGTCCACCCGGCTGAGCGGGCCCTTCAGCGCGGCGGTGACGGAGGCCGCCAGCGCCGCGCGCACCTCGGGCCCGTCCAGGGTGACCCGGGTGACCGGGAGCACCCCGGCCGCCCGGCCCTGCTGGAGGCCGATCCAGCCCGCCTCCGCCAGGCCCTCCCGGATCCGCCGGGCCGGCTGGTCGCGCCCGACGCTGGGGGCGCGGCCGATCCACCAGCTCCAGCTGTGCGGCCGCTTCTCCTGGATCCGGCCCAGCAGGTGGGCGCTGTACGGGTCGAGGCCGGCCGAGGCAGCGGAGTCCCGGACCCTCGCGACGGCCGTCCGGCCCTCCTCGCGCACCAGTCCGCGGCGCAGCAGTTCGGTCAGCGCCGCCGCCTGCAGCACCAGGTGGAGGGTGGACTGCCGGGTGATCCGCCCGCGCCGCGGGTCGTAGGCGAGCAGGTACAGCTTCTCGGGCAGGTTGACGGGGAGGTCTGCGGGCGGCTTGCTGGGCAGTTTGGCGAGCAGGTCCATCTCGTTCTCCGGTCGTTCGGTCGGTGCCCGGCCCGCCGCGGTCAGTCCGCCGCGGAACCACCGCTCTGCGGCCTCTCCGGGCTCTCCGGGCGGCTCTCCGGGTTCTCCTCGGGCGGGCTCTCCTTGCGCGGGCGTCCGCGCCGGGGGAGCCGGGCCGCGCCGCCGGGCATCCGGCCGGCGTCGGTGAGGGCACGGCGGAGCAGGAACTCGATCTGGGCGTTGGTGCTGCGCAGTTCGTCCCCGGCCCACCGGGCCAGCGCGTCGTGAACTGAAGGGTCCAGTCGCAACAGGAGCTTCTTCCGTTCCGTCGCCAAGGCCTCGCCTTACTGGTAGAGGGAGCCCGTGTTCACGACGGGCTGGGTGCCGCGGTCGCCGCAGAGCACCACCAGGAGGTTGCTCACCATGGCGGCCTTGCGCTCCTCGTCCAGCTCCACGACATCGCGTTCGGCGAGCCGGTCCAGCGCCTCCTCGACCATACCGACGGCGCCCTCGACGATCAGCCTGCGCGCCGCCACCACGGCCCCGGCCTGCTGGCGCTGGAGCATCACCTGGGCGACCTCCGGAGCGTACGCGAGCCTGGTGATCCGGGACTCGATGACCCGCACTCCGGCCGCGGCGACCCGGGCGGCGATCTCGGTGGAGAGCTTGCGGGCGATCTCGTCCGCGCCGTCGCGCAGCGACAACTGGCCCTCGTGGTGGGCGTCGTACGGGTAGCTGGTGGCGATGTGCCGTACGGCCGTCTCGGTCTGGATGGCGACGAAGTCGGCGTAGTCGTCCACCTCGAAGACCGCCATCGCGGTGTCCTCGACCTGCCAGACCACCACGGCGGCCATCTCGATCGGGTTGCCGTCCGCGTCGTTGACCTTGGTGGTCTCCGTCTCGTGGTTGCGGATCCGGGTGGATATCCGGCGCCGGCTGGTGAAGGGGTTCAGCCAGGTCATGCCCTCGGCGCGGACGGTGCCCCGGTAGCGCCCGAGCAGCTGGACCACCCGGGCCTGTCCGGGCGAGACCACCGTCAGCCCGCACATCAGCACCACCGAGCCGAGCAGCAGCACCGGCCCGAGGACCATCAGCCCGATGCCCAACCCCTTTCCGCTGCCGGAGAGTTGGACCGCGCCGGCGACGAAGGAGCCGACTCCGGCGAGCAGGCCGAGCAGCGTGCCGCCGAGGACCGGCAGGCCGGCCGCCCCGGTGATGGCCCGTTCGGTGATCTTGGGGACCGGGAGGTCCAGGACGACACCGTCCTCGACGGCGAAAGGCTGGGTGGTCATGGGGCGACTCCTTCGGCGAGCATCCGCATCCGATGGCAAAGTGATATCACTTTTTGAGCGCGCGGCGCCAGGGTCCGGTGACGGGAAGGAGGGGACGAACGGCCGCAGAGAGGGCGGCGGAGAGCCGTCGGGGACGGTCGGGACCGATGCCCACGGGCGGGTGAATTCCGGCGCGCCACACGGGGAAGGAGGGTGGCCGCGGCCTAGACTCTGCGACGTCGCATGCGGTGGAAAGGCGGCGGGGCCCCGGCTCGGCGGCCCGCCCGCGAAGGGTCGTCACGACACTCGTCGCACATCGAGAAGGTGGGGCGGGTGGGACTCGAACCCACGACCAAGGGATTATGAGTCCCCTGCTCTAACCGGCTGAGCTACCGCCCCGGTTCGCCGCGCGCGCCGGTCGTCGACACGGCAGCAGCAGACGGCCCCAGCGAGGCCGTCCCGGGCAGCATAGCCGGTCGATCACCCGTGATGCTCGCCGGGGGCGCACCTGGGTGCGCGACGGTGCGCCCCTCCCGGGCGGCGCAGCCCGGGTGGCGGCGGGGCACCCGTCCGGGGCAGCCTGGGCGGATGACGACACGTGGGACGGGGGCGGCGGCCGCGGCGCTCGCGCTGGTGCTGGCCGCGGCGGGCTGCACCACCGCGGCGCGGCCGGGCGGAAGCTCCCCGACCGTCACCTCCGCACCACCCACCGCCGCCGCCACCTCCGCCGCCGTCAACAGCCACGGCTGGAACCGGCAGCGGTTCAAGGGCGCGTCCGGCCGGCACACCGGCGTCACCCGCACCGCCAAGCCCACGGTGCTCAACGGCCTGGTCGGCGCGGTGTTCACCCGCAACGCCACCGGCGACCACTTCTGCACCGCCAGCGTGGTCGACAGCGCCGGGCTCAACCTCGTCGTCACCGCCGCCCACTGCGTCTGGGACCCGAAGCTCGGCCGGCGCGGCGACCTGGTCTTCGTCCCCGGCTACCGCGACGGCGACACCCCCAGCGGCGTCTGGCCGCTGCTGGCCGTCACCGTGGACGACGCCTGGAACGACCACGCCGACCCGGACATGGACGTCGCCTTCGCGGTCGTCCAGGCCCAGAACGGGCAGCAGGTCCAGCAGGTGCTCGGCGCCAACCGACTGGGCGTCAACCGCGGCTACCGGCTCCCGGTGAAGATCACCGGCTACCCGAGCAGCAGCGGCGTCCCGATCACCTGCTCCAACACCACCCTCCAGCAGAGCCCCACCCAGCTGCGGATCGACTGCCCCGACTACACCGGCGGCACCAGCGGCAGCCCCTGGGTCACCGACTTCGACCCGAGCACCAGGACCGGCACCGTGGTCGGCGTGATCGGCGGCTACCAGGAGGGCGGCAACAGCCCGGACACCTCGTACAGCAGCTACTTCGGCGACCGCGTCCAGGCGCTGTACGACCGCGCCACCGGCTGACCGGGCGGCGGGCGGGACCCCGGCGGTGGCGCCGCCGGGCCCGGCCTGGTAGATCTTCCTCACGAACGGCGGAACGCACGGCCCCGGTGCCCGCCCCGAGGACGAGACGGAGCCCCGATGGCCTCCCGCCCGGCGCGGCCCGCGCACACGGCACGAACGGTCGCGCTGGCCGCCCTGCTGCTGGCCGCCGGCACCGCCTGCGGCGGGCAGGACGCGGCGCCCCGCGCCGAGGTCGCGCAGCGGAGCCCCGCCCGGGACCGGATCGGCACCCTCTCCATCCACACCGCGCAGGGACCGCGGGCCTGCACCGCGAGCGTGGTGCACAGCCCCCGGGGCAACCTGCTGGTCACCGCGGCGCACTGCGTGCAGACCCGCCGGATCGGCCTGCTGGACGGCCTGGTGTTCACCCCCGGCTACCGCAACGGGTCCACCCCGTACGGGACTTGGCCGGTGCAGGCGATCACCGTCGACCCGCGCTGGGCGGCCGGCGACGACCCCGAGTACGACGTGGCCTTCGTCACGGTGGGCCCGGTCGACGGCCGGCAGGTCGAGGAGGCGGTCGGCGGCAACCCGGTCGGCACCGGCCAGGGCTTCGGGCTGTCCGTCTCGGTCACCGGCTACCCGAACGAGAGCGACGAGCCGATCACCTGCGCCGTCCGCACCAGCTCGCAGAGCGCCACCCAGGAGCGCTTCGACTGCGGCGGCTACACCGACGGCACCAGCGGCAGCCCCTGGGTCACCCCGAACGGCGCGGTGGTCGGCGTGATCGGCGGCTACCAGGAGGGCGGGGAGACCCCCGGCACCTCGTACAGCGTCACCTTCGACCAGCGGGTCGCCGAGCTCTACCGGAAGGCGACCGCCTGACCCGGGAGCCGCCCCCGGTGCCGGGGGCGGTGTCGCGCACGTCACGCCGCGGAGCCGGACGGGGACAACACGAAGGCCCCCCGGTCGACCGAGGGGCCTTCGCTCTGAGCAGTCACCGGGCAGGCCCGGTGCAGCTCCCGCAATTGGACTCGAACCAATAACCTGCCGATTAACAGTCGGCTGCTCTGCCAATTGAGCTATGCGGGATCGCGGTACCCAACTTCCGTACCACGGACGGGAACAGGACCCCGGAGGGCCTTCTCCCGAGCTCCCCCAATTGGACTCGAACCAATAACCTGCCGATTAACAGTCGGCTGCTCTGCCAATTGAGCTATGGGGGATCGGCTCCCGCCTCGACCCCCGGTCTCCCGGGCTCCTCGGCGCTCGCTGCGGGACATACATTAGCGCACTCGGGGGGGTGGTCCGCCAATCGCTTTCCCGGATCGCCCCCGGATCGCCGCCCGGCGTGCCCCGCGCGCGCCCGGCGACGGGGCCGGGGATGCTGGGGCGCGGACGGTTCGCCGTCCCGACGTACGGGTAGGGCAATGCGGCAGAGGCCGCCAGGAGAGGGTGGATCCGACCATGTGGAAGCTGTCGTTGGCCGTGGGTTTCGCGGCCGGCTACGTCCTGGGCTCGCGAGCCGGGCGCCAGCGCTACGAACAGATCGCCAAGGTCACCCGGGAGATCGCCCGGAACCCCACGGTCCAGAACGCGACCGACCGGGCCCGGCAGCAGGCCGGTGCGGTGGCCGGGAAGGCGGCCGACGCGGTCGCCGGCCGGGTCGGCGACCGGCTGCCGAACGCCGTCACCGACCGGGTGCCGTACTTCAACCGCACCAGGGCGGAGGACGACGGCTGGGGGACCTTCCGGCCGTGAGCGCCGGGCCCGGCCCGACCGCCTCACCCGGGGCGGTCGGGCCGGGTACCCGCCGTCCGTGACGGGACGGTGACAGCTGGGCGAAGCGGACCCCGCCCCGGGGTCGCGAACCCGCAACAGGCCGCCCGGCCCGGACGCGTCCGGGGCCGGGCTGAGGCATGATCTCGGCATGGCCATCGTCGCGGGGATAGACAGCTCGACCAACCGCACCAGGATCGTCGCGTGCGACGCCGACACCGGCGCCGTCCTGCGCTCCGGCAAGGCGCCGCACCCCGTCCCCGAGGACCAGGACCTGCGCCCGGGCGAGGCCGACCCCCAGGTCTGGCTGCACTCGCTCGGCGACGCCGCGACCGGCGGCCTGCTGGAGAGCGTCCGGGCGATCGGGGTCAGCGCCCAGCAGCACGGGATGATCGGCCTCGACGCGGGCGGGGTGCTGGTCCGCCCGGCGATCCTCTGGAACGACCCGCGCTCCAGCGGCGCCGCCGCCAAACTGCTGGACGCCCTCGGCGGCCCGGCCGCCTGGACGGCCGCGATCGGCTCCGTGCCGGCCCCCACGTACACCGTCGCCAAGCTGCGCTGGCTGGCCGAGTTCGAGCCCGCCAACGCCCGCCGGGTCGCCGAGGTGCTGCTGCCGCACGACTGGCTGGTCTGGCAGCTGCTCGGCCACCCCAAGCGCCGCACCACCGACCGCGGCGACGCCTCCGGCACCGGCTACTGGTCGCCGATCACCGGCGAGTACCGGCAGGACCTGGTGGAGCTGGCGCTCGGCCACGAGCTCAGACTGCCCGACGTCCTGCCCCCGGCCGAGCCCGCCGGGCACACCCCCGAGGGCCTGCTGATCTCGGCCGGCACCGGGGACAACATGGCCGCCGCGCTGGGCCTGGGCCTCGGCCCGGGCGACGCGGTGGTCTCGCTCGGCAGCGCCGGGACGATCTTCGCGGTGCACGAGGAGGCCGTGGTCGACGCGTCCGGCCTGGTCTCCTCCTTCGCCGACGCCAGCGGCCGGCACCTGCCGATGGTCGCCACCCTCAACGCCGCCCAGGTGCTCCGCTCCACGGCCGCCCTGCTCGGCCGGGACCTGGAGGGCCTGAGCGACCTCGCCCTGCACTCCTCCCCCGGCGCCTACGGCCTGGTGCTGCTGCCGTACCTGGACGGCGAGCGCACCCCCGCGCTGCCGCACGCGGCCGGCACCCTGACCGGCCTGCGGGCCGAGGCGATGACCCCTCAGCACCTGGCCCGGGCCGCCGTCGAGGGCATGCTCTGCAACATCGCCGACGCCCTCGACGTGCTGCGCGCCCAGGGCGTCCCGGTGAAGCGGGTGTTCCTGCTCGGCACGGCCGGGCGGCTGCCCGCCGTCCGGCACATCGCCCCGATGCTGTTCGGCGTCCCGGTCGTGGTGCCGCCGCCCGGCGCGCACGCCGCCCGCGGGGCCGCCCGGCAGGCCGCCTGGGCGCTGGCCGGCACCCCGCAGCCCCCGGAGTGGGAGCTGCCCGACGCCGAGACCGTCGAGCCCGACGGGGAGCAGGACCTGGCGATCGGCTCGGCGGTGCGTCAGCAGTACCGGGCCGCCCGCGACCAGGTCCACCCGGAGGCGGCGGCCTGACCCCGGAGCGGGGGCGGCGGACCGAGCCCCGGAGCGGGGGTGACGGACCGCGCGGATGCGTCGCCCGGCACCCGGTGGCAGCGTGGGACGGGACACGGCCACCGACCCGAAGGACGGCAGGACGCCATGGCGCTGCACAAGGGGGCTGGCGGCGACCGCCGGCTGAGCATCGGCCCGTACCCGACCATCGCCGACCCGCTGGGCGCGATGAAGCTGGCCCCGCCGCTGCACCGGCTCGGCGAGGTCCCCGTCGCGGCCGAGACCGCGTACCAGCTGATCCACGACGAGCTGATGCTGGACGGCAACGCCAAGCTCAACCTGGCGACCTTCGTCACCACCTCGATGGAGGCCCAGGCCACCCGGCTGATGACCGAGTGCCTCGACAAGAACATGATCGACAAGGACGAGTACCCGCAGACCGCCGAACTGGAGCGGCGCTGCGTGGCGATCCTCGCCGACCTCTGGCACGCCCCCGACCCGGACGGCGCGGTCGGCTGCTCCACCACCGGCTCCAGCGAGGCCTGCATGCTGGCCGGCATGGCGCTCAAGCGCCGCTGGATGCACCGCAACGCCGACCGCTACGCCGCCGGGGCCCGGCCCAACCTGGTGATGGGCGTCAACGTGCAGGTGTGCTGGGAGAAGTTCTGCAACTTCTGGGAGATCGAGGCGCGCACCGCGCCGATGGAGGGCACCCGCTTCCACCTGGACGCCGAGCGGGCGGTCGCCCTGTGCGACGAGGACACCATCGGGGTGGTCGGCGTGCTCGGCTCCACCTTCGACGGCTCGTACGAGCCGGTCGCGGAGATCTGCGCGGCCCTGGACGCCTACCAGGAGCGCACCGGCACCGACGTCCCGGTGCACGTGGACGGCGCCTCCGGCGCCATGGTGGCGCCCTTCCTCGACCCGGAGCTGCTCTGGGACTTCCGGCTGCCCCGGGTGGCCTCGATCAACACCTCCGGCCACAAGTACGGCCTGGTGTACCCCGGCGTGGGCTGGGCGCTCTGGCGCGACCGGGCGGCGCTGCCGGAGGAGCTGGTCTTCCGGGTCAACTACCTGGGCGGCGAGATGCCGACCTTCGCCCTCAACTTCTCCCGGCCCGGCGCCGAGGTGGTGGCCCAGTACTACGTCTTCCTGCGGCTCGGCCGGGAGGGCTTCCGGGCCGTCCAGGGCGCCTGCCGCGAGGTCGCCACCTACCTGGCCGGGCGGATCGGGAAGCTGGACGGCTTCCGGCTGCTGACCCGCGGCGACCAGGTCCCGGTGTTCGCCCTCACCACCGAGGGTGACGTCCCGTTCGACGTGTTCGACGTCTCACGGCGGCTGCGCGAGCGCGGCTGGCAGGTCCCCGCGTACACCTTCCCGGCGAACCGGGAGGACCTGTCGGTGCTCCGGGTGGTCTGCCGCAACGGCTTCTCCCGGGACCTCGCCGACCTGCTGCTGGCCGACCTCGACCGGCTGCTGCCGGAGCTGCGGCGCCAGCCCGTCCCGCTCCGGGAGCTCGGGGTGCCGCCCCGGCCGGGCTTCCACCACTGACCCCGTTCGCGCGGCCGGGCGTGCATCCGGCCGGTCGTACGACCGGGAGAACGTCACGGCGGGGAGGGCGCAGCGAAGCGCCCTCCCCGCCGGAGCATCCCGGCGGTCCGGGGCAGCCTCCCCCCGCGAGGCTGCCCCGGACCGGTGGGGGCCGGGAGCGGGTGCGGACCGACGACGGGTGATCGATCGGGGTCCGAACGGTTCCACCGACGGGCGGACCGCACCGGCCAGAGAACTCTGCACGATGACCACATGGATGTTCGAGCGTCTCCGGGGGTTGTGAGACACTTCCGTCCGTCTCAGCGCCATGACCTGGGGTTTGGGACGCCAGGCCGATCAGGTTGGAGAAGCGGAGACGCCGAACGGCCCGGACCGGGACCCTGCCGCTCCCCCGTTCCCCGCCCCCCGTTTCTCGAGTTTGGAGCGCCGCCGTGGGTTCCGCCTGGAAGCAGCTGCCCGACGAGCTGTCCGAGCCCGCCAGACGCCTGGCGGAGGAGCTCCGGGCCGTCAAGGACGCCGCCGGACTGTCGCTGTCCGAGCTGGCCGCCCGCACCCACTACAGCCGGGCCTCCTGGGAGCGCTGGCTCAACGGCAAGCGGGTCGTCACCGAGCAGGCGCTGGACGCGCTGGCCGGGGCGGTCGAGTGCGACGGGGCCGCGCTGCGGGCGCTGTGGCGGCGGGCGGTGGCCGGGCCGGAGGCCGTCGCTGACGGGCCCTCGGGCGCCGAGGATGCCGCCGTGGAGGGGCCCGCCGTAGCGGAACCCGCCGTCGAGGAGGCCGTTCGGGAACCCGTCTCCGTCGAGGAGGCTCCGGTGGCCGGGCCCGCCCCCGCCGTCTGGTGGCGGCGCCCGGCGGCGCTGGTCTCCGGTGCGGCCGCGCTGGCGCTGCTGCTGGTGCTGGTGGGCCTGCGGATCAGCCGGCACGACGGGCAGGCCGCGGCGGCCGACCGGCCCGCCGCGACGACCGGTGCCTCCGCCGCTCCCAAGCCCGGGCCCACCGCCCCGGCCTGTCAGGCCGTCGGCTGCGCGCACAAGGACCCGAAGACCACCGGCTGCGGCAAGGACGCCCGGACCCTGCAGACCCAGGTGGTCGGCAAGGTGGTCGTCTACCTCCGGTACAGCCAGACCTGCCGGGCCGCCTGGGCGGCCATCACCGAGGGCCAGCCGAAGGACTACGCGACGATCACCGACGGCACCGGCGAGAGCGAGACGGCGCTCATCCACTGGGGCTACGACAACTACTCGGCGATGCTGGACGCGGCGGACCCGACCGTCACCTTCCAGGTCTGCGGCTACCAGCCGGCCGGCCACGACTGCACCGCGGTCGTCTCCGACCTGGCCATGGTGGTGGCCTCCACCCCGATCCCGATCGGGCCCGCCTCTCCCCCGCCGGGCACCGGCGCGGGCGCGTCCACGACCCCGGCCCCGGCCACACCGGCCGACCCCGCACCGGCCGACCCGTCGGCTCCGGCCGCGGCGCCGAGTCCGTCCTAGAGCCTGGCCGGGCTCAGTCGAGGTAGCCGCGCAGCTGCTCGGCGCAGGCGTGGTCGCGGAGCTTGACCAGGGTCTTCGACTCGATCTGGCGGATCCGCTCCCGCGTCACGCCGAACACCGCGCCGATCTCCTCCAGCGTGCGCGGGCGACCGTCGTCCAGCCCGTAGCGGAGCTGGACGACCTGGCGCTCCCGATCTCCCAGGGTGGCCAGGACGGCCTCCAGGTGCTGGCGCAGCAGCAGGAAGGTCGCGGACTCGGCGGGCGAGGCGGCGTCGGCGTCCTCGATCAGGTCCCCGAGCGCGACGTCGTCCTCCTCGCCGACCGGGGTGTGCAGCGAGATCGGCTCCTGGGCCAGCCGGAGCAGCTCGCGCACCCGTTCCTCGGTCAGCTCCAGGGCGGCGGCGATATCGGCCGCGGTCGGTTCCAGGCCGCGTTCCTGGAGCAGGCCGCGCTTCGCCCGGACCACCCGGTTGATCAGCTCGACCACGTGCACCGGCACCCGGATCGTCCGGGCCTGGTCGGCCAGGGCCCGGCTCATCGCCTGCCGGATCCACCAGGTCGCGTACGTGGAGAACTTGAAACCGCGGGTGTAGTCGAACTTCTCCACCGCCCGGATCAGGCCCAGGTTGCCCTCCTGGACCAGGTCCAGCAGGGTCAGCCCGCGCCCGACGTAGCGCTTGGCGACGGAGACGACCAGCCGCAGGTTCGCCTCGATCAGCCGGCGCTTGGCGATCCGGCCCCGCACCACCAGGGTGTCCAGCTCGCCGCCCAGCGGGTCGGGCGGCGGCGGGTCGCCGTTCAGCCGCTCCTCGGCGAAGACGCCGGCCTCCACCCGGCGGGCCAGCTCGACCTCCTCCTCGGCGGTGAGCAGGCGGATCCGGCCGATCTCGCGCAGGTACTGGCGCAGCAGGTCGGCGGCCGGCCCGGTGTCGTCGGCGGGCCCGCGGCGCTCGTCCGGGTCCTCGGCGTCGGCCCGCGCCCCGGACCCGGCTTCGGGGTCCGGGCTGTCCGGATGGCCCTCCGGCAGGCCCTGGGCGGGGATCCGGGCACCGTCCGGGGGCACCGCCCCGGCCCGGCCGTGGTGGGTGTCCTGCTCCCCGTCCGGTTCGGCGGGGTTCGCTCTCGTACTGGTGGTGGTCGCTGCGACGACGCCTTGCTCCACGGGCATCCCCTCGGGGCGGGCGCGACTCTGGCGGACCCGCGCAGTACGGAGGTGGGACGCCCTCCAGTGTGCGGTACGCCACGCTCCGTGGCCGAGACTCGTGCGCCGACTTTCTGCGCGCGGGTTCGGGCGCCGGGTCCGGACACCGCGTCCGGGCGGCGGGTGCCGCGGGGCGCGTTACAGCGCCGCCGCGCCCTGGCTGCGCAGCTGCTGCCCGTACTGCTGGAGCTGCCACAGCTCGGTCTGCACCGCGTGCAGCTGCTCGGCCTCGGCCCGGGGGCCGAGCCGCTGGAGGTAGCCGCGGACCTCGGTGATCCGCCGGTCCACCGCCAGCAGGCGCAGCTTGACCAGGAACTCCCCCGCGTAGATCGCGTCCGCCTTGCGGCGCGAGCGGACCGGCTCGACGGTCAGCTCGGTGACCAGCGAGCGCACCTGGTCGTCCGGGGCCGCCTCGCGCACCGCGCTGGTGAAGTCGGGCAGGGTCGCCCCGTACGCGGCGCCGCCGGCCTTGGCGACGGCCTGCCGGACGGCGGTGTACGGCGGGGTCGGGAACTCGTCCTCGCCGTAGTGGTCGAAGGCCGGGCTGACCAGGTCCGGGTGCTGGAGCGCCAGCTTGAGCAGCTCCCGCTCGACGAACTGGGCCGGGTCGCGCGGGTTGAGCCGGTAGGCGGGCTGTGCGGCGCGCTGCGGCTGGGCCGGCTCGGGGCGGCGCTGGGCGGCCGCGCCGCGCGGGTTCTGCTGGCGCTCGCGGTCCCAGCGGGCCAGCTGGGAGATCCGGCGGACGACGAACTGCTCGTCCAGGATGCCGAGCATGCCGGCCAGGCGGACGGCGTACTCGTGCTGGATCGAGCGGTCCTTGATCTTGGCGACGATCGGGGCCGCCTCCTCCAGCGCCGCCGAGCGCCCCTCCGGGGTGTCCACCCGGTGCCGGGCGACCGCCGAGGTCAGCGCGAACTCGAACAGTGGGACCGGGTTGTCGATCAGGTGCTTGACCGCCTCGTCGCCCTGGGCCAGGCGCAGGTCGCACGGGTCCATGCCGCCCGGGCTGACCGCGATGGAGGTCTTGGCGGCGAACTTCTGGTCGTCCTCGAAGGCGCGCAGGGCGGCCTTCTGCCCGGCCGCGTCGCCGTCGAAGGTGAAGACGGTCTCGCCCCGGTACTGCGAGGTGTCCATCAGCAGCCGTCGGATGATCTTGATGTGGTCCTCGGCGAAGGCGGTGCCGCAGGTGGCCACCGCCGAGGTGACCCCGGCCAGGTGGCAGGCCATCACGTCGGTGTAGCCCTCGACCACCACCGCGCGGCCCGACTTGGCGATCTCCTTCTTCGCCAGGTCGATCCCGTACAGCACGTGGGACTTCTTGTAGATCGGCGTCTCGGGGGTGTTGAGGTACTTCGGGCCGTTGTCGTCCTCGCGCAGGCGGCGGGCGCCGAAGCCGACCACCTCGCCCGCGATGTCCCGGATCGGCCAGACCAGCCGGCCCCGGAAGCGGTCGATCAGGCCGCCGCGCTGGCCCTGCGAGGCGAGGCCGCCGAGCAGGATCTCCTTGTCGGTGAAGCCCTTGCCGCGCAGGTAGCGGACCAGGTGCTCCCAGCCCGCGGGGGCGTAACCGACGCCGAAGGTCCTGGCGGCCTCCTCGTCGAAGCCGCGCTCGGCCAGGAAGCGGCGGCCGATCTCCGCCTCCGGCGAGGCCAGCTGCTCCTGGTACCAGGCGGCGGCCACCTTGTGCGCCTCGACCAGCCGGGTGCGCTCGCCCTGCTGGTGGCGGGGGCTGTAGCCGCCCTCCTCGTAGCGCAGGGTGATGCCGGCCTGGGCGGCCATCCGCTCGACGGCCTCGGCGAAGGTGAAGTGCTCGATCTTCATCAGGAAGGCGATGGTGTCGCCGTTCTCCTGGCAGCCGAAGCAGTGGAAGACGCCCTTGGCGGGGTTCACGTAGAACGAGGCGGACTTCTCGTCGTGGAAGGGGCAGACGCCCTTGTACTCGCCACCGCCACCGTTGGTCAGCTGTACGTAGTCGCCGACCACCGCGTCGATCGGCAGTGCGCTGCGCACCGCCTGTACGTCTTCGTCCCTGATCCGCCCGGCCACCCCGGAAGTCTACTGGGGCGGCGGGGCATTCCGGCCGCGCCGAGGGCTCGGCCCCGGTCGGGGCACGGCCGCACCGGAGCCGTCGCGGCCGTGCCCGGCGGCTACGCCCAGGCGGCGCCGACGAGTTTGGCGTGCAGGGCCAGGGCGGAGGCGTCCGTGAGGGTGGCGATCTGGTCGACGACCGTGCGCAGGGCGGCGCGGTCGTCCTCGGCCTCGTGGTACATGGCGGCGAACACCGGGTCCAGCCCGTCGGGGGCGCGCTGGGTGAGGACGTACGCCAGCTCGGCGATCACGATCCGCTGGCGGGCCCGCAGCTGGGCCTGCTCGTCGCGCTGCATCACGAAGCGGACGGCGACCGCCTTGAGCACCGCGCACTCCAGCCGGACGTCCCTCGGCACCACCAGCTCGGCGGCGTAGCGGGTGAGCCGGCCGGGGCCGTAACGGGCGCGGGTGGCCTGCTCGGCGGCCAGGCAGAAGCGGCCGATCAGCTGGCTGGTGAGGTCCTTGAGCCCGGCCCGGGC
This sequence comes from Kitasatospora sp. NPDC056273, assembly GCF_042268845.1. Taxonomy (NCBI): domain Bacteria; kingdom Bacillati; phylum Actinomycetota; class Actinomycetes; order Kitasatosporales; family Streptomycetaceae; genus Kitasatospora; species Kitasatospora sp. NPDC056273. Next base: position 74,484 of record NZ_JBHJSJ010000037.1, on the reverse strand, counting down.
CCGGGCGGTGCCGTCGTAGGAGCGGGGCCACCACTCCTGGGCGAGCAGCCGGTCCAGGGCGGCGGCCAGCTCCTCCGGCTCGGCGTCCGGGGCGTAGCGCTCGGCGACCTTGAAGAGTTCGGCCCGCTCGCCGGGGGCGCGCAGCACGGCCGGGTCGATGTGGCCGGCCTGGAGGCCGTCCTCGACGTCGTGGGTGGAGTAGGCCACGTCGTCGGACCAGTCCATCACGGTGGCCTCGAAGCACTTGCGCCCGGCCGGGGAGCCGGCCCGCAGCCAGCGGAAGACCGGCAGGTCGTCGGCGTAGACGCCGTACTTGGACGAGGCCGGGTCGGTGGGGTGGGCGCCCTTGGTCCACGGGTACTTGCCGGCGGCGTCGAGGGCGGCCCGGCTCAGGTTGAGGCCGACGCTGCGGCCCGGCCAGGGGGCGAGCCGGACGGCCGGCTGCTCTCCCTCGGGCGCGAAGCGCTTGGGTTCGAGCCGGGTCAGGATGCGCAGCGACTGGGCGTTGCCCTCGAAGCCGCCGCAGGCCTCGGCGGCCTGGTCGAGGGCCTCCTCGCCGGTGTGGCCGAACGGCGGGTGGCCGATGTCGTGGGCCAGGCAGGCGGTCTCCACGAGGTCCGGGTCGCAGCCCAGGGCGGCGCCCAACTCCCGCCCGACCTGGGCGCATTCGAGGGAGTGGGTGAGGCGGGTGCGCGGGAAGTCGCTGCGCATCGGGGCGACCACCTGGGTGGTGCCGGCCAGCCGGCGCAGCGCCGCCGAGTGCAGCACCCGGGCGCGGTCCCGCTGGAAGGCCGTACGGCCCGGGCGCTTGTCGGGTTCGGGGACCCAGCGGGCCTCGGCGGCGTGGTCGTACGTGATCGGGGCGGCGAGGCGGTGCGTGGTGTCGTCCATATGTCCTTCACCGTACGCCGCGCCCCCGACACGCGGGGTGTGCCGCGCACGAAGGGGTGCGGGCCGGGGCGTGAACGGTGCGCGGCGCGCGGGTGCCCGCCCCGATGGGTCCGCCCCACCCGGCCGGCGCACCCCTCGCGCCCCCTCCGTCCCGCGCCCCGGCGCGGGCGTCCTCAGCCCTTGATCGCCTTCAGGACCACCCCGGACATCGCCTCCTGCCCCTTGGCGTTGGGGTGGATCGGCGCCGACCCCTGGGCCGGGAGCGGCGGCTCCACCCAGCGCTTGTCCTCCCCCGCGCACATGTCGTGCCCGGCCGAGGGCCCGGCGAGGTCGACGAACACCGCGCCGGCCGCGTCCGCGCGCTTCTTGAGCATGCCGTTGAGCTGCTGCTGCTTCTCCACCAGGAAGGCGAGGTCGGAGGCGGCCACCGCGTTGCCCAGCACCGGCAGGCAGTTCGCCGGGTCGGCCGGGAGCAGCCCCGGGTAGCCGATCACGTACACCTTGGCCTTCGGGGAGCGCTTCTTGACGTCCTGGAGCACCTGGCCGATCCGGTCGCCGGCCGCGTCCACCTTGCGCTGGACCTCGTCGGTGCCGCTGCCGGCGGCGTAGTGCTCGCGGCAGGGCGAGTCACTGATCCGGTCCGCGCTGTCGCTGATCACGCCCTTGACGATGTCCACCAGGTTGGCCTTGGCGCACTCCGTCACGACCTCGATGAAGCCGGCGTCGTTGCCGCCGATCCCCAGGGTGACCAGCCGGGTGTCCGCGGTGAGCGCGTCCAGCTGGGCCGGGTTGGTGCCGTCGGCGACCTTCTGCGGGCCGGTCAGGTCCCCGGTGCGGGCGCCGCTGCAGCTGACGTCCTTGAACTGGTCGGCGGCGAGCGAGAGCCCCTTCGCCACCAGGGACGGGTAGTTGGCCCCGGAGCGGTAGCAGGCGCCCGGCTCGCCGACCTGCGGGGAGATCTTCATCCCCGCGGTGTACGAGTCGCCGAGCGCGACGTACGGGCCGGTGGGCGGCGGGGCGGCGGTCGGCGACGCGGCCGCGCCGGCCCGCGCGCGGTCGGACGCCGCGCCCGCGGCGCCGCCGGCCCCGCTGTCCGAAGCGGTGTTGTCGGTGCAGCCGGCCAGCAGCGCTGCGGCCAGTCCGACGGTCAGGGCGATGGTCGGGCGAACGGTCCTCGGCATGGTCTCCCCCCGGGGATACGGGTCACGGTCGGCTCCTTGCGGCGGCCCGTCCCCCGGGCACATCAGGGGCCAACGAACGATCGCGGCCGATGACTCCCGCCCCGGCCGAATCGCCTTACGGCGGGCCCGAACCGGCCGGAAACCGACCCCGGGGCCGTCCGGGCACCGGCTTCCGACCGCTTCCGCGCGCCCTCTCCGGCCGGCGCACCACGAAACCGCGTGCGCGTCGGCCGCTCCGCTCGACTACTCCGCGTCGACTACTCCGCGCCGCGCTCGTGCTCGGCCAGGAACTGCTCGAAGCGCCGCCCCAGTTCGTCCGCCGAGGGCAGGTCCACCGGCTCGGCCAGCAGGCTCTCCCGGCCCTCCGCGCCCGCCACGGCGTCGTACTGGCCCTCCATGCCGCGGATCGCCGAGCGCAACTCGCCGTCCCCCTGGGCCAGCTGCTCCTCGATGTCGGCGTAGACCTCGGAGACCTGCTCGCGCAGCCGGGTGCCGGGCAGCACCAGCCCGGTGGCGGACTGCACCGCCTCCAGGACCTGCACGGCCGCCGCCGGGTAGGCGGAGCGGGCCACGTAGTGCGGGACGTGCACGGCGAAGCCCAGGACGTCGCACCCGGCCTCGGCCAGGCGGTACTCCACCAGCGCCTGGGCGCTGCCCGGCACCTGCGCCTGCTCGAACCACTGCGGGTAGCCCGGGGCGAGGTCCAGCCGGTTGCCGTGCGGCGTCATGCCGACCGGGCGGGTGTGCGGCACGCCCATCGGGATGCCGTGGAAGTCGATCGAGAGCCGGACCTCGAAGCGCTCCACCAGCTCGCGGACGGCCCGCGCGAAGCGCTCCCACTCGACGTCCGGTTCGGGGCCGCTGAGCAGCAGGAACGGCGCGCCGGCGGCGTCGTGGACGAGCTGGAGCAGGATCTCCGGGGGGTCGTAGGACGTCCAGTGGTCGTGGTCGAAGACCATCGCCGGGCGGCGGGCCCGGTAGTCCACCAGACGGTCGTGGTCGAAGCGGGCCACGACCTGCGGCGAGCCCGTCTCCAGCAGGTGGGCCACCACCTGGCCGCCGGCCTCCCCGGCGTCCATGAAGCCCTCGTAGTGCTGCAGCAGCACGAGGCCGGCACCGGTGTCGCGCAACTGCTCGTTGGCCGCGGCGACGGCGGCCACGCCCTGCTGATCCAGCTCGTACAACGCCTGGAAGTCACGCACCGCGCACCCAACCCCGTTCCCTGCTCGTTCCGGTCGACCGGCTTCTCGTCCTCTGCAGCGTGCCGGGCGCCGCCGGAATTCCCGCCCCGGCCCCGCCCCGCCCCCGCCCCGCGGACGGACACGTCCACGGGGCCGCGCCGGGGCCGTTCCGGAGCCGCTCCACGGCCGCTCCGGTACCCGTCCGACGGCTCCCCGGGGGCGCGCCCGACGGCCTCGGCCGACCGCTCCGGACCATGATCGCACCCGACCGAAGAGCCCCTGGTCACGGCCCTGGTAGCGCCCCCGCGGGAGGCCCGTCCGCGGGGCCCCGGAACGGCCCGCGCGGCCATTCGCGTGCCGCGAAGTGACGCACCGCCTTCTGGCGGGTATCGTCCTCTCGCTGCCTCGCATCGTCGCGTCGTCGCCACGTCGTCCGTAACGCCGTCGGCCACGTCCCGGTCCGCTGCTCGGCCAGCCCCCACGACGCATCTTGCCTTCACCTGGCCGCCCGCTTCCCTTCGCGCTCTCGTCTCCTCTTCGGCCATTTCGCGGACGCACACTGTCCCCTCGCTGTTCCCGCCGGACCGGTCCGAGGACCCGTGTCCGTTCCGGCACCCCCGCGCCGCCCGCTCCGGGCCGCCGCCCCCACCCCGTTCGACCGGACCTCCGGCGTGCGCGGGTACCCGGCGGACGGACCCGGGCCCAGGCGTACCCATGTCCAGCGCACCCCGTGCCGTACCCCGGCCCGGGAGGCTCCCTCCGACCGATGAAGGACAGAAGGTTCCGTGCCCGTACCTGTCACCCTCACCGGCCGCACCGTGCGGCTGGAGCCCCTCGCCGCGCACCATGCCGAGGCCATCGCCGAGGCCGGCGCCGAGGACCGTACGACCTACGCCTTCACCCCCGTCCCGCACGGCCTGGAAGCCGCCCGCGACTACGTCGCGCGGGCGCTCGCCGACCAGGCCGCGGGACGGTCGCTGCCGTTCGCGACGGTGAACGTCGCCGACGGCCGGGTCGTCGGCTCCACCCGCTTCCTGGAACTCGACTACTGGCAGGGCCCGATGGTGTGGCCGCCCGTGCCCGGCGTCCCGTTCGGCGATCCGGCCACGGCCGTCCCGGACGCGGCCGAGATCGGCAACAGCTGGCTCTCGCCGCGCGCCCAGGGCACCGGCATCAACACCGAGGCCAAGCTGCTGATGCTGCGCCACGCCTTCGAGACCTGGGGCGTGCAGCGGATCTCGATGCGCGCGGACGCCCGCAACATGCGCTCGCGCGCCGCCATCGAGCGGCTCGGCGCGACCTCCGAGGGCGTCCGCCGGGCGCACTCGCGCGGGCTGGACGGGGTGGTGCGCTCCACCGCGTTCTACTCGATCCTCGACGACGAGTGGCCGGCCGTCCGCGACATCATCGAGCTGCGGATCGCCGCCGCCACCTCGCCGAGCGCCCCGGATCCGGCGATCAACCAGGAGTGCCTTAGACAGGGCGGCAGCGGCGCCGGGCAGCTGATGATCACGGTCTGAGGCCGGCCCGGAGCGGCTCGTAGCCGAGGCGCGCCAAGCCCAGGACGGCCGGCAGGGTCGTGCGGTCGTCCCAGGCCCGGTGGCGCCCCGGGTGCGCCTCGACCAGCGCCTCCACCGGCCGCCAGCCGCCCCGCACCCGGGCCACCCGGACCCGGTAGACCTCCGCGCCGCCCACGCCGCGGTGCAGGTGCAGCACGCCCTCGGAGACCACGGACACCCAGCGCTCGTCCACGTCCCGGGCCCGCAGGCCGCGCCTGATCCGCTCCCAGTCGGCGTCCGACCAGAGCAGGTCCGGCACCGGGTGCGGGCGGGGCAGGCGGATCGGCGTCAGGTGCGGCTCCCCGGCCGCGCGGACGCCGCCCGGCTCCGGGAACGCCCACGCGGGCAGCGGCTCCCGGGCGGCCAGCCAGGCCCGCGGAATGCCTCCGGTGCCGGTGTGCGCCGCCACCACTCCCCCGGTGATGGCGGCGACGGTGTCCATGTCGCCGCCGACCGCGACTGCCTCCCACACGGCGGTGCGGTAGTCGGCCAGGTTCCGGGCGGCGCACCACAGGGCGTACGGGACGGTGTCGGCCGCGGAGGTCCGGCTGCCGTTGCCGAGCACCTGCGCGGCGAGCCGGAAGTCCGGCCGGGCGAGCAGCCCGCGGGCCTCCTCCAGGCCGTCCCTGACCGCCCCGTTCGGGGTGAGGTCGGCGACCGCCGCCAGGAAGGCCTCCGGCGTCATGGCCTCCGCCCGCGCCCGCACCGCGTACGCGGCCGCCACCGCGACCGCGATCGCGCCGTCCACGGCCTGCGGGTGGGTGTGGGTGATGACGGCGGTGTCGGCGGCGGGCCGGACGACGGCGGCCGGGTCCTCGGCGTACGCGGCCCCCAGCGGGGCGACCCGCATCGCGGCGCCGTTGCCGTACGAGCCCTGGCCGTCGAAGAGTTCGGCGGCCAGCCGCCGGGCGTCGCCGCCCTCGCGGACCAGCCGGAGCAGCCGGTTGGCGGCCGGGCCGTAGCCGCGGTCGAAGTCGTGGCGGAGGGCGAAGGCGTGGGTGAGGTCGAAGGTGTCGATCGCGCCGCGCTCGGTGTGGGCGGCGTGGACCGAGCAGGCCATCTCGGTGTCGTCGGTCCAGGGCCAGGGACCGGGCGGTTCGGTGCGGGCGGCGAGGTGGGCCCGGGCGGTTTCCGGGACGAACATCTGGGCGCCGAGGGCGTCGCCCACGGAGAGGCCGTTGAGGGAGTCCAGCGCGGGGCCGGTGTGCGTGGATGGAATGGTCATATGCCCTCCAGCTCAGCGGGTTGACCGCCGTCCCGTCAACACCCGTGGCCGGTGTCCCCACCGACGGGGGATGTTTCGCATACCTCCGATTCCGGCGGGCAGGCACCGGGGCATGACCCGCGCGAACCCCCTCGACCCGGTCGCCCTGCTCGGCGCCGACCAGCAGCACATCGCCACCCGGGCGCAGCTGCGCCGGCTCGGGGTGCCCTCCGGCACCATCGCCCACCGGCTGCGGCCGGGCGGGCCCTGGCAACAGGTCCTGCCCCGGGTGATCTGCCTCCAGAGCGGCCGGTTGACGTTCCACCAGAAGCTGCGGGCCGCGCTGGCGTACGCGACGCCGAAGGGCCGCGACCCGCGGGCCGGGGAGGTGCTGCTGACCGGCTTCGCGGTGCTGGCCGAGGCCGGGCTGCCGAGCGCCGGGCACCCGTCCGACCTGAACGCGGTCGACATCCTGATCCCGACTCAACGGCGGGTCGGGGACAGGGAGTTCGTCCGGATCCATCGGGCCTCCGGGGCGATGCCGGGCGGCTTCGAGCGGGACGACGGGCTGTGGAGCACCACCGTCGCCCGGGCGCTGGCCGACCTCGCGCCGAGGGAGACCGGGCAGCGCCGGTTCCGGGCGCTGTGCGCGGAGGCCGTCCAGCGGCGGCACTGCGAACTCGGCGAGCTGCTCGACCAGTTGCTGTCCCGCCCGGGTGCGCTCGGACTGCCCCAGGTGGCCCGGGTGGTGGAGGACCTGACGGTCGGGGTGCGGTCGGTGGTGGAGGGCGAGGCCCGCGACCTGCTGGCGCACGCGGGGCTGCCGGAGCCGCTGTGGAACCCGGTGCTCTTCCTGGACGGCCGCTTCCTCGCCGTCCCGGACGCCTACTGGCCGCACGCCTGCGTGGCCCTGGAGATCGACTCCCGCGCCTGGCACCTGCGCCCCGCCGAGCACGAACGGGGCCTCGCCCGCGCCAACCGCCTCACCGCCGCCGGCCTCCCGGTGGTCCGCACCACCCCGGTCCAGCTCCGCCGCGACCCGGCCCCGGTGCTCCACGAGCTCACCGCCCTGGTCACCACCGGCCCGCACGCCCCCCACCCCCGCGTCACCTGGCGCCGGGCCCGGTGAGGGGCGCGGCAAGGGCTGCCGAGGCCCCGCTCAGCAGCGGGAGTCGATCTCCTGGAAGGTGGCGTAGTGGTCGGCGGACCAGTACTGCTCGCCGGAGTCGCCGGTCACCACGCGGCGGGTGCCGCGGTCGTTGGAGCCGGGGGTGACGACGGTGTACTCGTGGTAGTAGCCGCCGGACTTCTTGGGGAGGCGGCTCTCGCGGTTCTCGAAGACGATGCCGTCGCGGTTGTACGGGTAGGGGCCGCCCTTGGCGATCAGGCCGAGGGTGTCCTGGGCCTGGCTGGGGAGCTTGGTGCGGCAGACGTCGGCCATGGCCGGGTCGGTCGGGACCCAGGTGCCGGCCGCGGCGGGGGTGGTGCCGGCGCCCCCGGCGGGCGGGCTCGGCTTGGGCGCCGAGGGCTTGGGCGCCGTGGACCCGGACGTCGTGGCACCGGCGGCCGCGCTCGCGGCGGCCTTGGGGTGGCCGCTCCCCTGGTTGGCGAGGAGGTACCCGGCCCCGGCCAGGACCGCCAGGATCAGCACGGCCACGGCGACGAGCGGGTTTCTGCGGTTGGTCATGCGGTCCAGCTTGGCAGGCGGCCGGGCCGGGCCGGGCCAGGTACACACGTGGCCGCCGCCACACCGGCCGGTGCGCCGGCCCGTACGCGGACGTACGGCCGGGCGGGAACGGACGCCGTTGTCCGTTCCCGCCCGGCCGTGTCACGTACGCCGGTTCTCCTGCGCCGAGCTCCGGTGTACGCCCTCCCGACGGGAGGGGAAGCGGTCAGTCGTGCCCGCGCGTGAGGTGGGGATGCCTACCCTCCTCAGCGCGAGTCGCTGCCCGCCGTCTCGATGGCGGCGCGGCCTGCCTCCAGGCGCGCCACCGGGATCCGGAAGGGGGAGCAGGAGACGTAGTCCAGCCCCACCTCGTGGAAGAAGTGGACCGAGTCCGGGTCGCCGCCGTGCTCGCCGCAGACGCCGAGCTTGAGGTCGGGGCGGGTCGCCCGGCCGGCCTCGACGGCGTGCTTGACCAGCGAGCCGACGCCGTCGCGGTCGATGGTCTCGAACGGGGAGACCCCGAAGATGCCCTTCTCCAGGTAGGCGGTGAAGAACGAGGCCTCCACGTCGTCCCGGGAGAAGCCCCAGACCGTCTGGGTCAGGTCGTTGGTGCCGAAGGAGAAGAACTCGGCGGCCTCGGCGATCTGCCCGGCGGTCACCGCGGCGCGCGGCAGCTCGATCATGGTGCCGAGCTTGATGTCCAGCTTGACGCCGGTGGTCCGGGCGACCTCGGCGAGCACCCGCTCGCACTCGTCGCGGACCAGCTCCAGCTCCTGGACGGTGCCGACCAGCGGGATCATCACCTCGGGGCGCGGGTCCCCGCCGGCCAGCCGGCGCTCGGCGGCGGCCTCGGCGATGGCCCGGACCTGCATGCCGAACAGGCCGGGGATGACCAGGCCGAGGCGGACGCCGCGCAGGCCGAGCATCGGGTTCTGCTCGTGCAGCTTGTGCACCGCCTGGAGCAGGCGCAGGTCGTTCTCGTTCGGGTCCTTGCGGGCCTCGGCGAGGGCGACGCGCACCGACAGCTCGGTGATGTCCGGCAGGAACTCGTGCAGCGGCGGGTCGAGCAGCCGGACGGTGACCGGCAGGCCGTCCATCGCCTGGAAGAGCTCCAGGAAGTCGCCCTTCTGCAGCGGCAGCAGGGTGGAGAGGGCGAGCTCGCGGTCCTTGTCGTTGTCCGCCAGGATCAGGTGCTCGACCTCCTTGCGGCGCTCCTCGCCGAGGAACATGTGCTCGGTGCGGCACAGGCCGATGCCCTGGGCGCCGTAGCGGCGGGCGCGCCCGCCGTCCTCGGCGTTGTCGGCGTTGGCGCGCACCGCGAGGCGGCGGCGGCCGTCGGCGTGCGACATCAGCCGGTGCACGGCCTGGACGAGGCCGCCCTGGACGTCGGCGCCGGCGTGCAGGGTGCCCTCGAAGTACTCCACCACCGCGGAGGGGAGCACGGGTACCTCGCCGAGGTAGACCTTGCCGGTCGCGCCGTCGATCGAGACGACGTCGCCCTCCTCCAGCACCAGGCCGTCGGCGGTGGTCATCCGGCGGCGCTTGGTGTCGACCTCCAGCTCCTCGGCGCCGCAGACGCAGGTCTTGCCCATGCCGCGGGCGACGACGGCGGCGTGCGAGGTCTTGCCGCCGCGCGAGGTGAGGATGCCCTCGGCGGCGATCATGCCGTCCAGGTCGTCCGGGTTGGTCTCGCGGCGGACCAGGATGACCTTCTCCCCGGAGCGCGACCACTTCACCGCGGTGTAGGAGTCGAAGACGATCTTGCCGATCGCGGCGCCGGGCGAGGCCGCGAGGCCCCTGGCGATCTGCTTCGACTCGGAGTCGGGGGCGAAGCGCGGGAACATCAGCTGCGAGAGCTGGCCGCCGGTGACCCGCATCAGGGCCTCGTCCAGGTCGATCAGGCCCTGGTCGACCAGCTGGACGGCGATCCGGAAGGCGGCCGCGGCGGTGCGCTTGCCGACCCGGGTCTGGAGCATCCAGAGCTTGCCGCGCTCGATGGTGAACTCGATGTCGCAGAGGTCGCGGTAGTGGTTCTCGAGCGTCTGCATGATCGCCATCAGCTCGTCGTACGACTTCTTGTCGAGCTTCTCCAGCTCGGACAGCTGCAGCGTGTTGCGGATGCCGGCGACGACGTCCTCGCCCTGGGCGTTGGACAGGTAGTCGCCGTAGACGCCCTGGGTGCCGGTGGAGGGGTCGCGGGTGAAGGCGACGCCGGTGCCGGAGTCCTCGCCGAGGTTGCCGAAGACCATGCTGCAGACGTTGACCGCGGTGCCCAGGTCGTTCGGGATGCGCTCCTGGCGGCGGTACAGCCGGGCGCGGTCGCCGTTCCAGGAGTGGAAGACGGCGTGGATCGCGAGGTCCATCTGCTCGCGCGGGTCCTGCGGGAAGGCCCGGCCGGTCTCGCGCTCGACGATGCCCTTGAACACCTCGACCAGCGTCTTGAGGTCGGCGGCGTCCAGGTCCAGGTCGTTGACGGTGCCCTTGGCGTGCTTGGCCTCGTCCAGGGCCTCCTCGAACAGCTCGCCGTCGACGCCCAGCACGGTCTTGCCGAACATCTGGACCAGGCGGCGGTAGGAGTCCCAGGCGAAGCGCTCGTTGCCGGACTGGGCGACGAGGCCGGCCACCGAGGCGTCGGAGAGACCGATGTTGAGGACGGTGTCCATCATGCCGGGCATGGAGAACTTCGCGCCGGAGCGGACCGAGACCAGGAGGGGATTGTCGGCCTGGCCGAGCTTCTTGCCCATCTCCTGCTCGAGGGCGTCCAGGTGGGCGCTGATCTCCTCGTGCAGGGAGGACGGCTCGCTGCCGGTCTCCAGGAAGACCTTGCAGGCCTCGGTGGTGATGGTGAACCCCGGAGGGACGGGGAGGCCCAGGTTGGTCATCTCGGCCAGGTTCGCGCCCTTGCCGCCAAGAAGATCCTTGAGGTCCTTGTTTCCTTCGGTGAAGGAGTAAACAAACTTCTGCTGGGACGGCACGGGTCGGTCTCCTCGTACGCGGTTGCCCTGACGCCGGAGAACATACCCATTTCGAAGGCACTTCTCTGCCCTGAATAGGCCACCCGAGGCTGGTACCCAGCGGTAACCCGCTAGATCGAAAGCACATAAAGGCGTTCACCTCTGTTGGTGAAATCGTCCGCCTGACGCGAGCAAGCATTCAACTCTTGAAGGCATGCACCCGCGAAGATCGTGCGATCCGGACGCACCGTAGCGACCGCGGGTCCATGGCGTTGCCCCGGCTTGATTTCCTGCACCCGGATCGCCCGATCACCGGTCGACCGACTTCGGGAAGCGATTCACAGCCGACCTGTCCATTTCGTCCACTGACCGGCCGTCAGCCCCCGCCGCGTGTGGCAAGCGTCACCAGGGCGTCTCACCGGTCGAACGTAGAGCGCCTGCGCCGATCGTCGCACTGTGTCCAGAAACGTGCCTGCTCCGTGACATTCGGACGCCGAAAAGGAGCCCTCTTGTCCAGGATGGACAAGAGGGCTGGGACCAGGTGGCCATCGACCCGAACGGGTCATTTTCGCCAGGTCGTACAGATCATCCGCCGGAGGTGTCCGATTCGGCGTCAGCACCCGGGCGGGCGCAGTCGTACGGATCGTCCAACCAGCCCTCCGGCAGGACCACCCGGTTGTTGCCGCTGGTCCGCCCGCGCGGGCCGTCCGCACCGTCCGGCCAGCCCTGGGACTGCTCCACCTGGGCGAGGGTTTCGGCCAGTTCGGCCAACGAGGAGGAGCCGGCCAGCCGCACCCGCAGCTCGGAGCCGACCGAGAAGCCCTTGGTGTACCAGGCCACGTGCTTGCGGAAGTCGATCACGCCGCGCGCCTCGTCGCCCAGCCACTCGCCGAGCAGCTGCGCGTGCCGCACCATCGCCGCGGCCACGTAGCCGAAGTCGGGGCGGGCGTAGTCCACGTCGCCCTCGAAGATCGCGACCAGGTCCTTGAACAGCCACGGCCGGCCCAGGCAGCCGCGGCCCACCACCACGCCGTCGCAGCCGGTCTCGCGCATCATCCGCAGCGCGTCGTCGGCCGACCAGATGTCCCCGTTGCCCAGCACCGGGATGTGCGCCGGGACGGACTCGCGCAACCGGGCGATCGCCGACCAGTCGGCCGTGCCGCCGTAGTGCTGGGCGGCGGTGCGCCCGTGCAGGGCGATCGCGGCCACCCCCTCCTCGGCGCCGATCCGGCCGGCGTCCAGGTAGGTGAGGTGGTCGTCGTCGATGCCCTTGCGCATCTTCATGGTCACCGGCAGGTCGCCCGCGTTGGCGACGGCCTCGCGCAGGATCTCGCGCAGCAGGTTGCGCTTGTACGGCAGCGCCGAGCCGCCGCCCTTGCGGGTGACCTTGGGGACGGGGCAGCCGAAGTTGAGGTCGATGTGGTCGGCCAGGCCCTCCTCGGAGATCATCCGGGCGGCCTTGCCGACGGTCACCGGGTCCACCCCGTACAGCTGGATGGAGCGCGGCTTCTCGCTCGGGTCGAACTTGATCAGCTGCATGGTCTTGGCGTTGCGCTCGACCAGCGCCCGGGTGGTGATCATCTCCGAGACGTACAGCCCCTTGCCGCCGCTCTGCTCGCGGCACAGGGTGCGGAACGGCGCGTTGGTGATGCCGGCCATCGGCGCCAGCACGACGGGCGGCCACACCTGGATCGGGCCGATGTCGAGCGGCGCGAACTCGGTGCCGGACGCGGTGCCGGACGCGGTGGGTGCGGGCGTGACTGTCATGCGCGGCTGACCTCGGGTGGTGGGGACGGGACTCTCCATTGTCCCCCACCCGGGTGAGCGGCCTCCGCCCGCGCCGGGGCTCCCCCGCTACGGGGCGCCTCCACCACCGGCCGCCTCCGGTACGGGGCGCCTCCGCCACCAGCCACCTCCGCTACCGGCCACCTCCTCTGCCGGACGCCTCCGGAACGGGCCGCCTCCGCTACGGGGCCGACGAGGCCGACGGAGCCGACGGGGCGGTGGGCGCCGACGAGGCCGGCGCCGGAGCGATGGAGATCGACCCGGAGGTGACCGCGGCGTGCACCCGGTTCGGGCTCGCCGAGTCCGCCAGCCCCGGGTCGATCCGGCCGTTGCCGCTGCCGACCTCGCTGGAGACGGCGTACCGGCTGTCCTTCGGCAGGCTCATCTCCACCGAGCCGGAGGTGGCCGTGGCGTCCACCTCGCGCGGAGCCCTCGCGAAGCTCAGCTGCACGGAGCCAGAGGTGAGCTGCGCCGTCAACCGCGGGGCGCTCAGGTTGGTGCCCTGCACCAGACCGGAGGTGGCGTGCACGGTCACGTTCCCGGAGGTGTCGGACAGCAGCAGCTGGCCGGAGGTCAGCTCCAGCTTCACGTCCCCGCTCAGGCCCTCCACCTGGACGGAGCCGGAGGTCACCGAGCCGGACACCTCGGTCGCGGCCGGCACCTCCAGCTCGATCTCGGCACCGCAGCCGAGGTCCACGAACGGCAGGACCAGCCGGCAGTGCATCCCGACCGTGAGCACGCCCTTGTCGAAGACGGCGGACACCACCGGCTTGCGCACCAGCCAGTCCAGGCTCTGCCGGACCACCACGTGGCCCTCCCGTCCGGCCCGCACCCGGACCGACGCGGGGCCGGTCTCCAGCTGGACCCGGTGGATCTCCTCGTCGTACGGCCGACTGCTGCTGGTGCGCTGCTGCACCGCCATCGACCAGGTCTGCAGTCCGGCACCGATCATGACCAGGACGATCACGAGCGTCCCGGTGGCCCGCCAGCCCTTCACCCCCTTCACCGCTACCCGACCTCCAGGAAGCGCAGCACCGCCATCACCCGGCGGTGGCTGTCCTCGGCCTGCGGCAGTTCGAGCTTGGTGAAGATCGAGTTGATGTGCTTGGCCACCGCGCTGTCGCTGACCACCAGCGAGCCGGCGATCGCCGCGTTGGAGCGGCCCTCCGCCATCAGGGCGAGCACGTCGCGCTCGCGCGGGGTCAGCTTCTCCACCGGGTCCCGGTGCCGGCGGCGCACCAGCAGCTGGGCGACCACCTCCGGGTCCAGCGCGGTGCCGCCCTCGGCGACCCGCTGGAGCGCGTCCACGAAGTCGTCGACGTTGGCGACCCGCTGCTTGAGCAGGTAGCCGACGCCGCTGGTGTTGGTCGCCAGCAGGTCCGCGGCGTAGCGCTCCTCCACGTACTGGGAGAGCAGCAGGACGGCGGTGTCCGGCCACTGCCGGCGGATCACCATCGCCGCCTTCACCCCCTCGTCGCTGAAGCCCGGGGGCATCCGGACGTCGGCCACCACCACCTTCGGGCGGTGCTCCTCGACGGCGGCCAGCAGTTCGGTGGCGTCCCCGACGGCGGCCACGACCTCGAAGCCCACCGCCTCCAGGACCTTGACCAGGCCGACCCTCAGCAGGACCGAGTCCTCGGCGATCACAGCGCGCACGGCAACTCCACGGTGATGGTGGTGGGGCCCCCGAGGGGGCTGAGAACGGACATCGTGCCGTCGACCGAGGCGGCGCGCTTGCGCAGACCGGTGAGCCCGGTGCCGCGCGAGGCGTCCGCGCCGCCCACGCCGTCGTCGCTGATGACCAGGCGCAGCCGGCCGCCGGTCGTCCGCACCGAGAGGTCGACCCGGCGGGCCCTGGCGTGCTTGGCCACGTTGGTGAGCGCCTCGGAGACGGTGAAGTAGGCGACCGCCTCGACGGTCGGGGCGATCTGCTCGGAGAGGTCGACGTCCAGGTGCACCGGCAGCGGGGCGCGGGCGGCGATGCCGGACAGCGCCGCGTCCAGGCCGCGGTCCTCCAGGACGGCGGGGTGCAGGCCGCGGACCAGGTCGCGCAGCTCGTCGATGGCCGCCTGGGCCTCCTCGTGCGCGTCGATGATCACCTGCATCACCTCGGGCGGCACGTCCTTGAGGGTGCGCCGGGCCAGGCCCAGGTTCATCGCGAGGGAGGTGAGCCGCTGCTGGGCGCCGTCGTGCAGGTCGCGCTCGATCCGGCGGCGCTCGGCGTCCACCGCGTCGACCAGGCCGGCCCGGCTCTCGGCGATCTCCTCGACCCGCCGCTCCAGCGCCTCCGCCCGGTCCGGGCCGAGCAGCCGCCGGGCCACCCACACCTCCAGCCGGGCCAGCTGGGTGCCCGACAGCGGGAGCACCGCCAGCAGCAGCACCCCGCCGAGGGTGAGCAGGACGTCCTCCCCGGCGAGGCCGGTGCGCAGCGCGGTGCCGGCGGGCAGCAGCCAGATCCAGCCGTACACGGTGGCCAGCACCACGGCGGCCGCCCAGGCGTACAGCACCACCAGGGCGCCCGCCGCCAGCAGCGGGCCGGCCACCAGGTGGTGGAGGACCTGGCGCCAGGTCACCCCGAGCAGCCAGACCCGGCGCCCCGTCGGCGGGCGCAGCGGCGGCACCTCCACCCCGTACAGGGCGCGCAGCCGGCCGCGCTGGACGGCGGTCAGCGGGTGGGTGCAGAGCAGGACGGCGGCGAGCACCGGGAAGAGCAGCTTCGACTCGGTGACGGCCAGCCAGACCGGCAGCGCCACGGGTATCCCGGCGGCGGTGAAGCGGACGTCCCGCCAGACCTCGGGCGACCACGGGGGGCGCCGGAGGCTCCTGACGAACGCTCGGCGCAACGTGGTGGAGGGCATGGCCGACAGCGTAGGGCCCGGTGATCACGAGCCGCCATGAAGGGGGGTTCCCGATGGGGGTGTAGCTAGCTACACCCCCGATTCGGTGTGGAGCACCACCGACAGGAGGGGGGTCCGGGCGGAAGGCTTGAGGGCATGACGAGCACTGCATCGCACTCCGCCACTCCGCCGCACGGGCGGCCCGGCCCCGGGAGTGCCGCCGGAGCGGCGGCGGCCCAGGAGGCGCTGCCGGAGCGGGCGCTGCCGGCAGGAGCCCTGCCGGAGGAGGCGCTGCAGGAAGGGGAGCTGCCGGAGGGCGCGCTGCCCGCCGGAGCCGGCCCCTGGTCGGTCCGCTGCGTCGCGTCCGGCCGCGGCCGCGCCGCACTGGAGCTGTACCAGTACGGGGAGTTGGCCGACGTCCTGGTCGCCGCCCGGCTCACCCCGCACCTGCTGCGCGGGGCCCGGCACTGCCCCTCCGCCGGGCGGAGCCGGCACGTGCTGGCCTGGGGCCGGCTGGCGGCCGACGGCACGGCGCCCGCGGTGGTGTTCACCGGGCGGCGGCCGTTCCGCCGGGTGTGCTCGACGGCCGAGGCTGTCACGGTGGCCGACCGGTTCTGGGTCGCCTGGGCCGAGGGGCCGTTCGACGCGGTGCGGGTCGAGCACACGGCGGGCGGGGCCGCCGAGCGGCTGCCGCTGGAGCGGGTCCGGGAGCGCGGCCGGGGTGCGGCGTGAGCGGCACCTTCGCCCTTGCCCTCGGCCCCGCCCGTTCGTCCGTCCTGCCCGCGCGCTTCGCCCAGGTCCCGGTCCTGGCCGCGGTCGCGCTGCTGCCCTGGCTGGCGGTCCTCGCCGTCTGCCACGAGACCCCGTGGGTCGTGCTCGACCTCACCGAGTTCGCCGCCCTGCTCTCGCTGGACGCGCTGCTGCGCCGCCGCAGCCCCGCCGCGCTGTGGGCGGGCGCGGCGGTGGCCCTGCTGCTCACCGGGGACGCGCTGGCCGACATCGCCTGCGCCGGGCCGGGCCACGCGGTGCTCGCCGCGCTGGTCATGGCCTCCTGCATAGAGCTGCCGCTCGCCGTGGTGTGCCTGCGGCTCGGGCGGGACGCGGCGGTACGGGGCTGAGGCACGTCGACGCCGCCCGGCCGACGCGAGCCCGAGGCACTCCCTAGGCCCCGGTGGGCAGGCGGTCCATCAGCGCGCGGGTCTCGTCGTCCAGCGGGGTGTACGTGATCATCCGTGTCCCCAGCTGCGGGCTGAGCCAGAAGTTGGTGTACTCGCAGCGCAGCAGCCCGACGTCCGGCACCTGGAAGCGCTTGATCCCGTTGCCCGGCCGCATCACGTCGTGCCGCTGCCAGACCTCCGCGAAGTCCGGAGAGGCCTTGAGCAGCCGGGCCAGCAACGCCTTCCAGGCCGGCTCCGAGCTGTGGTCGGCCATCGCCGAGCGGAACCGGGCCACCATGCCGAGGCGCTCGGTGCGGTAGTCGATCAGCACCTCGCGGAACTGCGAGGGCGTGAACGCCATCCACATCAGGTTCCGGTCCTCGGGAGCCATCCGGTCGAGGTCGCCGACGACCGCGGTGTACTGGGCGTTGTACGCCAGCACCTGGTAGCGGGAGTTGAGCACCACGGCGGGGTACGGCGCCAGCCGCTCCAGCAGCAGCCGCACACTCGGGGTCACCGAGGGGCACTCCTTCACCGGCGCCGGGTCGTCCGTGCCGGCCAGGGTGAACAGGTGGGCGCGCTCGCTCGGGTCCAGCAGCAGCGCCCGGGCCACCGCGTCCAGCACCTGGGCGGACACCTGGATGTCCCGCGCCTGCTCCAGCCACGTGTACCAGGTCACCCCGACCGCGGCGAGCTGGGCGACCTCCTCCCGGCGCAGCCCCGGTGTCCGGCGGCGGCCGGTCATCGGCAGGCCCACCTGCTCGGGCCCGAGGCGCTCGCGGCGGCTGCGCAGGAAAGCGGCCAGCTCGTGCCGACGGGCGTCGCCGGGGGCGCTCCGGCGCTGTGCGGCGCTGTGCGCGGCGTCTTGCGCGGCGGGGGTCATCAGGCTCATGCTCCCCAGCATGCGCCAGCCGTAAGCCTGTTGCCAGGTACTTCTTATACCTGGATAACCACACTCTGGTACCAGGGTACGGCGCGGCGGATCGTAGGACCCGTGACCCAACCACTCACCGTCGCCCCCGCATCGAGCCGCGCCGCCACCACCCCGGGCAGCGCGGCCGCCCGTACCTCCGGCACCGGGCCGGCCGGCTCCACCGGTCCTACCGGTCCTGCCGGTCCCGCCATCGGCTCCACCGGTCCCGCCGCCACCCTCGGCACCGCCGGACTGGTCACCGTCCTGCTCGGCGCCTTCCTGCCGATGCTCGACTTCTTCATCGTCAACGTCGCCCTGCCCACCATCGACCACGACCTGGCCGCCGGACCCGCCGTCCTGGAACTGGTCGCCGCCGGCTACGGCATCGCCTTCGCCGTCCTGCTCGTCCTCGGCGGACGCCTCGGCGACAGCTACGGCCGCCGCCGGCTCTTCGTCATCGGCGCCGTCGCCTTCGCCCTCACCTCGCTGGCCTGCGGCCTCGCCCCCGGCGCGTGGTCCCTGGTCGCCGCCCGGGCCGCCCAGGGCGCCTCGGCCGCGCTGCTGATCCCGCAGGTGCTCGGCACCATCACCGCCGCCACCGAGGGCGCCCGGCGCGGCCGCGCGCTCAGCGTCTACGGCGCCGTCGGCGGGATCTCGGTGGTGATCGGGCAGGTGCTCGGCGGGATGCTGGTCGCCGCCGACCTGTTCGGCACCGGCTGGCGCTCGGTGTTCCTGCTGAACGTGCCGTTCGCGCTGCTCGCCGTGGTGCTCGCGGTCCGCTACGTCCCGGAGAGCCGGTCCACCACGGCCGCCCGGGTCGACGTCCCCGGCACCGTCCTGCTCACCGCCACGCTGCTCTCCCTGCTCGTCCCGCTGATGGAGGGCCGGGCCGCCGGCTGGCCGCTCTGGTCCTGGGTGCTGCTGGCGCTGTTCCCCGTCTTCGCCGTCGCCTTCGGTGTCGTCGAGCGGCGCGCCGAGCGGCGCGGGGACACCCCGCTGGTGCCGCCGTCCCTGCTGCGCATCCCGGAGATGCGGCGCGGCCTCGGCATCGCGCTGCCCTACTTCGCGGGCTTCGGCGGCTTCATGTTCGTCATCGCGGTCGCCCTCCAGCAGGGCCTCAGGCTCGGCCCGGTCGCGGCCGGCTGGGCGCTCGTCCCGATGGCCGTCGGCTACTTCTCCGCCTCGCTCGCCGGCCCGCGGCTGATCGGCCGCTGGGGCAGCCGGGTGCTCAGCGCGGGCGCCGTCGTCCAGGCCACCGGCCTCGCCACCCTCGCCCTGACCGTCCTGGCCGACTGGTCGCACTTCTCCCCGCTGCGGATGGCCCCGGGCGTCGCTCTCGCCGGCATCGGGCAGGGCCTGATCGGCACCCCGCTGTTCCGGGTCGTCCTCGCCAAGGTGCCCGCCGCCCGGGCCGGCGTCGGCAGCGGCGTCCTCGCCACCGGCCAGCAGTCCAGCCTCGCGCTCGGCGTCGCCACCCTCGGCACCCTCTACCTCTCCCTCTCCCCCGTCCTCGGCATGGACCGCGCGCTCGCCCTCTGCCTGGGCATCCAGCTCCTCGGGTCCTTCACCATCCTGTACCTGACCACCCGCCTGCCCCGCTCCATCGGCTGAGCCGTGGCTCCGGGGGCTCCGGGGGCCGGTTTCCAGGTTCCGAGCTCCGGGCTCCTGCTTCCGGGTCCGGTTTCCGAGCTCCTGGCTCCGGGCTCCGGGCTCCTGCGACGGCGGTGGACGGCCTCTCGACCGGTACGACCGGTCGCGGGGCCGTCGGCGTTCCCGGGGCCGACCCTCAGCGCGGGAGCGCGTCGAGCCAGCGGCCGACCAAGGTGCGGACGGTGCCGGCGGCCTCGACCTGGGGGTTGTGGCCGACCCCGTCGAGGACGGCGGCGGCCATCCGGGGGTAGTGGTCGAGCAGGGCGAGCTGGTCGCGCCAGCCGACCAGGGCGTCCTGCCGGGTGGTGACCAGCAGGTGGCGGCCACGGTGCCGCGCGGCCCGGTGCTCGGGCCAGTGCGGCAGCAGGAAGTCGGCTTCGAGCTCGGCGGCGGCCGCCCGGTCGTGCGCCTCCCAGCCGGGCCGGACGTACCGCTGGAACAGCTCCCAACTCGGGCCGGTGTGGCGGGCCATGACGTACCGGAACAGGTCGCGGTCGGCCGCCGGGAGCCGGGCGAGGAGGTCCTCGTCGCGTTCGACCACGGACTCCTCCGGCAGGTCGCGGTCGGCACCCCAGCGCACCACCGGCACCAGCAGCGCCGAGCCCAGCACCTGCTCGCCGAAGCGCGCGGTCACCGCCCGGGCCAGCTGGCCGCCGAAGGACTGCCCGACCACGGCGAAGGGCCGCCCGCCGACCCGGGCCTCGATCCACTCGGAGAGCACCTCGGCCAGGGCGGCCGCCGAGGTCGGGCCCGGCAGCCGGGGGCTGGCGCCGTGGCCGGGGAGGTCGACGTAGAGGCGCCGCCAGCCGGGGCGGTCGGCGAAGGCGGGTTCGAGCGGGAGCAGGACGCGGTGGTCGACGGTGTAGCCGTGGATCAGGACGATCGGGGTGCCGTCGCCGAAGGCGGTGTGGTGGATCGCGGGGGCGGTCGTGTCGGTCGGGTCGGTCGCGGCGACGGCGTCGTTCAGGTCGGTCGTGTCGGTCATGACGGCAGCGTCCAACCCTGACACCCGTGGCAAGGTCAAGCCGTCGAGTCCGGGTGGTGGATCAGGAGAGGCCCTTGACCACGTCCAGGTACTCCCGGATGGCGTCCCGGTTGCGCGTCAGGCACAGGATCCGGCGGGTCATCCGGTCCGTCTCGGACTCCAGGGTGGCGAGCATCTCCGGTGTGGCGTCGGCGAAGTGGATCGTCCGCGGGGCGTCCAGGCAGGGCAGGATCTGCTTGATGATCCGGGTCGGCAGCCCCGCGTCCAGCAGCCCGCGGATCTGCAGCACCCGGTCCACGAGGTACTCGTCGTACGCGCGGTAGCCGTTCGCCTCACGGCGCGGTGTGATCAGCCCCTGCTGCTCGTAGTAGCGCAGCAGGCGCGGAGTGGTCTCCGCCCGCCGGGCGAGCTCGCCGATGCGCATGTGTGACCACCCTCACCCCTGGCCGGCGCCATCCCGGCTGGACCTTGACACGAATGTCAACGATAGACGATCGGGCCCATGCCCACTCCCGAACTCCGCGCCCCCGCACAGCCGGTGACCCCCGCACCGAGGCTGCCCTGGCCCGCTCTGCTGGCCATGAGCACCGCCGGATTCGTCACGATCATGACCGAGGCCCTGCCCGCCGGAGTACTGCCCGCGATGAGCGCCGACCTCGGCGTCGGCCAGTCCGCCGCCGGGCAGTCCGTCACCCTCTACGCCGTCGGCTCCATCGCGGCCGCCATCCCGCTGACCGCCGTCACCGGCCGCCTGCCGCGCAAGCGCCTGCTGCTGGTCGCCGTCGGCGGCTTCGCCGCGGCCAACGCCGTCACCGCCGTCTCACCCGACTACCCGCTCACCATGGCCGCCCGGTTCGCGGCCGGCCTGGTCGCGGGACTGCTCTGGGCGCTACTGGCCGGGTACGCCCGGGGCATCGTCGCGCCGGAACAGCGCGGACGGGCGATGGCCGTCGCCATGGCCGGCTCGACCGTCGCCCTGTCGGTGGGCGTACCCGCCGGCACCCTGCTCGCCGGCCTGGTGGGCTGGCGGGTCACCTTCGGGCTGATGAGCGTGATCGCCGTGGCACTGGCCGGCTGGATGCTGCTCGCGCTCCCGCCACTGCCCGGCCGCGCCAACCAGGCCCGCGTCCCCGTCCGGCAGGTGCTGCGGACGCCGGGCGTGGCCACCGTCCTGGCCGTCACCGCGACCTTCGTGCTCGCCCACAACGTCCTCTACACGTACGTCGCCGCCCTGCTCGCGCCGCTGGGGCTCGACGGCCGGACGGACACCGTCCTGCTCGTCATCGGACTGTCCTCGCTGGTGAGCATCCTCGGCACCGGCGCCCTGATCGACCGGTACCTGCGCCCCCTGACCATCGCCGCCTCCGTCCTCCTCGCGGCCGCGGCCCTGCTCCTCGCCGCCGCCCTGCTCGGCTCGACCGGCCGGCCCGCCTACGCCGCCGCCGCGCTCTGGGGCCTCGGCTTCGGCGGCGCCGCCACCCTCCTCCAGACCGCCGTCGCCGACGCGGCCGGCCCGGCCGGGGACATCGCCCAGTCGCTGCTCGTCACCTGCTGGAACCTCGGCATCGCCATCGGCGGCCTGGCCGGCGGCCTCCTCCTCGACCACACCGGGCCGACCGCCCTGCCCTGGTCCGCCCTCGTCCTGCTGGCCGCCGCCCTCGCCACCACCATCGGCGGGCGCCGGCACGGGTTCCCGGGGCATGGCGGCACTCGTTCGTGTGAAATCGACGCACATTCCTCGTGATCGCCGCACGCTTGGCTCTACCGTGAGTCGTATGGCAGCCAGAGTCCCCATCCGACAGCTCCAGCAGCACGCCAGCGAGTTGATCGACCGGGTCGCGGCCGGCGAACGCGTGGAGATCACCCGCAACGGGCGGCTGATCGCCGTCCTCGCGCCGCCCGACCCGGAACAGCGGGTGCTGGAGGACCTCGTTCGAGACGGCACGATCACCCCCGAGAACGCCGCCACCGCGCGTGGCCTGGCCGAGTGGACGTTGCCCGAATCCGGCGCCGGGCTCGCGTCGGCCGCCGACGCCCTGCACGCCATGCGGGAGGAGGAAGGCCATTGATCTACCTCGACTCACGCGCGATCCTCAAACTTCTGGTACCTGAGGACGAATCCACCGCACTGCGCACGTTCCTCTCCTCGCACGGCTCCGAGGGCCACGCGACCAGCGCGCTGGCCCAGGTCGAGGTGCCGCGCGCGCTGATCCGGGTCGGTGCACCACAGGAGTTGCTGGACGCGTCGGTGGACCTGCTCGACCGGCTTCTCCGCGTCCGGCTCTCCGATCCCGTCCTCAGGGCCGCCTGCCAGTTCCCCACCCGACACCTCCGCACCCTCGACGCCATCCACCTCGCCACTGCCGAGCACCTCGAGCACGCGCTCACCGCCTTCGTCACCTACGACAAGCGCCTGGCCGACGCAGCCGAGGAGCGAGACCTGCCAGTCGTCGCGCCCGGACGGCCGACCGACTCCCGGTAAGCGGGCATCCGGGCGCCCTTGGCCACGTCGGCGCCGGACGGTGGCACCGGCGGGCGGTGACCGGCTCGCTGCCGCGCTTCCACGAAACCAGGCAGTGATACCGACGTCGTAGCCGCGGTCGGGGAACAACCGCCACGGCCGTTGGCGCGGCCGACCGGTCCTCCCGTGGATGCGCGGAATCGCGTGCGGCAGCGGCAGCGGCAGCAGCCGGGTGACGTCGTGGCGGTGGCCGGCGGTGTGCCCCGGCCGGCGGTGACCACGTGATGCTTCAAGCGGCCGGGCGCGGCCGCTCCCTGGCCTGGTGCCGGTCCCCGCGGTCGGCGCCGGCAGGTCATGCCCGAGCCGAAGCCGGGCTCCCGCGGCGGCCAATCCCCTTGGATCCCGGTATGCGACACGAACAGGCTCCCCTGCGGACAGCCCCGGTCGCCCAGCGGCCGACGGCCGGGCTTGCGAAGCCGGTGCGGCCGCACCGGTAGCAGCGGCTCGGCCCGGCCACGGCGGTCTCTGCCCCGCAGGGCTTCCGTCCCTACGCCCCCGTCGCCAGGGAGGCGACGAAGCGGTCCAGGCGGGAGGTGACCTGCCGCAGGACGTCGATCGAGCCCAGGGGGTCGTCCGGCAGCTCCAGACCGTGGTCGGCGGCGGGTACTTCGAGGACCTCGTGTCCGGTCGATTCGGCGATCCGGCGGTCCCACAGCTTGTCGGCGCCGCCGCCGACGAGGAGGGTCGGGGCTTCGGCGCGGGCGAGGGCGCGGGCGACCGGCTCGGAGGTCAGGACGGGGGTCAGCCAGGCTGCGGCGAGGCCGCGGTCGGCGGCGACGCCGCAGGCGAAGGAGGCCAGGGACTTGCCGACGAGCAGGCGGCAGGCGCCGCGCTCGGCGTCGACGGCCTCGGCGACCTGCCGCTCGACCCAGGCGGTCCGGTCCTCCGGCTCGAACGCTCGGAACTCGTCCGGGAGTTGCCACCACAGCTCCTGGACCGTCCAGCCGTGCCGGAGGAGCACCGAGCGGGCGAAGTGGAGGAGGGGCCTGGCGGGCGTGTACCCGACGCCCGGGACGACGAGCGCGACGCGGTCGGGGGCTCCGTCGAAGCGGGTGGGGACGGCGAGCGGGGAGGGATCCGGCATGGGCGCAGGGTACGTGGCCGGTCTCTGTGACGTGATGTCAACCCTGACCATCGTCAGGGGCATTGCTTGACTTTCGGGTCGGGTGCCAAGGGGGTCTCGGCCTCTACCGTCCGGACCATGACGTACACGGACAGGGATTCGAGGCAGACCGGCGCCACCAGGGCCATCGCCAGGCCCAGGGCCAAACCCGGAGTGAGGCCCAGGCCCGTCCTCGCCGTGGCCCTGCTCTGCGCGGGGGCCGGGGTGGTGGCGTGGCTGGCGCCGGAGCGGGGTGGCGGGGCGGGGCCGGTGCGGGTGTCGGCCGGGTGGTCGGCCGGCGGCTACCGGCGGGTGGCGGAAGCCGTCGGCGAGGCCCCGCACGCGATGGCTTCGCTGCTGGAGCCGGCCACCGAGGTCGGGCTGCTGGTGCTGGGTCTCCTGCTGGCGTTCTGCTGGTGGACGGCCCGGGCCCGGCGGGCCACCGGGGTGGTCGCGGCGGTGGCGCTGGTCGGGCTGGGCACGGTGCTGGCCTACGGGGCGAGCGAGGTGCTGAAGGTGGTCCTCGACGAGGAGCGGCCCTGCCGGGCGCTCACCGGGCTGCCGGGCACGGCGGTCGCCGCGTGTCCGCCGCCGGGCGACTGGTCCTTCCCCAGCAACCACGCCACCCTGGCGGTCGCGCTGGCCACGGGGCTGGTGCTGCTGCGCCCGCGCTGGGCGGTGCTGGTCATACCCGTCGGCGGCGCCACGGCAGCGCTGCGGGTGGCGGCCGGGGTGCACTACCCGCACGACGTGATCGCCGGTGCCGCACTCGGCGGCACGGTCACGGCGGCGGCGGTCCTCGCCCTGCGGCCGGCGGCCACCACCGCCGTGACGGCGCTGGCCGGGGTCCTGGTCCTCGGGCGGCTGCTGTCGGCACCGCCGATACCGTCGGGCGCGGGCTCGGGCTCAGGCGCGGCCCCGGGCTCGGGCACCGCCCCGGGCGCGGCGGCCTCAGTCCCGTGGACCGCCCGCGCAGGTCGCGCCGAGGGTCAGTCCGGCCTCGTGCGCGAGGACGGCGGCGGCCGCCCGATTGGCCACGCCCAACCGGGCCAGGATGGAGCTCACATGGGCCTTCACGGTGCCTTCCACCACCCCCAGCCGACGGGCGATCTGACCGTTGGACAGCCCGGCGGCGATCAGCGTCAGCACATCCCGTTCCCGGGTGGTCAGGGCGGCCACCTGCTCCCGGGCGCCGGCACGCCGGTCGGCGGGGCCGCCGGCCCCGGTGGCGGCCAGGTGGGCGACCACCCGGGCGGCCACTTTGGGTGACAGGTAGGCCGCCCCTCCGGCCACCGCGTGCACCCCGGCGAGCAGTTCCTCGGGCTCGCCGGACTTGATCAGGAAGCCGTTCGCGCCGCCGCTGAGCGCGCGCAGGATGTAGTCGTCCTCACCGAAGGTGGTCAGCATGAGTACTCCGGTGGCCAGGCCGTTCCGGCGGATCTCGGCGGCGGCCGTGATGCCGTCCGTCCCGGGCATCCGGATGTCCAGTACGGCGACGTCCGGCCGGTGGCGCCGGACCAGTTCGACGGCCTCCCGGCCGTCCCCGGTCTCGGCGACGATCTCGATGCCCGGGTCGGTGGCGAGCACCGCGCGCAGTCCCGCGCGGATCATGGGCTCGTCGTCGGCGAGCAGCACCCGGATCGGTGCGGTGGTCATCGGCGGCTCCTGTCGGTCGCTCGGTACGGAGGTGCTGGGGAAAGGGAGTTGCGGCGGGAGCGCGGGAGGTGGAAGGCCGGAAGCCAGGGCTTCAGGAGACGAGCACGTCCCGCGAGACCAGCCGGGAGTCCTGGAAGCAGAGCCGGTAGGCATCGCCGGCCCGGTCCACGAACAGCTGGGCGGTGATGGCGTAGTACGCGCACGAGACCCCTTCCCCCGGCGGCGGCGCGGGCGTCGCCGGCCCGCTCGGCGGGCGGTACGGCAGCCGGTGGCCCGGCAGCAGACGCTCGACGGAGGCCTGGTCCTGCCCCACCTGGAGGGCGGCGTAGACCTCCGGGTCCAGCACCGACAGGCTGACCACGTAGAGCGTCCATACTCGCAGCGCCACGGTCAGCAGTACGGCCGTCCCCAGCGGGACGAGCACCACGGCGGCCAGCGTACGGCCCACCCTGCGCCGCGCCCGTCGCAGCTCGCGCACCGGCGACGACGGGGCGGCGGGCGGCATCGGGACGGGCCCGACGGCGCGGCGCGGCAGAGTGGCCGCGACCTCGAACCCGCCGTCCGGGCGGGCCCCGTGGGCGAAGGTGCCGCCCGCGAGCCGGACCCGCTCGGCCAGCCCGACCAGGCCGCGGCCACCGGTGGGCGGCACGGCAGGCGTCGAGGCGGACCTTCCGGCGGGTGCGGCGGACGTGCCGACGAACGCTCCGGTGAACGTTCCGGTGGGCGTTGCGCCGCGCGGGGTTGACGCAGGTGCCGAGCCCGTCGCCCGGGCGACGGTGAGCGCGGGCGCAGGTGCGGGCATGGGCGCGGACGCGGGCACGGGCGCAGGTGCGGGCATGGGCACGGCCGCGGGCACAGGCGCGGGGCCGTTGGCCACCCGGAGGCGGGCGCCGTCGGCCGAGTACGCCACCTCCACGGTGACGGCCGCTCGTGGTGCGTGCTTGGCGACGTTGGTCAGCGCCTCCTGCACCACCCGGTACGCGGCGTGCTCGGTGGCGCGCGGGAGTCCGTCCGGCTCACCGGTGATCTCCGAGCGGACGTCCAGGCCGGCGGCGGCCGCCTCGGCGACCAGATGCGGGATGTCCGAGTCGGCCGGTCCGTGGGCCGCGCGGGCGGCGGCGCCGCTCTCGTCCCCGTCGCGCAGGATGCCGATCACCTCGCCGAGCCGGTCGACGGCGGCGGCCGCGCCCGCCCGGATCTCCTGGACGGCCTCCCGGTGGGGCGGGGCCAGGTCGGGGGCGAGCTTGAGGGCCCCCGCGCGCAGGGCGATCAGGCTGAGGTCGTGGCCGAGGGCGTCGTGCATGTCCTGGGCGATCCGGGCCCGTTCGCGCAGTCGGGCCTGCTCGGCGACGAGTTGCTGCTCGCGCTCCAGCCGCTCGGCCCGCTCCCACCCGGCGCGCACGAGTTCCTGCGACTGCCGCCAGAACCGGCCCAGCAGCCAGGGGCCCATCCCGGTGCTCACGGCGAGCGCGACGAACCGCAGCCCCAGGACGATCCAGGAGGGCACCGCCCCGACCACCAGTACCCCGGCCGCGACCAGCACTGCGAACACCACCGCCGCCGGTCGCACCCGTTGCATCCGCAGCCCGGCCAGGAAGGAGAATCCGATCGCCGGCAGCGCCCACCAGAGGCTCGTGACACCGAGCCCGATACACACCGACGCCACCACGGGCAGCGCCGCCCCACTCATCCGCATGCCCACGACCCTACGAGGGCCGCCGCCGCACCGGATCTGTCGAAAGTCATGCCCGAGGCGCTCCACCCGGCACCCCGAGCCCCATTCCCCGGCCCCGGCCCCGGCCCCGGCCCCGAAAAATAGTAGCCATGGACATAGTAGCTATGTACTGTATTTGCCGTGAGTTCAACAGCTGAGGGCGCCACCGCAGGATTCCTGGTCTGGCGCCTGTCGATGAAGTGGCGGGTGGCGGTCGACCGGGCGGTCGCACCGCTGGGTCTGACGCACGCCCAGTACGCGGTGCTGGCCTCCCTGTACGGCATGTCGCGCTCCGGGCTGCGCCCCAGCCAGCGCCGCCTCGCCGACCACACGGGCCTCGAAGCGCTCTACGTCTCCAAGCTCGCCCGCGCCCTGGAGGCCGCCGGGCTGGTGGCCCGCACCCGGGACCCGGACGACCCGCGCGCCATGCAGCTGTCGCTCACCGAGCAGGGCAGCGACGTCACCCGCCGCGCGATCACGGTGGTCCAGGGCCTCCTGGACCAGCTGCTGGCGCCACTCGGCGGCCAGGACAGCCCCCGCGCCCGGGAGTTCACCCGCGAACTGGCCGCCCTGCTCGACGCACCTCTGGATCCGCCGCACGCCGAGACCGTCGAGAACGCCGAGGAGCCGTCATGACCACCGCCGCCGCGCCCGACACCGCCACCAACACCGCCACCACGGCCAACGCCGCACCGGCCACGGCCCCCACGGCCCCCACGGCCCCCACAGCCCCCACCGCCGTCAACGGCCGGGTCATCGCCCTGGCCCACTACGCGGCGCGCGCCCTCCTGGAGGGCGTGCTGGACCGCCACGGAGCCACCTTCCACCAGAGCGTGACGCTCCGGGTCGTCACGGTCGCGGGCGGCTCCATCGCCCGGGACGCGCTCGTCCGCGACGTCACCGGGTCGCTGAAGGCCGAGGAGTCGGTCGTCCATGGCGTGATCGGGGAACTGACCTCCGCCGGGCTGCTGTCGCAGGACCCGGCGGAGGCGTCCCGGCTGCACCTCACGGCGGCCGGCCGCGAACTGTACGAGCGCACCACCACCGAGGCCGCCGGGATCACCGCCCGCTTGTACGCCGGCATCCCGGCCGAGGACCTCGCCGTCGCGGGCCGCGTCCTGGCGCTGGTCACGGAGCGCGCGAACGCCGAACAGGCCCACCCCTGACGCCCCGTACGGTCGCCGGAACAGTCGGCCGTCGCGACGGTCTGCCGTCCCGACCGCCCGACTGTTCCGGCTGTTCCGGCTGTTCCGACGACTCGGGTGCGACCGCCCTACGCCCGTGAGATAAAGGTTGGACGCATTCGAACGGGGGGAAGGTGACGGCATGGTCTTCGTCACGGTGTTCCTGGTCGCGCTCGTCGGCGCCATCGTCGGTGCCACGGCCTTCCTGGTACTCCGGGAACGCGCGCGGCGGCACCAGTCCGACAACGCCGAGGGAATGCTGATCGAACAGCACCGGACGGCTCACGCCACGCGCATGCGGGCGACGTACTCCAGCGTGTCCGTCCACCACGGGAACGGTGTGATCGGCGACGAGGGGAACCACCACCGCTCCTGACCGCTCACGGCCCGGCCACCAGCTCAGCGACACAGGGCGGCTATCACCTCAGCGACACAGGACGGCTACCAGCTCAGCGGCACAGGGCGGCGTCGACGACGCCTTCGAGGTGCCGGGTGACGGCGTAGTCGGCCGGGATGGTGGTCATCGCGATGTTCACGGCACGGCCGTCGTCGGTGGCGCCGCCCCGGGTCTCGTAGCCCGGGATGTCGCCGCCGTGCCCCCAGTAGACCCCGCCGCAGGTGAGTGTCCGGCTGAAGATGCCCAGTCCGGCGGCCATGCCGTCGCCGACCGGGACAGTGGTGCGCATCTGGGCGAGTTGGGCCGCGGGCAGCAGGCGGTCCGGGACCAGCAGTTCGGTGAAGAAGCGGTTGAGGTCCGAGTTGGTGGAGATCATCTGCCCGGCCGCCCAGGCCGCCGACGGGTCCAGCTCCGTGAAGTCGGTCAGCGGCGCGTCGGCGGAATCCCTTCGGTAGCCCTTGGGGTGGGCCTCCCGGATCGTCCGGTCGCCCACGGCCGGGAAGTAGGTGTGCCGCAGCCCGATGCGCCGGATGATCCGCCGGTCGATCTCCTCGGCGATCGGCCGTCCGGTCACCCGCTGGACGATCAGGCCGGCCAGCACGTAGTTGGTGCTGCTGTAGCCGAACTTCTCCCCGGGCGCGAAGGCGGGCTTCTGCCCGAAGGCCATGTCCAGCAGCTCCCGGGGCTCGAAGTACCGGGTCCGCAGGGCGGTTTCCTCCAGCAGCCCCTCGTAGTCGGGCAGTCCGCTGGTGTGCTGGAGCAGCTGCCGGACGGTGATGCCGTGCCCGTCGATGCCCTCGCCGCGGACCAGGCCGGGGAGGTACGTGTCGACGGAGGCGTCGAGGTCGACCTTCCCCTCCCCGACCAGCTGGAGCACGACGACGGCGGTGAAGGTCTTGGTGTTGCTGCCGATCCGCACCTGCCCGTCGACGGGGACCTTGGCGCCGGTGGCCAGGTCCCCCACCCCCGCGGTGTAGTCGCGGGTCCGGCCGCGCCCGTCCCGGACGGTCGC
Organism: Kitasatospora sp. NPDC056273; assembly: GCF_042268845.1. Classification (NCBI taxonomy): domain Bacteria; kingdom Bacillati; phylum Actinomycetota; class Actinomycetes; order Kitasatosporales; family Streptomycetaceae; genus Kitasatospora; species Kitasatospora sp. NPDC056273. The sequence continues at coordinate 44,935 of NZ_JBHJSJ010000037.1, read as the reverse complement.
GAGCGCGGCGGGTATCCCGTCCGTCCGCACCAGCGCGTTCAGTCCCTGCTGCACGGCGTCCGAAGAAGCCGCGGCCGGCGCGGCCGCCGGTGCCGCCATGGCGGACGGTGCCGACGCCCCGACGGCCGCGACGGCCCCGACGGTCGAGAGCGTGAGGGCGAGTGCCATGTGGCGGATGCGCGAACGACGCACGGGTCAACTCCTGTGGAATCGTGGGGGGTAGGAAACCCCCGGTCACGATCGCCAGTCTGTCCGCGCGACGGCCGGCCGACCTCCCCCGATCGAGGGAGCACCTTTCCCTCCCGACTCCCCTCCGACGCCCCTCCGACGCCCCTCCGGCTCTCCTCCGACATCAGGGCCGAGTCCGACGCCCCTCCGGCATCAGGGCCGAGCGGGCCCGCGCAGCGGCAGCGTCCGGCTGTAGACGACGCTCGTCGTGGTGCTGCCGAAGCCGGCCAGCTCGTCCACCAGGGTCTCCAGGTGCTCCATGGAGGTCGCCGCCACCTTGAGGGTGTAGCAGTCGTCGCCGGTGGTCCGCAGGCACTCCAGGACCTCCCGCCGCTCGGCGAGCAGTCGCCGCAGCGGCTCGTGCCGGTTGCCCGGGTACTTCAGCCGGACGACGGCGAGCACCGGGTAGCCGACCTTCGCCAGGTCCACCGTCGCGTGGTAGCCGGTGATGACGCCCAGCGACTCCAGGTTCCGCACCCGTTCCGTGGTCGCCGACGGGCTGAGGGACACCCGCCGCCCCAGCTCGCTGAGCGAGATGCGGGCCTCCTGTTGCAGCTGTTCGATGATCGCCCAGTCGGTGTCGTCAAGATTCACGGCCATGGCGCGAATCTACCGGGAAATCCCCGGCGATCCGCAGGTGACAGAGGGAGGATGCCGTTCCGTCCGCCATGATCACGGGGATAGCCTCGATCCATGCAACTTGGCGTCAACGTACCGAACTTCGGCCCCGGGACCGACCCCGGCGTGCTGCGCGAGTGGGCCCGGACCGCGGAGGGCCTCGGCTTCGACCTCCTCATGGTGTCGGACCACGTCGCGGTGACCCCGGACGTGGCCGAGCGGTACCCGGAGCCGTTCTACGAGCCGTTCACCACGCTGTCCTGGCTCGCCGGGATCGCCCCCGGCCTACGGCTGGGCACGACCGTCCTCGTCCTGCCCTACCGGCACCCGCTGCTGGTGGCGCGGACGGCGAGCACCCTCGACCGGCTCAGCGGCGGCCGGTTCGTCCTGGGCGTGGGGATCGGCTGGGCGCGCCGGGAGTTCGAGGCCCTCGGCGTGCCGTTCGGCGCCCGCGGCAGACTGACCGACGAGTACCTGGCCACGCTGCGCGACACCTGGGCGGGCGATTCGGGCCACCGGCCGGTACCGGTGTGGGTCGGCGGCCACAGCGAGGCGGCGCTGCGCCGGGCGGTCCGGTTCGGCGACGCCTGGCACCCGCTACGGCTCCCCGTCGCCCGGATGCGGTCGGTCCTGGCCGAGCACCGGCTGCCGGGGTTCGCCCCCCGCATCGCCCTGCGGCTGACCACCGCACCGGTCGACGACCCCGAACGGCCCGCCGGCGTCGGCACCCTCGACCAGGTCCTCGACGACCTGCGCCAGTTGCGCGACCTCGGGGCCGAGACCGTCGTGTTCGACCCCTACCACGGCGATCCGGAGGACACCCGTCGTCCGCGGCAGGCCTGGCGGACCCTCACCACCGTCGCCACCCACTGGAGGACCGCGTGATCACCGAAGCCGACGAGGCCCTGCTGCGCCGCGCCATCGCCCTCGCCGCCAACGCGGTCGCCCTCGGCGACGCCCCGTACGGCTCGCTGCTGGCCGGCCCGGACGACGAGGTCCTCGCCGAGGCCCACAACACCGTCCGGCGCGACGACGACATCACGGCCCACCCCGAACTGAAGCTCGCCCGCTGGGCCGCCCGCGAACTCACCCCGGGCGCCGCCGCGCGCACCACGATGTACACCAGCTGCCAGCCCTGCGGCATGTGCGAAGGGGGCATCCTCCGCTCCGGCATCGGCCGGGTCGTGTACGCGCTCGCCACCGAGCAACTCGTCGAGCTCAACCCCGACTCGGGCGCCTGGCCGGCGGTGCCGACGGACGGCCCCGCCCTGCCCGAGGAGGCCCGGGCCCCGGTCGCGGCCTACTACCGGCGCACCTGACCACCGGCCCCCGCGCCGAATCCGCTCCCGGCCGCCCGCACTCCGGCGAGGAATGTCAGTGGCACCGGGGACACTCGGTGGCCCGCGCCGTCGAGCAGGAGAGCCCGCACATGCCGATCCACATCGCCGGCCGTCGCCGTACGGCGGCCGCACTGACCGCCGCGTTCCCCGGCGCGGAGATCATCGACGTCACCTCCAGGGCGCCGGACCCGTGGGTGCGGCTGAGCCCGTTCTACCCGCACGGCGGCATCCCGGTCCCTTACGGCGACGGCGCGACCAGCCAGTCCGTGGAGGGGATCTGGCAGGCCCTCAAGGTCTTCCGGGACGCCGATGTCGACCCCGCCAAGCTGCACGTCACCTCGATGAAGGGCCTCAAGCGGACGGTGCGCCGCTTCGGCCCCGTCCAGGGCCACCGGACCGGCCTGCACGGCGACCGGCTCCTGTCGTACGAGACGGCCCGCCGCCGGATCTACCTGCCGGCCTACCGATGGGTCCTCGAACACCGCGCCGCCGACCTGGTCGAGCGGCTCCGGGAGAAGGACGAGGTCGTGCTCCTGGACTACACCACCAACGGCGACGTCGCCGACCCCAGCAGCCCGCTCTCCCACGCCGCGCTCGTCCGGCTGTACGCGGAGGGTCGCTGGCCCGCCGAGGACGGCACGGACCCGCACCCCGAGTAACCCCGGGGTGAGCGGTGGGCGGTGGAGCACCGAAGCCGTGCCGCCGGAGGGTGGGCTGATGATCATTCACTGAGTAGGGTGAATCACCGGACCGTGGGCAGCCGTTCGCACGCCGCCCTCGCGCGTCCGCAGGTGACCGCCGGCGCCTGCCACGCACGAAGCAGTCCCCGCGGCCGGCCAGTGCGCCGCAGGGGACCGGAAAGTGAGCAGTAGACAGATGCAACCCACCTTCGTCCTGGTCCACGGGGCTTTCGCGAACTCCTTCTCCTTCGCGCCGCTCCAGGCCGAACTCGGCCTCCTCGGGCACCGCTCCGTCGCCGTCGACCTCCCGGGGCACGGCTTCGCCGCGACGTACCCCCGGGCCTACCAGGCGCCGCAGGACCTCGAAGGGCTCGCCACCGCGCCCGGCGCCATCAAGGGCGTCACACTCGCCGACAACGTCGCGCACCTCATCGGGATACTGGAGCGGGCCAAGCGGAACGGGCCCGTCGTCCTCGTCTCCCACAGCCGCGGCGGCCTGACGGCCACCGCCGCGGCCAACCAGCGGCCCGACCTGATCGACCGCATCGTCTACGTCTCCGCCTGGTGCCCCGTCGACCTCGACGTCAACGCCTACTACGCCGAGCCCGAGATGGCCACGGCCGACGCCGCGGGGCTGATGGCGGCGCTGGTCGGGAACCCGGCCGAACTCGGCCTGCTGCGCATCAACTTCCGCACCGCCGACCCCGGCGTCCTCGCCTCCTTCAAGGCGTCCTTCCTCGCCGACGGCACGGACGACGAGTTCATGCTCTTCCTCAACACCTTCCAGCCCGACGAGAACCTCGACACCGGCACCCCCGACGACCGGGCCCGGCCCGACACCTGGGGACGGATCCCCAAGTCGTACGTCCGGCTGGCCGAGGACGCCGGCATCCCGCTCGCCATGCAGGACCGCATGATCCGCGAGGGCGACGCGCTGACCCCGGAGAACCCCTTCGACGTCCACACGCTCCCCGGCAGCCACCTGAAGTGGCTGGTCGACCCGGCGCCGGCGGCCCGGCTCCTGGAGGACATCGCCGCGCTGCTGCCCGCCTAGTCCTGACCGGAGCCGGAGGCCGTCCGCCGCGTCGTTCCCGGCGTGGGCGGACGGCCTCGCGGCCCCGACCCGCTCCGGCCCCACCCCGAGGAGGACGATGAACCCCGACGGCCCGCGGAACATCCTGGAGGTCGGCTCCCCGACCGCCGCCGCCCACCCGCCGTACGACGGGGTCCGCGCCACCGACCCGGTCCGCCTGATCCCCTACAGCTGGGTGCGGCAGACCAAGCCCGGCGGCACCGTCTCGGCCGTCCTCGGCGCCTGGCAGGAGGGCGCCGGCCGGGTCGAGCTCACCGTGCTCCCCGACGGCACCGCCGAGGGCCGGGTCACCGGCCGGGCCGCCGTCCCGCGCCCGCCCCGCCCGCCGTTCCTGCCCGGCTGGTCCGGCGCCGACGGCACCGGGCGTCCGACCGACACCTCCCCCACCCTCCTCAACGACCCGACGCCCGCCTTTCTCGTCCAACTCGCCTTCCCCGAGGCGTGGTTCTGGGTCACCACGGGCGAGGACCTGGAGTCGGTCTACTGCCTCTCCGTCCCCGGCGCCTCCGCCCAGATCCAGGACGACACCTACGGCTGGACGGTCCACCAGGGCGGCCGGCTCGCCCTCTGGGACGAGATCGAGCGGCTCCTCGCCGCCTGGCAGGAGGCCGGGCGCCCCGACCTCACCGCCATCCGGCTCCGCGTCACGGCGGACACCCAGACGGCGTGGGTACCCGGACACCCCGCCCTGCGGTGGGAAAAGCGGTTGGTCTGACCGTGCCACCGGGCTGACAATCGCCGGATGACCGACGACCAGAGTGAGTTCCGCCGGCGCCGCGCGGCCCGCATGACCTGCGAGCGCTTCCTCTCCACCGACCGCGTCCTCAGCATCCGCGAACGCCTCGCCCAACTCGCGGCCCTGGACGGTCTGGACGTCCTGCCCGACTTCTACGGCAGCGACGGGCCGGTGCGGCAGCTGGAGGAACGGACCGCCGCACTGCTCGGAAAAGAGGACGCGGTCTTCTTCCCCACCGGGACGATGGCCCAGCAGGTCGCCCTCCGCCACCACGCCGAACGCACCGGCAACCCGGCCGTGGCGCTGCACCCGCTCAGCCACATCGAGCGGCACGAGCGGCACGCCTACACCCAGCTCACCGGCCTGCGCGGCCTCTGGCCCACCACCGAACAGCGCCAGCCGACCCCCGGGGAACTCCACGCGGTCGGCGAGCCCTTCGGCACCCTCGTCGTCGAACTCCCGCTGCGCGACCCCGGCTACCTCCTCCCCACCTGGGACGAGCTGACCGCCCTCGTCGCCGCGGCCCGCGAGACCGGCGCCCGGGTGCACTTCGACGGCGCCCGGCTCTGGAACACCACGGTCCACTTCGACAAGGGGCTCGACGAGATCGCCGCCCTCGCCGACAGCGTCTACGTGTCCTACTACAAGGACCTCGGCGGCATCAGCGGCGCCGCCCTCGCCGGCGACAAGGCCCTCACCGCCTACGCCCGCACCTGGCGCCACCGCTACGGCGGCCAGCTCTCCCAGCAGTGGCCGGCCGCCCTCGCCGCCCTCCACGGCCTGGACACCGCCCTCCCCCGCATCCCCGCCCACATCCACCACGCCGCCACCGCCCTCACCCCGGCCCTGGCCGCCCTCCCCGGCGCCCGCCTGTACCCCGAGGTGCCGCCCACCCACGAGTACCAACTCTGGCTCCCCCACCCGGCCGAGGCCCTCAACGCCGCCCACCTGGCACTGGCCGAGGAAGAGGGCATCTGGTTCGTCTCCCACTGGGAGGACGCCGCCCCCGGCCTCGCCATGGCCGAAGTCAGCCTCGGCGAACCGGCCCTGGGATGGACGGCGGACGAGGTGACGGAGGTCGGCCTGCGCTTCCTGGAGATGACCGCCAAGGCCTGACCGGGGAAGTCTCGCCGGGTCACCACCCCGAGGGTGATTCACCGCGAAACGGTTCGCGGCACCCACCCCTTCATGTCAGACTGACGATATGAGCGAGATGCACGTGGGGGACCTGTCCACCGTCCGCAGCCGCGAGGAGTTGGCCGTGGCGATGGCCGACGGGGTGCGGCCGAAGTGGGTGATGTTCTGGGGGCACACCGAGCGCAAGGGCGGCGGGACCCGGCAGGAGTGCCTGAGCCAGTGGTGGCCCGGCGAGTTCACCGTCGACGGGGTCGCGTACGCCTCCGCCGAGCACTGGATGATGGCCGGCAAGGCCCGGATGTTCGGTGACGAGGACATCGTGCGGCAGGTGCTGGCGGCCCGCACGCCCGCCGAGGCGAAGAAGCTGGGGCGGCTGGTCAAGGACTTCGACGAGAAGGCCTGGGTGGACGGCCGGTTCGAGCTGGTGGTGGCGGGCAACGTCGCGAAGTTCGGGCAGGACGAGGCGCTGCGCACCTACCTGCTGGGCACGGGTGACCGGGTGCTGGTCGAGGCCAGCCCGGTGGACCGGATCTGGGGCATCGGGCTCGCCGCCGACGACATCCGGGCCCAACAGCCCGCCGAGTGGCGCGGGTTGAACCTGCTCGGCTTCGCCCTGATGGAGGCGCGGGCGCGACTGACCGCATGAGCGGGATCGCTCCGCTGCTGGACGGGACGGTCGTGGCCTCGGCCGCCGCCGCCCTGTTCCTGGCGCCGAGGGTGCTGCGGCGGGAGGCCGGGCCCGCGCGGCGCGGGCGCTCGTACGGGCCGGAGCCGGTGCTGGCGGCCGTCGTCGCGCTGATCTACCTCAACCAGGTGCTCGTCGCGGTCTACGTGAACCGCGTCCACCACGGCGACGTCTCCTTCATCACCCGCTACCTCCAGCCCGGCTGGTTCGACGTGCCCCGCCTCGACGCCCTCGCCGCCCGCTTCCCCGCCCCGGAGCTCCTCGCCCCGTCCGTCCTGCGGGTCCAGGCGTTCCTCGAACTGCCGCTGGTACTGCTGGCGTTCGTCGCCGTCGTCCGCCGGCTGGACCGCGCGCTGTACGTCCGGCTGGCCCGCTCGCCGCTGGTCCCACTGGCCGCCGCCTCGTACACGGTGGCGTTCTGCGCGGTGGAGTGGGACCTGCGGAACCCGTACACCGTGGACGACCTCGTCCTGCGTACGCTCGCGGCCTGCCTCACCCCTCCCCCGATCGCCTGGCTGGCCCGACGCGAAACCGGAGCCGAACCCGGAGCCGAGGCCGAGGCCAAGCCCGTACCCGAGCCCGGACCCGCCCCCGGCCTGTTCCGCTTCGCCCTCGACCTGTGGGCGTACGGCCAGCTGATGCTGGTGCTGTACGACACCGCGCTGCTCTACAACCTCGCCCGGCTCGGCGACCATCTCCCCTCCGCCGCGGCCGCGTTGGCGGTGCTCGTCGCCACCCGCACCGTCCCGCCCCGAGGCCCGCACCCGCGCCCGCAACCCGGCCCGTACACCGCCACCCTCGCGGGGACGATCGGTCGGGCGCTCGCGCTGTTCCTCGTCCCCGCCCTGTCGATCCGCTACGCGGAGTCCTTCGGCACTCCCGAACTCGCCGCCCTGGCAGGGCTCCTGGTGATCGGCGCGGCGGCCCGCCGGGACGCACCACGGCTCCTGCTGCCCGCCCTGGCGGGCGCGGTGGTCGGATACGCCGTCGCGGCCCTCGCGCCCGGCCCGTACTACGAGGCGACCCTCCTGCGGAGCGCGACCGGCGCACTTCTCGCAACGACCGCCCTCTGCGCGCTCCTTGACACCACTCGGGCACGACTGGTCGTGCGCTCGTAACTCCCCAGCCACATACTGTCGCCAAGATGTCACGCAGTCAGGGTCCGGATGGACAGGTTGGGGCGATCATGCGCATGCGGCCGACGGAACAACCCGCGGGCGGGCAGCCGGAGGGCGAGCTGCAGGCCGCCGAACTCCGCGCGGAGCTGGACGAATTACTCCGCGCGAGCCGCTACGCGAGCCAACGCGAACGGCGCCTGAACGAGGCGATCCGGGCGACCCCGGGCCGTCAGCGGCCGGACGGGGAGCTGCTGCGCCAGCTCGCCCAGGCCCGGACCCTGCGCGAGGGCCTGGGCGCCCGCTGCCTCCAACTCAGCGACCAGCTGGAGGCGTTGGAGAGCCGGATCCGCCACCAGCACCAGCCGCCACCGCCACAGCAGCACCACCAGCACCCCCAGCAGCAACAGCAACAACAGCCGGCCCCGCAACCGCCGCGACAGCACCACCAGCCACCCCGGCACCAGGCCCCGCCGCCGCCCGTCCGCCCCGACCTCGGCGCCCTCACCGAGCGGATCACCGCCCTCCACCGGGCCGGCTCCCTCGCCGAGGCCACCGAGGTGATCGACACGGCCGCCGCCCGCCTCACCTCCGCCGACGCCGCGCTGCTGGTCGGCATGCTGGCCCGGTACGGCCCGACCGGCGGCTCGCTCCACCTCGCCCGCAGCATCGCCCGGACCGCGCCCGACCACTCCGTCGCCGTGCTCGCCGAGCTGCGCGAACTGGGCCTGGCCGAGGAGGCGGCCGAGGTGTTCCACGCCTTCTGGGGCTACCCGGCCGCCTCCGTGCCCGGCCTTCTCTCCGCACTGGACCAGGCCGGACTGGCCGCCGACAGCGCGACACTGCTCTGGGAGTGGGGGTCGGCGCCGATGCCCGAGCTGACCTCCCTGGCCGCCTGCCTCCAGCAGCACGGCCGCGCCGACGACGTCCGGACGCTGCTGCGCCAGGCCGCCGGCCGCTCCACCGCCGACCTCGCCGCCCTCGCGACCGGACTGCCGCCCGCACTCGCCACCCTCCTGCTGGGCGAACTGGCCGTCCTGCGCCCGCCCGCCGAGGTGGTCGGGCTGGCCACCGCCCTGGACGGCGCGGGCAACTCCGAGCTGTACGCGCAGCTGCTGGCCGCGCTGCTCGCCGACGAGGCCCGCCACCGCACCACCCTCGCCGCCCTGCGCACCGCCGGCCTGCCGACCCGCCCGCCCGCGGCCCCGCGCTCCCGCTGGGGACGCCGGTAGCGGCAGCACCGGCAGGCGGCCCGAGGACAGGGCCGAGGGCAGGACCGCGGGCAAGCGCAGGAGGCGCGCCAAGGGCCCGCGAAGCCCCCGAACAGCAAGGAGCCCCCGCCCGCCCCATCAGGGCGGACGAGGGCTCCCCGAGCGAAGCTCGGCCACCCGTTGCTAGCAGCCGATCAGCCGCGCGCCCAGGTACGCCTTGACCTGGTCCAGCGACACGCGCTCCTGCGACATGGTGTCGCGGTCGCGGACGGTCACCGCGTTGTCCTCGAGGGTGTCGAAGTCGACCGTGACGCAGAACGGCGTGCCGATCTCGTCCTGGCGGCGGTAGCGCTTGCCGATGGCGCCGGCGTCGTCGAACTCGACGTTCCACGCGGTGCGCAGGTCGGCGGCGAGGCCGCGGGCCTTCGGGGACAGGTCGGCGTTGCGCGACAGCGGCAGGACGGCGACCTTGACCGGGGCCAGGCGCGGGTCGAGCCGCATGCCGACGCGCTTCTCCATAACGCCCTTGGCGTTCGGCGCCTCGTCCTCGAAGTAGGCGTCGATCAGGAAGGCCAGCATGGCGCGGTTGAGGCCCGCCGCCGGCTCGATGACGTACGGGAAGTACCGCTCGCCGGACTCCTGGTCGAAGTACTTCAGGTCCTGGCCGGAGGCCTCGCTGTGCACCCGGAGGTCGTAGTCGGTGCGGTTGGCGACGCCCTCCAGCTCGGAGAACTCGCTACCGCCGAAGTTGAAGCGGTACTCGATGTCCACCGTGCGCTTGGCGTAGTGGGAGAGCTTCTCCTTCGGGTGCTCGAAGAAGCGCATGTTCTCGGTGCGCAGGCCGAGGCCGACGTACCAGTCCCAGCGCTGCTGGAGCCAGTACTCGTGCCACTGCTCGTCCTCGCCCGGCTTGACGAAGAACTCCATCTCCATCTGCTCGAACTCGCGGGTCCGGAAGATGAAGTTGCCGGGGGTGATCTCGTTGCGGAAGCTCTTGCCGGTCTGGGCGATGCCGAACGGCGGCTTCTTGCGCGAAGTGGTCTGGACGGCCTTGAAGTTGGTGAAGATGCCCTGGGCGGTCTCGGGGCGCAGGAACGCCAGGCCGCTCGCCTCCTCGGTGACGCCGAGGTGGGTCTTCAGCATGCCCGAGAAGTCCTTGGGCTCGGTGAACTGGCCCTTGGTGCCGCAGTCGGGGCAGTTGACGTCCTTGAGGCCGTTCGGCGGCGGGAAGCCGTGCTTGGCCTCGTACTTCTCCTCCAGGTGGTCGGCCCGGTGGCGCTTGTGGCAGGAGAGGCACTCGGTCAGCGGGTCGTTGAAGGTGGCGACGTGGCCGGAGGCCTCCCAGACCTCGCGGGCGAGGATCACCGACGAGTCGAGTCCGACGACGTCCTCGCGGGCCTGCACCATCGCGCGCCACCACTGGCGCTTGATGTTCTCCTTGAGCTCGACGCCCAGCGGCCCGTAGTCCCAGGCGGCACGCGTGCCGCCGTAGATCTCGCTGCAGGGGTAGACGAAGCCACGGCGCTTGCTCAGGCTGACGATCGTGTCGATCTTGTCGGCGGCCACAGTGCTCTCTTCAGTACGTACGGCACGGTCAGGGCACGGCTGGTTGCGCGTACCCGAATACCTCAGGTTACCGGCCATACGGGTACGTGATTCAAATCGGTATCGTCCGGCCGCTCCCACCCTCCGTCACCTCTCGTTCACCCGTCCGAGTGATTTGACAATCATTTCCATGTGAGATGAGAATGATTGTCATGATGATCGGACTGCCTCGACTCGGACTCTCCCGCCGCACCCGCCGCTCCATAGCCCTCGGCACCACCGCGCTCGCCGCCTCCCTCGCCCTCACCGCCTGCGGAGGCAGCAGCAGCGCCGACAGCGGCGGCGGCCGGCTGAAGGTCGTCGCGTCCTTCTACCCGATGGAGTTCCTGGCCCAGCAGATCGGCAAGGAGCACGTCGCGGTCACCGACCTGACCGCCGCCGGCGTCGAGCCGCACGACCTGGAGCTCACCGCCAAGCAGGTCGGCACGGTCCAGAAGGCCGACGCGATCATCTACCTCAAGGGCCTCCAGCCCACCGTCGACCAGGCCGTCGCGCAGTCGTCCAGCAAGCACAAGATCGACGCCACCGCCGCCAGCCCGCTGGTCGACCACCACCTCGACGAGGGCACCGAGGCCGGGGGCGCGGCCGACGGGGCCCACGGGGCCGACGGCCACAAGCACGAGGACACGGCCGGCGACCCGCACATCTGGCTCGACCCGACCCGCTACGCGGCGATCGCCAAGAGCGTCGGCGACGAGTTCGCCAAGGCCGACCCGGCGCACGCCGAGGACTACCGGAAGAACACCGACGAGCTGGTCGGCAAGCTCACCGCGCTCGACCAGCAGTTCCGGGACGGGCTGAAGGACGCCGGGACCCGGACCTTCGTCACCAGCCACGCCGCCTTCGGCTACCTCGCCGACCACTACGGCCTCACCCAGGTCGCCATCAACGGCGTCGACCCGGAGTCCGAGCCCACCCCGGCCCGCCTCGCCGCGGTGCAGAAGGCCGCCAGGGACAACGGCGTCACCACCGTCTTCTTCGAGACCCTGGTCAGCCCCAAGCTCGCCGACACCGTCGCCAAGGACCTCGGCCTCAAGACCGCCGTCCTGGACCCGCTGGAGGGCGTCAAGGACCCCGCCAAGGACGACTACCTGACCGTCATGAAGCAGAACCTGGCCAACCTCCAGGCCGCCCTCGGCGCCCCGGCCGGAACCGCCCCGGCCGCCACCACCCCTGCCCCCGCCCCCGCGAACTGACGGGACCGAGCACCATGACCGACCCGATACCCCCGGCCGTCCGCCTCCGTGACGCCGTCGCCTCGCGCGGCGGCCGGCCGGTGCTGCGCGGCGTCGACCTCACCGTCCGCCCCGGCGAGGTCGTCGCCCTGCTGGGCGCCAACGGCTCCGGCAAGTCGACCACCGTCAAGGCCGTGATCGGCTCCGTCCCGCTGGAGCGGGGCACCCTGGAGCTGTTCGGCACCCCGTACGGCTCCTTCCGCGCCTGGCACCGGATCGGGTACGTCCCGCAGCGCACCACCGCCGCCTCCGGCGTCCCCGCCACCGTCCGCGAGGTGGTCTCCACCGGACGGCTGCCGCAGCACCGGCTGCTGCCCTTCCGCCGCCGGGACCGCGAGGCGGTGGACCGCGCGCTGGCCGCCGTCGGCATGCTGGAGCGCGCCGGGGACGGCGTGGCCGACCTGTCCGGCGGCCAGCAGCAGCGGGTGCTGATCGCCCGCGCCCTGGTCGGCACCCCCGACCTGCTGATCATGGACGAGCCGATGGCCGGCGTGGACGCCGCCAGCCAGCAGGTGCTCGCGGACACCCTGCGCGCCGAGGTCGGCCGCGGCGCCTCCGTCCTCCTCGTGCTGCACGAACTCGGGCCGCTGGAGCCGCTGATCGACCGCGCCGTGGTGCTGCGGGACGGCTGCGTCGCCCACGACGGCCCGCCCGTGCCCAACACCGGGCTGCACGCGCTGCCCGGCCACGACCACGTCCACCCGCACGCCGACCTGACCCCGCCGAGGCTGCTGGCATGACCGAGATGCTCTCCTACGACTTCATGCAGCGGGCCCTGCTCGCCGCCGTCCTGGTCGGGATCACCGCCCCGGCCGTCGGCATCTACCTGGTGCAGCGCCGCCAGGCGCTGATGGGCGACGGCATGGGCCACGTCGCGATGACCGGCGTCGGCCTCGGCTTCATCTTCCAGACCAGCCCGGTCTGGATGGCCGTGCTGGTCTGCGTGCTCGGCGCCGTCACCATGGAGCTGGTCCGCTCGCGCGGCAACCAGCGCGGCGACATCGCCCTCGCGATGCTCTTCTACGGCGGCATGGCCTGCGGCAAGCTGCTGGTCTCGATGTCCGCCCAGGCCGGGGCCGGCTCGCTGGAGAGCTACCTGTGGGGCTCGATCCTCACCGTCGCCCCCGCCGACCTGGCCACCATCGCGGTGCTCGGCGCGGTGGTCGTCGCGGTCACCGTGGGCCTGCGCCGCCAGCTCTTCGCGATCTGCCAGGACGAGGACTTCGCCCGGGTCACCGGTGTGCCGGTGCGCACCCTCAACCTGCTGCTCGCGGTGATGGCCGCGGTCACCGTCACGGTCGCCATGCGCGTCGTCGGGCTGCTGCTGGTCAGCGCGCTGATGGTGGTCCCGGTGGTCGCCGCCCAGCAGCTCACCCGGTCCTTCGCCGCCACCCAGGCCGCCTCGATCGCGCTCGGCGTGGTCGTCTCGCTGGCCGGCGTCACCGGCTCCTACCACCTGGACGTGCCCTCCGGCCCGGCCATCGTGCTGCTCGCCATCGCGGTCTTCGCGGTGTTCAGCCTGCTCGCCGCGCCGCTCGCCCGGCGGCGCCACCGCGGCACCGGCGAACACGGGCCGAAGGTGTGCGACGTCGAACTGCCGGAACAGGCCTCCGGCGAACCGTCCGGCACGACCACACCTGAGGGGCGGGCGGGGCTGGCACAATGATGTGCGAGACGCCCACGACCCCAGGAGGACCCACGGTGACCACCGCAGGCCCGTCGCCGCGCGCCCGCTCGACCCGGCAGCGAGCCGCCGTCTCGGCGGCCCTGGACGAGATCGCGGACTTCCGCAGCGCGCAGGAGCTCCACGACCTGCTCAAGCACCGCGGGGACTCCGTCGGTCTGACCACGGTCTACCGCACGCTCCAGTCGCTCGCGGACGCCGGCGAGGTGGACGTGCTGCGCACCGCCGACGGCGAGGCGGTCTACCGCCGCTGCAGCAGCGGGCACCACCACCACCTGGTCTGCCGGCACTGCGGCGCGACCGTCGAGGTGGAGGGTCCCGCGGTGGAGCGCTGGGCCAACTCGGTCGCCGCCGAGCACGGCTTCAGCGACATCGCGCACACCCTGGAGATCTTCGGGACCTGCGCGGAGTGCGCCAAGAAGGTCTGAGGCTCGTCCGCGCGCGCGTACGGCGGAGGGGACCCACCGGGCAGATCCCGGTAGGTCCCCTCCGTCGTATGCGCCCGTCAGCGCGGGGACGGCACCGGCGCGCCGACCTCGTTCGGGATCGCCCCGCCGAAGCGCCGGTCGCGCATCGCGTACTGCTCGCAGGCGCGCCACAGGTCGCGGCGGTCGAAGTCCGGCCAGAGCACGTCCTGGAACACGAACTCGGCGTAAGCCGACTGCCAGAGCAGGAAGTTGGAGGTGCGCTGCTCCCCGCTGGGGCGCAGGAACAGGTCCACGTCCGGCATGTCCGGGTGGTACATGTACTTGGCGAGGGTCTTCTCGCTGACCTTCTTCGGGTCGAGCTTCCCGGCCGCGACGTCCAGGGCGAGCGCCTGCGCCGCGTCGGCGAGTTCGGCCCGGCCGCCGTAGTTGACGCACATGTAGAGCGTGACGGCGTCGTTGTCCTTGGTCTGCTCCTCGGCGACCTGGAGCTCCTGGACGACGCTCTTCCACAGCTTGGGCATCCGGCCGGCCCAGCGGATCCGCACGCCCATCGCGTCCATCTCGTCGCGGCGGCGGCGGATGACGTCCCGGTTGAAGTTCATCAGGAACTTCACCTCGTCGGGCGAGCGCTTCCAGTTCTCGGTGGAGAACGCGTACAGCGAGATGTTCCTGACCCCGAGCTCGATCGCGCCCTTGAGGACGTCCAGCACCACGGACTCGCCGACCTTGTGGCCCTCGGTGCGGGGCAGTCCGCGCTCCTTGGCCCAACGGCCGTTGCCGTCCATCACGATGGCGACGTGGTCGGGGACCAGCTCGCCGGGGATCTTCGGGGGCTGTGCGCCGCTGGGGTGGGGGGTCGGGGGGACGTACGTCCTCTGCTTGCCGCCGCCGAAGAGCCGTCGCGCTGCCATGTGCTCACTTCTCCACGTATCTCATCGAGCGGATGCCCCGCTCCAGGTGCCACTGCAGATAGGCCGCGACCAGGCCGCTGCCCTCCCGCCAGTACCGCGGCTCGCAGGCGTCGGCCGTCTGCCAGTCCCCTGACAGCAGCGCCCCGAGCAGTACCAGTGTCTCAGGGGAGGGTACGGCACATCCGGGCACTCGGCAGTCGCCGCAGAGCACCCCGCCCGCGGGGAGGGAGAAGAAACGGTTCGGCCCCTCCAGGCCGCATTTGGCGCAGTCGGTGAAGCTCGCGCCGTACCCGTTCACCGCGAGCGAGCGCAGCAGGAAGGCGTCCAGCACCAGGTGCGACTCGTGCACCCCGGCCGCCAGCGTGCGCAGCCCGCCGACCAGCAGCAGGTACTGCTGGACGGCCGGTTCGCCCTCGTTCTCGGCGAACCGCTCGGCCGTCTCCAGCATCGCGGTGCCGGCCGTGTAGCGGCCGTAGTCGGTGACGATCGAGCCGCCGTACGGGGCGATCGTCTCCACCTGGGTGCAGAGCGGCAATCCGCGGCCGAACAGCTCACTCCCCCGGCTGAAGAACTGCACGTCCACGTGCGAGAACGGCTCCAGCCGGGCGCCGAACTTGGACTTGGTCTTCCGCACCCCGCGCGCGACCGCCCGCACCTTGCCGTGCTGGCGGGTCAGCAGGGTGATGATCCGATCGGCCTCGCCGAGCTTCTGCGCCCGCAGCACGACGCCGTCGTCCCGGAAAAGACTCATGGGGACCATTCTCCCCCACCCGCCCCCGGCTCCGGACGGCCCCGCCCGCCCGCACCGGGCTCCGGACAGCCGTGTTGCCCGCACCGGCGGTCGTGGGGGAGACCACGGCGGTGCGGGTCACGGCGGGCCCGGGGTGGGGAGGCCAGGCCCGTTGTGGGGGATTCCGAGGTGGTCTGAGGTGGTCCGCGGATCTTCGGAGGTGGACGGTACGGAAGGGCGGTCGCTACTGGTACGGCGTCCTGGTCGCCGCCTCCAGCAGCGCCCCGACCCGGGACCGCGGCAGGTCCAGGCAGCGCCCGACCGCGGCCAGCGCCTCGCGCTCCTGCGGCAGGTAGCGCCCGTCCGCCAGCGCGATCGCCGCGCCCTGCAGCAGCAGCCGCTCGCGGCCGGAGTGGGCCAGGTGCGGGGTGAGCGGTTCGACCACGGCGTGCAGTTCGACGGCCAGGCCGCCGGCCTCCGCCAGCCCCCGGCCGGGGGGCACCTCCAGGTCGTGGGCGTGGTAGAGCTCGCCGCCGAGCCCGGAGAGCGCGGCGAGCGCGGCCAGCACCTGGGCCTCGCCGCAGTCCTCGAACCCGGCCTCGCGGACCGCCGCGCAGGCCGCCTCGCGGGCCGCCCGGTGGGCGGTGCCGCCGGCCGCGAGCATGGCCAGCGCGATGGTGTACTGGGCGTCCCGCAGCATCGCGCCGAGGCGCACGCAGGTGGGCTGCTCCAGGCTCTCGACGCCGTACCGGCCGTGGCAGCTGGTGCACTGCACGCTGCCGAGCACCGGCCCGAGCGGGACCACCGGGGTCCCCAGCAACCGCAGCCACCGCCGGCCGTGCTGCCGGCGGTAGTTGCGGTCCCCGCCGCAGCCCGGGCAGAAGAAGTCACCGAGAACGTCAGTCCGCCACCGCGGGCGAACACCCCACAACCTGGTCACGGCGCCACTCCCCAGACATGGCAGGCGGCCTGCTCGACTATGGGCAGGTCACGCGACCGGACACCGAGGCCGTCCCACCGACCCGGCTTTCCGGTGGATCGATGTTGCCACGGTTACCGGCACGTGTCAGTACCTCGAACGGCTTCCGATTCGAAAAAATGTGGCGCAGGCCACAATCCGGGGCGGGGACGACGAAGGGCCGCCCCGTGGGACGGCCCTTCGCATACCACCCGTTCGAATTAGCCGCGCTGCGAGCGGTTGACGGCGCTGATCATGGCCTTCAGCGAGGCCAGCACGGTGTTGCCGTCGATGCCCACGCCCCACAGCACCTTGCCGTCCACAGCGCACTCCACGTACGCGGCGGCCTGGGCGTCGCCGCCCTCGCTCAGCGCGTGCTCGGCGTAGTCCAGGACGCGCACGTCCACGCCGATCCGGGCCAGCGCGTCGGCGAAGGCCGAGACCGGGCCGTTGCCGGTACCGGTCAGGGTCACCGGGACGCCGTCCACCCGGGCCTCGGCGGTCAGCGCGTCCCGGCCGTCCTCGGTGGTCAGGGTCCGCGAACCGCTCAGCGAGATCCGGCCCCACGGGTTGCCGGTGGTCGGCAGGTACTCGTCCTCGAAGACCCGCCAGATCTCGGCCGGGCTGACCTCGCCGCCCTCGGCGTCGGTCTTGGCCTGGATGATCCGGGAGAACTCGATCTGCATCCGGCGCGGCAGGTCCAGCTTGTGGTCGTTCTTCAGCACGTACGCCACGCCGCCCTTGCCGGACTGGCTGTTGACCCGGATGACCGCCTCGTAGGTGCGGCCGACGTCCTTCGGGTCGATCGGCAGGTACGGCACGCCCCAGGTGTGCTCCTCCAGCGGCACCCCGGCCGCCTTCGCGTCCGCCTCCAGGGCGTCGAAGCCCTTCTTGATGGCGTCCTGGTGCGAGCCCGAGAAGGAGGTGTACACCAGGTCGCCGGCGTACGGGTGGCGCGGGTGCACCTCCATCTGGTTGCAGTACTCGGCGGTGCGGCGCACCTCGTCGATGTCGGAGAAGTCGATCTGCGGGTCGATGCCCTGCGAGAACAGGTTCATCCCCAGCGTCACCAGGTCGACGTTGCCGGTCCGCTCGCCCTGCCCGAACAGGCAGCCCTCGATCCGGTCCGCGCCCGCCATGTAGGCCAGCTCGGCGGAGGCGACGGCGGTGCCGCGGTCGTTGTGCGGGTGCACCGACAGGCAGACGAACTCGCGGCGGGACAGGTGGCGCGACATCCACTCGAACTGGTCGGCCTGGACGTTCGGGGTGGCCCGCTCGACGGTGGCGGGCAGGTTCAGGATGATCTCGCGGCCCTCGCCCGGCTGCCAGACGTCCATGACGCCCTCGCAGACCTCCAGCGCGAAGTCCAGCTCGGTGTCGACGAAGATCTCCGGCGAGTACTGGTAGCCGAAGACGGTGTCGTCGCCCAGCAGCTTCTCCGCGTACTCCATCACCAGCCGGGTGCCCTCGGTGGCGATCGCCTTGGTGGCCGCCCGGTCGTTGCGGAACACCACCCGGCGGAACAGCGGCGCGGTCGCGGCGTACAGGTGGACGGTCGCCCGCGGGGCGCCGACCAGCGCCTCCACCGTCTTCTCGATCAGGTCCTCGCGGGCCTGGGTCAGCACCGAGACGGTGACGTCCTCGGGGATCGCCCCCTCCTCGATCAGCGACCGTACGAAGGCGTGGTCGGTGGCCCCGGAGGCGGGGAAGCCGACCTCGATCTCCTTGTAGCCCATGGCCACCAGCAGGTCGAACATCTTGCGCTTGCGGGCCGGCGACATCGGGTCGATCAGCGCCTGGTTGCCGTCCCGCAGGTCGGTGGACAGCCAGCGCGGCGCCTTGGTGATCACCTTCTCCGGCCAGGTGCGGTCCGGCAGGTCGACGGTGCCGAACGGCAGGTAGCGCCCGTGCCGCATGCCCGAGGGCTGCTGGCGCACCGAGGCGGCGGTGATCGGGGTGGGGCGGTCGACGAAGGGGCGGCCGGCGGGGACGGACGCGGCGGAGTTCTGCTCGGTCATGGAGGTGACTCGGCTTCCTGTGATGCGTGGTGCGGGCGGGTCGGGGGTGGTCAACACCTGGTCAACACCGACTGGCCGGCCTCTGCTGCCGCTCGCGATACACCCTTGGATCGCCGATTGCGCGCACAGCACGTTCCCCGCGGCGAGGGTGCCGGCCCCAGTGGACTACAGGCCCTCGACGCGGCAGCTAAGAAGAAGCAGCCCGTTGCGCATGATGGGCCCAGCGTAACCCAGCACCGCGCGCCCCCGAAGTGATCCGGGCCACCGTTCCACCCCTTGAGACGCAGACCGGTCGTGCCGGGGGTGGTGACAACCGGTCATCGAAGCCTCACCCTGGGCAACATGACCGCAGCAGCACCGTTCTGCACGATCGTCCCGCCGTTCGTCCTGGACCGCCTCGCCGAGGCCGGCCACGAACCCGCCGTCCACTCCCTGGCCCTCGACGCGGCGCACCGCGCGGCCCGCCTCTCCCCGGCCCCGCCCGTCGCCGCCCCCGGTCTCAACCGGGTCGTCTACGACGCCGGCCACGGCCAGCGGCTGCCCGGCCGCTCCGTGCGCACCGAGGGCCGCGCGGCCTCCTCCGACAGCTCCGTCAACCACGCCTACGACGGCCTCGGCGCCACCTTCGCGCTCTACGCCGACGTCTTCGGCCGGCACTCGATCGACGACCGCGACCTGCGGCTGGACGCCAGCGTCCACTACGGCCGCGACTACGACAACGCCTTCTGGAACGGCCACCAGATGGTGTTCGGCGACGGCGACAACGTGGTGTTCGGCGACTTCACCGCCTGCGTCGACGTCATCGGCCACGAACTCACCCACGGCGTCACCCAGTTCACCGCCGGACTGGACTACCAGGACCAGCCCGGCGCGCTCAACGAGTCGGTCTCCGACGTCTTCGGCTCGCTGGTCAAGCAGTACGCGCTGCGCCAGGCCGCCGCCGACGCCGACTGGCTGATCGGCGCCGGGCTGCTCGCCCCGGGCGTCCAGGGCGTGGCGCTGCGCTCGATGAAGGCGCCCGGCACCGCCTACGACGACCCGCGGCTCGGCAAGGACCCTCAGCCCGCGCACATGCGGGACTACGTGGACACCTCCCAGGACAACGGCGGGGTGCACATCAACTCCGGCATCCCCAACCACGCGTTCTACCTGCTGGCCACCGCGCTCGGCGGCTCGGCCTGGGAGCGCGCGGGGCGGATCTGGTACGACGCGCTGACCGGGCGCACGCTGCCCGCCGACGCCGACTTCACCGCCTTCGCCCGGGCCACCGTGGCCGCCGCCAGGGCCCGCTACCCCGACGACCGGTCGGTCGTGGACACCGTCACGGCCTCCTGGGCGCAGGTCGGGGTCAGCCCGGGGTGAGCGGGGCCGCGGACGGCCCCGGGAGTACGCCTGAAGGGTGGTTGAGACCGGGTTGAGGCGGGCTTAAGGTCACGGTCCGGGAAAAGCCCGGCAAACCCCCTCCCCGGGTAGCACCATGGACACCATGCGTATCCAGGTGACCCGGACCGGCGGCTTCGCGGGGATCGTCCGCCAGGCGGAGATCGACACCGCCGACCGCACGGACGCCCCGCACGTGCACGCACTCGCCCGCGAGGCCGTCGCGGGCGGGCTGCGCGCGCCCTCGTACGGGGTGCCGGACGGCTTCCACTACGAGATCACCGTCGACGGCCGGTCGGTGTACTGCGCCGACCCGAAGCTCACCGACTCGCAGCGCGAGCTGGTCTCCCTGGTGCTGCGCGAGGGCGCGTAGCACCAGGGAGCCCGCGGTCGGGGCCTTACAGGGCCTGTCGGGCGGCGGCCCCCGGGGTCAGAGCCAGCCGTCGAGCGCCGCCAGGAAACCGGCCGGGTCGTCCCGGTGGACGGTGTGGCCCGTGCCGGGGACGGTGCGCACCTCGAAGCCCCGGGCACTGAGCTCCTCGGCGCTCGCCGCGTCCACCAGCATGCTGCCGTCGGCCAGGACCACCAGCGAGGGCACCGCCGGCCCGGCCGGCAGGTCCGAGCGCTGGTCGGCCAGGGCCAGCGCCGAGTCCTCGTCCCAGGCGGCCGCGGCGGCGA
This sequence comes from Kitasatospora sp. NPDC056273, assembly GCF_042268845.1. Taxonomy (NCBI): domain Bacteria; kingdom Bacillati; phylum Actinomycetota; class Actinomycetes; order Kitasatosporales; family Streptomycetaceae; genus Kitasatospora; species Kitasatospora sp. NPDC056273. The sequence goes on along the minus strand of NZ_JBHJSJ010000037.1, from coordinate 24,465 downwards.
TCTCGTCGTCCACGTCGGCCGGTTCCCAGGTCGGGCTGAGCGCCACGACCTGCTCCCGGGTGAGGTGCCGCAGCTGCGCCATCACCCGCGGGTCCATCCCGGTCTGGACGAACCGCCAGGCCGGGTCGACGTACACCGCGCGGGCCGGCTTCAAACGCTCGACCGCGTCCGCCAGGACGATCCCGCCCAGCGAGTGGCCGATCGCGAGCTCGACACCGGCCGGCAGGCTCTCCAGCAGGTCCTCGGCGTACGCCGCCAGGGGGTAGCGCTCCAGCGCGGTGGCGCCGGTGCCGCGCGGGCTGGCGCCGTGCCCGCGCAGGTCCACGGCGAGCACCCGGTAGCCCCTCCCCGCCAGGGCCGGGCCGACCAGCCGCCAGGTGCGGTGGTCGGACATGATGCCGTGCACCAGCACGGCCAGCCGGTCCCCGCTGCCCCACTCCCGGGTGTGCAACTCCATCGCGGTGTAACCCTTCTGACGTCGCGTACGGCCGGACCACGGCGAAGGCCCGCCCGGACGCACAACGTCCGAACGGGCCCCAGGCCTCCCGGAGGCCCGAACTCCCTCGTCGGGAGCCCGGGTTCAGAAGCCGAGCTTGCGCAGCTGCTTGGGGTCGCGCTGCCAGTCCTTGGCGACCTTGACGTGCAGGTCCAGGTAGACCGGCGTGCCGAGCAGCGCCTCGATGTGCTTGCGGGCGGTGGTGCCGACGTGCTTGAGCCGCGCGCCCTTGGCGCCGATCACGATCGCCTTCTGGCTCTGCCGCTCGATGTAGACGTTGGCGTGGATGTCCAGCAGCGGGCGGTCCGCCGGGCGGCCCTCGCGCGGGAGCATCTCCTCGACCACCACGGCCAGCGAGTGCGGCAGTTCGTCGCGCACGCCCTCCAGCGCGGCCTCGCGGATCAGCTCGGCGACCATGATCTGCTCGGGCTCGTCGGTGAGGTCGCCCGCCGGGTAGAGCTGGTCGCCCTCCGGCAGCAGCTTGGTGAGCAGGTCGGCGACCAGTTCGACCTGCTTGTCGCCGACGGCGGAGACCGGGATGATCTCGGCCCACTCGAAGCCCAGCTCGATGCCGAGCTGGTGGATGGCGATGAGCTGCTCGGCCAGGCGCTTGGAGTCGACCAGGTCGGTCTTGGTGACGATGGCGACCTTCGGGGTCTTCTTGATCCCGGCGATCTCCTTGGCGATGAACTTGTCGCCGGGGCCGATCTTCTGGTCGGCGGGCAGGCAGAAGCCGATCACGTCGACCTCGGCCCAGGTGGTGCGGACCAGGTCGTTGAGGCGCTCGCCGAGCAGGGTGCGCGGCTTGTGCAGACCGGGGGTGTCGACCAGCACGAGCTGGGCGTCCGGGCGGTGCACGATGCCGCGCACGGTGTGCCGGGTGGTCTGCGGGCGATCGGAGGTGATCGCGACCTTCGTCCCCACCAGGGCGTTGGTCAGGGTCGACTTGCCCGCGTTGGGCCGGCCGACGAAGCACGCGAACCCGGAGCGGTACGAGGAGGAAGGGGCATTCATGGGCTCCATTCTCCCTGATCACCGGAGCCCCGCCGTCCGGGCCCACCCCGCGGGGGTGTCCGGGGCGCGCTCAGCCCTTCTTCCCGGCCTTCCCGCCCTTGCCGGAGGTGGGGATCAGCGAGACCACCACCAGCACCAGCAGGAAGCCGAGCGAGCCGTACAGCCAGAGCTCGGACCCGGTCTCCTGCCACTTGCCCAGCCCCATCACGAACAGCACCAGCCCGGCGAAGAACGCCACCGCCCCCATGCCCCAGTCCCCTCACCGAGTCCACTCCCCCGGTGAGATTATCTGCAAGGCCTGGGCTTCAAGACCATGCCGTCCGACAGCGCCGTACGGGGCACGCGGCGGGGCCGCCGCAGGCCCGCCAACGGCCCCCGGCGGCCCCGTACGGGCCCCTCGACGGGCCTCAGCGCGCCTCGGCGGACACCCGCAGCGTCCCGTCCGGCCCGGCCAGCAGCACGGGCGTCCCGGCCCCGCCCAGGTCCCGTACGGCCGCCAGGTCCGTCTCGGCCGGCTGCTCCGCCTCGCTCACCACGGCCGCTGCCTCCAGCGACCGGGCGCCGCTGGCCACCGCCATCGCCACCGCCGTCTGCAGGGCGCTCAGCCGCAGCGACTCCAGCGCGACCGTCCCGGCCACGTAGGTGCGCCCGGTCTCGTCACGCACCGCGGCCCCCTCGGCCACGCCGTTGCGGGCGCGGACCGAGCGGGCCAGGGTGATGATCTTCTTGTCTTCGGGGTCGAGCTCGACGATGTCACTCATGCCGCCGAGCATAGGCACCCGGCGCCGTTCAGTGGCCGACCGGGTGGGTGGGCCCCGGGTTCGGCTTGAGGACCTTGACGAAGGTCTTCGCGGCCCCGCTCGGCCGAGCCTCCTCGCGCTCGATCCGCTGCCGCCAGTACGGGTTGTCGTGCGGCAGGTGGCCGCTCACCCGGCCGTACATGCCGAAGGTCGTCAGGACGATGCCGAAGATGAACGCGAACAGCACGTTCGACATCCGGAAGTTGAGGATGTTGGCGTCCGGCCGCCCGAGCACCGTCAGGCCGTAGAAGCCCGACAGGACGAACAGCACGCCCACCGCCATGTTGAGGTTGGACGCGAAGTTCCCGCCGACCACCGCCCCCAGCACCAGGACCGCGCCCGCCACGATGGACAGGATGCTCAGCGCCCCGTTGGTCGACAGCCCGGCGATCCGGTCGCCGTGGGTGGCCAGGAAGCCGGGCTCGCCGGCCAGCCCCAGACACCCGAACACGATCAGGAAGACCCCCCCGAGCCCCGCCCCGACCCGCCACACCATGGCGAGCCGACGGTCGACGGTGGGCAGTTCGTCTTGCAGCTTCATGGCGACCTCCAGAGCTCGGCCATGGTCCAGCCGGGTGCCTAGCTGTAGGGGTGGCTCCCCTGCATGTGCGGCACCTCGTGCATGTAGAGCGAGCCGCACTGCTGGCAGCAGCGCAACCCGGTGCCCCACTCCTCCTCGGGCCGCGTCTCGGCGTCGTCGGACATGGTCCGGCCGCAGAGCGCCACCGACAGGTCCTCGTCCCGCACCACGTGCCAGGACTTGACTCCGCCGGCCGCCCCCTGCGGGCCGTACTCCGCGCGAAGTTTGTGCGTCATGCCCTCCATGGTCGCTCGGCGACAGCCCACCCGCTACTCGCCCGCCGGCTCCTCGGCGTCCTCGGTGCGGCGGACGGGGGCGGCGACCATCGAGCCGATCCGGTTGCGGCGGCCCGCCGAGGACTCGGCGGTCAGCAGGATGCCGGACAGGCCGCCCTCCACCGGGTCGGGCAGCGGGATCTCGCAGGAGGAGCCGGGGATCGGCACCCGGCCCAGGTGCTTGGCCAGCAGGCCGCCGACGGTCTCGACGTCCTCGTCCTCCAGCTCGATGCCGAACAGCTCGCCCAGGTCCTCCACCAGCAGCCGGGCGGTGATCCGGTACGAGCCGTCCCCGAGGTCCTCCACCGGGGCGATCTCCCGGTCGTACTCGTCGGTGATCTCGCCGACGATCTCCTCCAGGACGTCCTCGATGGTGACCAGGCCGGCCGTGCCGCCGTACTCGTCGATCACGATCGCCACGTGCGAACGGCGCTGCTGCATCTCGCGCAGCAGGTCGCCGGCCGGCTTGGAGTCCGGGACGAAGACGGCCGGCCGTATCACCGCGCCGACCTCCTCGGACTCCGCCTCCCGGTTGATGTGGGTGCGCCGCACCAGGTCCTTGAGGTAGACGATGCCGACCACGTCGTCCTCGTTGTCGCCGACCACCGGGATCCGCGAGAAGCCCGAGCGCAGCGCCAGGGTCAGCGCCTGCCGGACGGTCTTGTGCCGCTCGATCATCACCAGGTCGGTGCGCGGCACCATCACCTCGCGCACGATGGTGTCGCCCAGCTCGAAGACCGAGTGCACCATCCGGCGCTCCTCGTCCTCGATCAGGTCGTCCTTCTCGGCGAGGTCCACCAGGGCCCGCAGCTCCGCCTCCGAGGCGAACGGACCCTCCCGGTAGCCCTTGCCCGGGGTCAGCGCGTTGCCGAGCAGGATCAGCAGCCGCGGGATCGGGCCCAGCACCGCGGCCAGCGGCAGCAGCACGAAGGAGGCCGCCGTCGCGGTGGTGAGCGGGTGCTGGCGCCCGATCGTGCGCGGCGAGACCCCCACCGCGACGAAGGACACCAGCACCATCACGCCGAACGCCAGCAGGACGGCCTGCCAGGTGGGCGTCACGTTGCGCACGCACACCACGGTGACCAGGACGGCCGCCGCCATCTCGCTGGCCACCCGGATCAGGGTGGCCAGGTTGAGGTAGCGGATCGGGTCGGAGGCGACGGTCAGCAGCCGCGCGGAGCCGCGCCGACCGCTGCGCACCGCCTCCTCCGCCCGGAACCGGGAGACCCGGGAGATGCCCGCCTCGGCGCACGCGGCCAGCCAGCCGAGCACGACCAGCAGCACGGCACCGAGGATGAAGCTCGTACTCTCACCACTCACAGGGGTTCGGGCTCCGCGCTCAGTGGGTGGTGGGGGCCGGGGAGATGCCGCCGAGGCCCCGGCCCGTCCGCCAGTCGTCCAGGATGCGCTTCTGGAGGGCGAACATCTCCTCCTCTTCCTCCGGCTCCTCGTGGTCGTAGCCGAGGACGTGCAGCACGCCGTGCACGGTGAGCAGTTGCAGCTCCTCGTCCATCGAGTGCTTGGAGGGGGCCGCCAGGCCCTGCTGCTCGGCGACCTCGGGGCAGAGCACGATGTCGCCGAGCAGGCCCTGCGGCAGCTCGTCGCCCTCCTTGCCGGGACGCAGCTCGTCCATCGGGAACGACATCACGTCGGTCGGGCCGGGCAGGTCCATCCACTGGATGTGCAGCTCCTCCATCGCCGCACTGTCCACCAGGATCACGGACAGTTCGGACTGCGGGTGGATCCGCATCTTGTCCAGTGCGAAGCGGGCGACGTCGAGGATGGCTTCCTCGTCGGCCTCCCAACCGGACTCGTTGGCGATGTCGATCGACATGACGGGCTGTGTGCTCAGCTTTCGGTGCGATGGGACTGGCGGGGTGCGCGGGGTGCGCGGGGCGCCGTGGCCTTGCCGGGGCGCCGCTGGGCGGGCTTGCGGTCCGCCGGGGCGGCCTCCTCCGCCTCCTGGCGGGCGTCCCAGCGCTCGTAGGCGTCCACGATCCGGCCGACCAGCTTGTGGCGGACCACGTCGGTGCTGGTGAGGACGGAGAAGTGGATGTCGGGCACGTCGGCCAGGATGTCCTGGACGACCTTGAGACCGCTGCGGGTGCCGCCCGGGAGGTCGATCTGGCTGGTGTCGCCGGTGACCACCACCCGGGAGTTGAACCCGAGGCGGGTGAGGAACATCTTCATCTGCTCGGGCGAGGTGTTCTGGGCCTCGTCGAGGATGATGAAGGCGTCGTTGAGGGTGCGGCCGCGCATGTACGCGAGCGGGGCGACCTCGATGGTGCCGGCCGCCATCAGGCGCGGGATGGAGTCCGGGTCCATCATGTCGTGCAGCGCGTCGTACAGCGGGCGCAGGTACGGGTCGATCTTCTCGTAGAGGGTGCCGGGCAGGAAGCCCAGCCGCTCCCCCGCCTCGACCGCCGGGCGGGTCAGGATGATCCGGTTGACCTCCTTGGCCTGGAGGGCCTGGACGGCCTTGGCCATCGCCAGGTAGGTCTTGCCGGTGCCCGCCGGGCCGAGGCCGAAGACGATCGTGTGCTTGTCGATCGCGTCGACGTAGCGCTGCTGGTTGAGGGTCTTCGGGCGGATCGTCCGGCCCCGGTTGGACAGGATGTTCGCGGTGAACACCTGCGACGGCGCCGGGCTGTCCGGGTCCTGGCTGCGGATCATGGCGATGGAGCGCTCCACGGAGTCCTCCGTCAGCGGCTGGCCGGTGCGCAGCACCAGCATCATCTCGGTGAAGAGCCGCTGCACGAGGGCGACCTCGGCCCGGTCCCCGGTGGCGGTCACCTCGTTGCCGCGGACGTGGATGTCCGCGGCGGGGAAGCCCTGCTCGATCACGCGCAGCAGCGAGTCCGCGGTGCCGAGCAGGGTGACCATCGGGTGCTTCTCGGGGATCACGATCCGGGCGCTCACACGGCCGTCGTCGGTCGTTTCGGGGCGCGACTGTCCGTTGGTACGGGTCTGCGATGTGTCACTCATAGGTCGGCGCTGGGGCCTGCCTCATCCCATCCGTGGTCTCGGGTGCCGCTGGGTGTCTCCGGGGCACCAGGGTACGCCGCGAGCGTGATCGCCGTGGCGGGCGGCGGGGCCGCACCCGACGATGCTCCGGCAGATCGCAGGCCGGCGCGAGCCCATTTTTTTCACCGGGGACACTGCCGGGACTCTCCCGTGCCGCTCCGGTTCCCCGGGCCGGTCACGACGGGCGGCGGGCCGGCACCGGCACCCGGTCGAGGTCGGCGGCCAGCACCAGCTCCCCGTCGAAGTGCTTGCGGGCGTCGGCCAGGTGCTGGCCGAGGTCCGGGTAGCGCTGCGAGAAGTGGGTCAGCACCAGGGTGCGCACCCCGGCCTCGGCGGCGGCCTTGGCGGCCTGCCCGGCGGTGAGGTGGCCGTGCTCCTCGGCGAGCCGGGCGTCGGCGTCGGTGAAGGTCGCCTCGACGACCAGCAGGTCGGCGCCCTCGGCGAGCGCGTACACGCCGTCGCACAGCCGGGTGTCCATCACGAAGGCGAACTTCTGGCCCGGCCGCGGCTCGCTGACCTCGGCCAGGGTGACGGTGCGGCCGTCCACCTCGATCGCGCCCTCGTGCTGGAGCCGGCCCACCGCCGGGCCGCGCACGCCGAGGGCGGCCAGCCGCTCCGGCACCAGCCGCCGGCCGTCCGGCTCGGACAGCCGGTAGCCGAAGGACTCCACCGGGTGGTCCAGCCGGACGGCGTCCAGCGCGAAGCGGGCGCCGGGCGCCGGCAGCGGCCCGGGCTCGTCGATCGGCCGGGGCCGCAGCACGGCCGTCTCGTGGTAGGCGGTGGAGTGCCGCAGCCGCTCGAAGTAGACCTCGCCGGAGGCCGGGAAGTAGACGTCGACCGGGTGCGGGACCCGGTCGAGGTTGATCCGCTGGATCACCCCGGCGAGGCCCAGGCAGTGGTCCCCGTGGAAGTGGGTGACCGCGATCCTGGTGATCTGGGTGGCCGTCACCCCGGCGTGCAGCATCTGGCGCTGGGTGCCCTCGCCGGGGTCGAACAGCAGGCCCTCGCCGTCCCAGCGCAGCAGGTAGCCGTTGTGGTTGCGGTGCCGGGTGGGCACCTGGCTGGCGGTGCCGAGGACGACGAGTTCGCGCTGGGACACCTGCGGTCAGACCATGCGCTCGGTCATCGACATGCCGCCGAGCACGTGGACGTGCGCGTGGAAGACGGTCTGCCCCGCGCCGGCACCGGTGTTGAAGATCAGCCGGTAGTCCTCGATGCCCTCGTCCGCGGCCACCGCGCCCGCCTCGGCGAGCAGTTCGCCGGCGGTCTCCGGCTCGGCGGCGGCCAGCGCGGCCGCGTTCGGGTAGTGCGCGTGCGGGATCACCAGCACGTGCACGGGAGCCTTGGGGGCGATGTCGCGGAAGGCGAGGGTGCGCTCGGTCTTGCGCACCACGGTCGCCGGGATCTCGCCCGCCACGATCTTGCAGAACAGGCAGTCGGGCTGCGGCTCGCCGGCCATGGCTCTCTCCTCGGGATCGGTGTGTCGGGTGGTGGGGCCGTACGGGCGCAGCCTAGCCGAGCCGGGCGACGGCCTGCTGGCGCTTCCGGCGCCCCGGGGCCGCACCCGCGGGGCGGGACGCCGGACCGGCCGGCGTCCCGCCCCGGAGCCGCTACGCCCAGGGCAGCGGCGGCGCGGTGCGGGCCGGGGCCCCGGCGAGCTTCGCCAGGGCGAGCCGGACGCCCTCGGACAGCTGCGGGTCCTCGCCGGCCGCCCAGTGGTGCGGGGCGAACGGCACCTCGACGTCCGGGTCGACGCCGTGGTTCTCCAGGCCCCAGCCGTACTTCTCCAGCCACAGCGCGTACTTGGGCTGGGTGACGAGGGTGCCGTCGACCAGCCGGTAGCGGCTGTCGATGCCGATCACCCCGCCCCAGGTGCGGGTGCCGACCACCGGGCCGATGCCGAGCACCTGGATGGCGGCGCTGACCACGTCGCCGTCCGAGCCGGTGAACTCGTCGGCGAGCGCGACCACCGGGCCGCGCGGGGCGTCCGCCGGGTAGGGCACCGGGTGGTCGGTGTCCCGGATGACGTCCCAGCCGATGATCTTGCGGGCCAGCTTCTCGATCACCAGCTGCGAGGTGTGGCCGCCCCGGTTCCCCCGGACGTCGACGACCAGGCCCTCCCGGGCCATCTCGGTGCTCAGGTCGCGGTGCAGCTGGGCCCAGCCGGCCGTCTGCATGTCGGGGATGTGCAGGTAGCCCAGCCGCCCGCCGGACAGCTCGCGCACCGCGGCCCGCCGCCCGGCCACCCAGTCGTGGTAGCGCAGCGCCTCCTCGTCGGCGAGCGGGACGACCACCGGGTGGCGCCGGTCGGTGCCGTCCTTCCCGGCCACCGTCAACTCGACCGGCTGCCCGGCGGTGCCGGCCAGCAGCGGGGCCGGGCCGGTGACCGGGTCCACCGGGCGGCCGTTGACGGCGAGCACCGCGTCGCCCGGGCGGATCGCCGCGCCGGGCGCGGCCAGCGGCGAGCGGGCCCTGGGGTCGGAGGACTCCCCGGGCAGGATCCGGCCGATCCGCCAGTGCCCGCCGTCCCGGACGAGGTCGGCGCCGAGCAGGCCCTGGCGCCGGGCGGGCTCGGTGTACCGGCCGTACGGCATCACGTAGGCGTGCGAGGTGCCGAGTTCGCCGTGCACCTCCCAGAGCAGGTCGACCAGTTCGTCGTGCGAGCCGACCCGCTCGACCAGCGGCCGGTAGCGCTCCAGCACCCCGTCCCAGTCGACGCCGGAGAGGTCGGGGCGCCAGAAGTTGTCCCGCATCAGCCGGCCGTTCTCGGCGTACATCTGCCGCCACTCGGCGGCCGGGTCGACGGTGATCCGCAGCCGGGCGAGGTCGACGGCGGCCTCCTCGTCGTCGCCGCCCTTGTGGTCCGCCGGGACGACCCTCAGCTCGCCCTGGTCCAGCACGGCGACCCGGGTGCCGTCCGCGCTGACCGAGAAGTCGTCCACGCCGTGCACCAGCTGCTCGACCCGGCGCTTGCGCAGGTCGAAGCGCTCCAGCACCGGACGGGGCCGGTCGTCGTCCAACGAGGCGGCCTCGTCGCCGAGTTCGCCCGTCAGCGGGGCCCTGGTCCAGAGCACGCCGTCCTTGGCGGCGGCCAGCTCCTCGAAGCGGCCGCCCTCGACCGGGAAGGGAATGATCCGGTCGGCGATGCCGTCCAGGTCCACCCTGGTCACCGGCGCGGCGTCGGCGGCCGCCGCCTCGCCGTCCGCCTTCCGGGCCTTCGGCTCGTCCTCCTCCCCGCCGAGCGGGCGCCCGGCCCGTTGCGGCCCGAACGGGGAGGGCGTGTCGGCGGCCAGCGTGACCAGGTAGGGGCGGCAGCCGTTCGGGAAGGACAGGTCGAAGACGTGCGCGTCGTAGACCGGGTCGAAGTTGCGCACCGACAGGAAGGCCAGGTAGCGGCCGTCCGCGGTGAACGAGGGCGAGGTGTCCACGAAGCGCGGCTGGGTGACCTCGCCGACCGTCCGGGTCGCCAGGTCGGCCAGCACGATCTGGCGCAGCGAGTGCGGGCCCATCCCGCGCACCGGGCGCGACCAGGCCAGCCAGGCCGAGTCCGGGCTGAAGGCCGGGGTGCCGGGCTCGCCGTCGGCGCTGCGGTCCAGCTCGTGCACGGCGCCGTCGGCGAGCGTCACCAGCAGCACCCGGCCGTCGTGCGCGCCGAGCGCGGCCTGCTTGCCGTCCGGGGAGACCGTCAGCGCGTTGACCCGGCCGAGCCGCCCCGCGGCCAGTCGGCGGCGCTCGGCGCCGTGCAGGTCGGGGGCGAACTCCAGGGCGTCCCCGCCCTCGGCGTCGGACACCCAGAGCACGCCCTGGGCGCCGTCCTCGCCGGGCACCACCCGGGCCAGCCGCCCGCGCACGCCCGGGGTCTCGTCCAGCACCCGGGCCGGGCCCTCGCGGTGGGTCAGCCAGTGCACGCCGCCGCGCACCACCACGGCGCTGCCCCGGCCGGTGCGGTCGGGGGCGACGGAGTCCAGCCAGTGCGCGGCGGGCACCGGGCGGGGGCGGCGCCCGGCCCGCGGGCCGGCCAGCCGGACGTCCAGCCGGCGCGGCTCGGCACCCGCCAGGTCGTCCAGCAGCCAGAGGTCGCCGGCCCGGTGGAAGACCACCCGGGTGCCGTCGGTGCCGGCGCCGCGGGCGTAGAAGCCGTCCGGGTCGGTGCTGTGGCGGCGCAGGTCGGTGCCGTCCGGGCGGCTGGACCACAGCTCGCCGACACCCTCGTGGTCGGACAGGAAGGCGATCCGGTCCCCGACCCACAGCGGGGAGTCCAGCTGCCCGTCCAGCTCCGCGTGGACCCGGGCGAACTCCTCCCGGCCGAGCCACAGCTTTCCGGCCCGCCCGCCCCGGTACCGCTTCCACCAGGCCGGATCGCGGCCGTTGACGCTGCTCAGCAGCACCCGGTCACCACCCGGCTCGAAGGCGAGCCCGCCGACCGGCCCGTACGGCAGCCGCTGCGGCTCGCCGCCGTCCAGCGGCACGGCGTGCGCCCAGGTGCGGCGCAGGCTGGCCTCGCCGGCCCCGGTGGCGGCGATCGGACGGCCGTCGGCGGTCCAGCCCAGCACCCGGGTCTGGTGGCTGCCCCAGTGGGTGAGCCGGCGCGAGGGGCCGCCGTCCACCGGCACCACGTGCACCTCGGGGGCGCCGTCCCGGGTGGAGGTGAAGGCGAGGTGCCGCCCGTCCGGGGAGAACCTCGGGTGGTGGACCGGCAGGTGGTCCGCCGTCAGCCGCCAGGCCCGGCCGCCGTCCAGCGGGGCGAGCCAGAGGTCGTCCTCGGCGACGAAGGCGAGCAGGTCGCCGTGCAGGTGGGGATGGCGAAGGTAGGCGCCCGCCGAGGAGTTCGGGGAGGTGCTCTGGGAGTCCGTCACCCGGCCAGCCTAGGCAGGTACACGGACCGTCCGCGCCGTTTTTCCCAGACTCCCGGCGCCGTCCGCGGACGGCCGTGCCGCGGTCGCCGCCGGGGTGTACGGGGGCGCGCCGAGGGGCGCGCCGACGGCCTGCCAGGGGTGCGCCCGGGGTGCTACGACCAGCGGCCGGTGCGCCCGAGCAGCAGCGCGCCGGCGGCCACCCCGGCGGTGGAGGTGCGCAGCACCGAGGGGCCCAGCCGGTACGGCCCGGCGCCCGCCCCGGCGAAGGCCGCCAGCTCCTCCGGGGAGACCCCGCCCTCCGGGCCGACCACCAGGACGATGTCCCCGCCCTCCGGCAGCACGGCGTGCGCCAGCGGTTCGGCGCCCTCCTCGTGCAGCACGGCGGCGAACGCGGCCCCCGCCAGGACGGGCGCCAGCTGCCTGGTGGTCATCGGCTCGCGGACCTCGGGGAAGCGCAGCCGGCGGGACTGCTTGCCCGCCTCCCGCGCGGTGGCCCGCCACTTGGCGAGCGCCTTGGCGCCGCGCTCGCCCTTCCACTGGGTGATGCAGCGCGAGGCGGCCCACGGGATCACCACGTCCACGCCGACCTCGGTCATGGTCTCCACGGCCAGCTCGCCGCGGTCGCCCTTGGGCAGCGCCTGGACCACGACGATCCGCGGCGCGGGCTCCGGCTCGCGGCGCACGGCGGCGACCCGCACGTCGATCGCGTCCTTGCCGAGCACCTCGGCGACCGTGCCGTCCACGCCGAGCCCCAGCCCGTCGGCCAGGGTCACCGCCTCGCCCGGCTCCAGCCGCTTCACCGCGGCCGCGTGCCGCCCCTCCGGGCCGTCCAGGCGCACCACGGCCCCGGGCGCGGCGGCGGCGATCCGCTCGGTCTCGACGACGAAGACGGGCGCGGTCATGACGGGGAACCTCTTTCGTGCGGAAGTGGGACGGACACGCGAAAGGGGTGCCGGGGTCATTGCCCCCCCGGCACCCCTCCGCGGACGGCTACCGGCCGTTGAAGGCGTCCTTCAGCCGGGAGAAGAGGCCCTGCTGGCCCGGCGCGAACTGGCCGGACGGCCGCTCCTCGCCGCGCAGCACCGCGAGGCGGCGCAGCAGCTCCTCCTGCTCGGGGTCGAGCTTGCTGGGCGTCTTCACCTCGACGTGCACTATCAGGTCGCCCCGGCCGCCGCCGCGCAGGTGGGTGATGCCCCGGCCGTGCAGCGGGATCGACTGGCCGGACTGGGTGCCGGGCCGGATGTCGACCTCCTCCAGGCCGTCCAGGGTCTGCAGCGGCACCTGGGTGCCGAGCGCGGCCGCCGTCATCGGGATGGTGACGGTGCAGTGCAGGTCGTCCCCGCGCCGCTGGAAGATCGTGTGGGTGGTCTCGGCGATCTCGACGTACAGGTCGCCGGCCGGGCCGCCGCCGGGGCCGACCTCGCCCTCGCCGGCCAGCTGGATCCGGGTGCCGTTGTCGACACCGGCCGGGATCTTGACGGTCAGCGTGCGGCGGGCGCGCACCCGGCCGTCGCCGGCGCACTCCGGGCACGGGGTCGGCACGACGGTGCCGAAGCCCTGGCACTGCGGGCAGGGGCGGGAGGTCATGACCTGGCCCAGGAAGGACCGGGTGACCTGGGAGACCTCGCCCTTGCCGCGGCACATGTCACAGGTCTGCGCCGAGGTGCCGGGGGCCGCGCCCTCGCCGCTGCACGTGGTGCAGGTGACGGCGGTGTCGACCTGGAGCTCCTTGGTGGTGCCGAAAGCGGCCTCCTCCAGGGTGATCTCCAGCCGGATCATGGCGTCCTGGCCCCGGCGGGTGCGCGAGCGCGGGCCGCGCTGGCCGGCCGCGGCGCCGAAGAAGGCGTCCATGATGTCGGAGAAGCCGAAGCCCGCCGCGCCGGCGCCGAAACCGCCCGCGCCGCCGCCCGGGGACAGCGGGTCCCCGCCGAGGTCGTAGACCTGGCGCTTCTGCGGATCGGAGAGCACCTCGTAAGCGGCGTTGATCTCCTTGAACCGCTCCTGCGTCTTCGGGTCCGGGTTGACGTCCGGGTGCAGTTCGCGCGCCAGGCGCCGGAACGCCTTCTTGATCTCGTCCTGCCCCGCATCCCGTCGGACGCCGAGTACCGCGTAGTAGTCCGTGGCCACCAAATGCTCCGCTTGTTCCGCCTGTAGTAGTGCTGCGACTGGTCACCGCCGTCGGATTTCCGACGGCGGCCTTTGCTAGGACTCGGCCAGGATCTGGCCCACGTACCGCGCCACCGCTCGCACCGCCCCCATTGTGCCCGGGTAGTCCATCCGGGTCGGACCGATCACACCCAGTTTCGCCACGCTCTCGTCGCCCGAACCGTAGCCGACCGAGACGATGGACGTGGAAGTCAGCCCCTCGTAGGTGTTCTCCCGCCCGATCCGGACCGTCATCGCGGCGTCCGCGGTCTCACCCAGGAGGCGGAGCAGGACGACCTGCTCCTCCAGGGCCTCCAGCACCGGCTGGATGCTGAGCGGGAAGTCGTGCCCGAAGCGGGTCAGGTTGGCCGTGCCGGCCAGCATGATCCGCTCCTCGTTCTGCTCGGCGAGCGTCTCGAACAGGGTCGCCAGGACCGTGCTGACGGTCGGCCGCTCGGCCGGTTCGAACTGCGCCGGCAGCTCCTCCAGCAGCCCCGGGACCTCCGGGAGGCGCCGGCCGGCGGCCCTCGCGTTGATCCGGGCCCGCAGGTCCGCCAGCACCGTCTCGCCGACCGGGCCCGGGCAGTCGACCATCCGCTGCTCGACCCGGCCGGTGTTGGTGATCAGCACCAGCATCACCTTGGCCGGGGCCAGCGCCACCAGCTCGATGTGCCGGACGGTGGAGCGCGTCAGCGAGGGGTACTGCACCACCGCGACCTGCCGGGTCAGCTGGGCGAGCAGCCGCACGGTGCGCGCGACCACGTCGTCCAGGTCGACCGCGCCGTCCAGGAAGTGCCGGATGGCCCGGCGCTCGGGGGCGCTCATCGGCTTGATCTCGGCGAGCTTGTCGACGAAGAGGCGGTACCCCTTGTCGGTCGGGATGCGGCCGGCGCTGGTGTGCGGCTGGTGGATGTAGCCCTCCTCCTCCAGCGCCGCCATGTCGTTGCGGACGGTCGCCGGCGAGACCCCGAGGTTGTGCCGTTCCACCAGGGCCTTGGAGCCGACCGGCTCCTCGGTGCCCACGTAGTCCTGCACGATCGCGCGGAGCACGGCGAGCTTGCGTTCGTCCAGCTGGCGGACCTCACCGGCCATGGGGCACGCACCTCCGTCTTCGCACGTTGTCCGACTGTGTCCCTTGCTGCTGCGGGCCGCTCCGAAGACCCTTGCCCTGGCACTCTGAACACGCGAGTGCCAAAACCGTACCTGCCAGTGTAAGGCCCGGGTCCTACGGCAGGAACGGCCGGACCGGGGTGATCCTCCCCGCAGTTCCGCTCACGGCCCGCGGGGCCCCGGCGGTTCGATCCTCCCGGCGCCGGGGTGGTGCCGGGAGGCCGTCCGGGTGGCAGCATCGAAAGCGACGGCGAATGGAGGAGCAAGCGATGTCGAGCTCGGGCCAGCACACCCGTTTCGCGCCGGACCGCGGCCTGACCGGCCGCATGGTCGCGACGATGTTCGTGATCGGGCTGCTGTACGTCGGTTTCACCGGCCTGCTGATCGCGCTGCTGCGCGGCGCCTGGCCACTGATCGTCCTGATCTCCGGCGGGCTGTTCGTGGCCCAGTTCTGGTTCAGCGACAAGATCACCGAACGGGCGATGGGCGCCCGCCAGGTGTCCCCGGAACAGTTCCCCCAGCTGCACGGCACCATCGACCGGCTCTGCGCCCTGGCCGACATGCCCAAACCCCGCGTGGCGGTCGCCGACAACGACATGCCGAACGCCTTCGCCACCGGCCGCAACCCGCAGAACGCGGTGGTCTGCGTGACCACCGGGCTGCTGCGCCGGCTGGAGCCCGAGGAACTGGAGGGCGTCCTCGCGCACGAGCTGTCGCACGTCGCCCACCGGGACGTCGCGGTGATGACGATCGCCGGCTTCCTCGGCGTCCTCGCCGGGGCGATGACCCGGATCGCGATGTACGGCGGGTTCATGGGCGGCGGGCGCAACAACAACGACCAGAACGCGGCCGTCCTGGCGCTGATCATCCCGCTGGTGTCGGTCGTCGTCTACGCGATCAGCTTCCTGCTCACCCGGCTGCTGTCCCGCTACCGCGAACTCGCCGCCGACCGGGCCGCCGCCCAGCTCACCGGACACCCCAGCGCCCTCGCCTCGGCGCTCACCAAGGTGACCGGGCAGATCGCGGCCATCCCCAGCAAGGACCTGCGCCAGGCCCAGCCGTACAACGCCTTCTACTTCGCCCCCGCGCTGAGCGCCCGGGAGGCCGCCTCGCAGCTGTTCTCCACCCACCCGAGCCTGGAGAAGCGGCTGGAGCAGCTGGCGAAGATCTCCGAGCAGCTCGGCCGCTGAGCCTCAGTTTTCGACCCGAGAGGACCGCCGTGGGAATCCTGGACGCCCTGTTCGGCCGCACCAAGCCCGTCAAGCCCGACCTCGACCAGCTGTTCGGCGTGCCGTCCGCCGCGCTCACCCTGGAGGCCGGGGCCGGGTTCACCCCCACCGGGCTCGGCTCGGTCTGCTTCGCGGCCGTCGAGGGCGCGGCCTTCGTCCAGGTCCAGCAGCAGGTCCGGGCGCTGCTGGACGCCGACACCGAGCGCGGCGGCGTCCCCGTGGAGGCCTCCAAGGACGGCTACGGCTACTCCTGGCTGCTCGCCCGGCACCGCCCCGAGGAACTGCCCGAACTGGTCAACGACCTGCACGCGGTCAACAGCGAACTGGAGGCGAACGGCTTCGGGCCGCAGCTGCTCTGCTCGCTGGTCGGCTTCCGCGACCCGGACGGGCGGTCGCTGGCCCTCGTCTACCTCTACAAGCGGGGGACGTTCTACCCCTTCGCCCCGATGCCCGGCGGCGGGGAGCGGCGCAACAGTCCGCTGGAACTGCAGGTCAACGCGATGCTGGGGAACGACCTGCGGCTGGAGAAGGACCTGAGCCGCTGGTTCCCGGTCTGGGGCGCGCCGGGCCTCTGACGCGCCGTCCGCCCTCCCTATGATCACCCGTATGCGCAGCCGC
This sequence comes from Kitasatospora sp. NPDC056273, assembly GCF_042268845.1. NCBI lineage: Bacteria > Bacillati > Actinomycetota > Actinomycetes > Kitasatosporales > Streptomycetaceae > Kitasatospora > Kitasatospora sp. NPDC056273. Next base: position 8,318 of record NZ_JBHJSJ010000037.1, on the reverse strand, counting down.
CAGTACGGACCCGACCTGACCCCGCCGTGGAAGAAGCAGCAGCCCGCCCCGGAGGTGCCCGCCGAGCGGGACCTGGTGGTCGAGGAGGCGGCGACCGGCTACTGCGGGGCCGTGGTGCGCTGCGAGAAGACCGCCGAGGGCTTCACCGTCACCCTGGAGGACCGGTTCGGCAAGCACCGGGTGTTCCCCCTGGTGCCGCGCGGCTTCCTGCTGGAGGGAAGGGTCGTCACCCTGGTCCGCCCGGCCGGCCCGGCCCCCGCCCGCACCCCGGGCCGCACCGCCTCCGGCTCCGTCGCCGTCCCCGGCGCCCGCGCCCGGGTCGCCCGCGAGTCCCGCATCTACGTCGAGGGCCGGCACGACGCGGAGCTGGTCGAACGGGTCTGGGGCGACGACCTGCGGATCGAGGGCGTGGTCGTCGAGTACCTGCGCGGCATCGACGACCTGCCCGCGATCGTCGCCGACTTCGCCCCCGGCCCCGGCCGCCGCCTCGGCGTCCTGGTCGACCACCTGCTCCCGGGCACGAAGGAGCACCGCATCGCCGCCCGGGTCACCGGCGACTCGGTGCTGGTCGTCGGCCACCCCTACATCGACATCTGGCAGGCCGTGAAGCCCTCCTCCGTCGGCATCCCCGCCTGGCCCGCCGTCCCCAGGGGCGAGGACTGGAAGGAGGGCACCTGCCGCCGCCTCGGCTGGCCGGTGGACACCCCCGCGGCCTGGAAGCACATCCTCTCGAAGGTCGACTCCTACAAGGACCTGGAGCCCGAACTCCTGGGCCGGGTCGAGGAACTGATCGACTTCACGGCCCTGCCGGAGTGACGGCGGGGAAAGTCGGCAGTCACCAGACTCACACCCATCGGATCCACAGGAACGGCCTCGCCGAAGAGGCTGGTCCGCTCGGAGAGGTGCGCACACGGTAAGCCCTCGGTCAGTCCACCAGGTCACGTACGACGGCGTCGGCCAGGAGGCGGCCCTGGAGGGTGAGGGTGGCGCGGCCCCGGGCGTAGGGGCCGGGGGCGAGGAGGCCGTCGGCGAGGTGGCGGTCGGCGGCCTCGCGGCCGGTGTCGGTGAGGAGGTCGAGGGGGATGCCGTCGACCAGGCGGAGCTCCAGCAGGATGCGTTCGACGCGGCGGTCCTCGTCGGCCAGCACCTCGCGGGCCAGGGCCGGGGTGCGGTGCTCGGCGAGGGCTTGGGCGTAGGCGGCGGGGTGCTTGGCGTTCCACCAGCGGACGCCGCCGACGTGGCTGTGGGCGCCGGGGCCGGCGCCCCACCAGTCGCCGCCGGTCCAGTAGAGCTCGTTGTGGCGGCAGCGGCCCTCGGGGGTGGTGGCCCAGTTGGAGACCTCGTACCAGGAGTAGCCGGCGGCGGCGAGCGCCTCCTCGGCGATCAGGTAGCGGTCGGCGTGCACGTCGTCGTCGATCATCGGCAGTTCGCCGCGCTTGACGCGGGCGGCGAGCCGGGTGCCCTCCTCGACGATCAGCGAGTACGCGGAGACGTGGTCGGGCCCGGCGCCGATGGCGGCGTCCAGGGAGGCCCGCCAGTCGTCGTCGGACTCGCCCGGGGTGCCGTAGATGAGGTCGAGGTTGACGTGTTCGAAGCCGGCCGCGCGGGCCTCGGCCACGCAGGCCTCGGGGCGGCCCGGGGTGTGGTGGCGGTCGAGCAGCTTCAGGACGTGCGGGCGGGCGCTCTGCATGCCGAAGGAGAGCCGGTTGTAGCCGCCCTCGCGCAGTTCGGCCAGGTACGCCGGGTCGACGGACTCCGGGTTGGCCTCGGTGGTGACCTCGGCGCCGTCGGCGAGCCCGAACTCCTCGCGGATCGCGGCGAGCATCTTGACCAGGTCGCGGGCGGGCAGCAGGGTCGGGGTGCCGCCGCCGAGGAAGACGGTGTGCACCGGCAGGTCGGCGGAGCCCAGCACCTTCCGGGCGTGGCGGATCTCGGCGACCACGTTGTCCGCGTAGGTCTCCTGGGAGGCGACGGCCCCGGAGGAGCGCAGCTCGGTGGCGGTGTAGGTGTTGAAGTCGCAGTAGCCGCAGCGGCTGGCGCAGTACGGCACGTGCAGGTAGAAGCCGAACGGCCGGTCGCCCAGCCCGTCGAGGGCGTGTGCGGGCAGGGAACCGTCGGACGGCACCGGATCGCCGTCGGGGAGTGCGGAGGGCATGAGCCCATTGTCCCGTACGGCCCGACCGAACCCGGCGGGCCGTACGGGGGCGGGGCCGGTCAGGCCTCGTTGGCGCCCGCGTACATGGCGGTGACCGCGTCCGCGTAGGTCCGCTCGACCACCGGGCGCTTGATCTTCAGGCTCGGGGTGAGCTCGCCGTGCTCGATGTCGAGGTCGCGCGGCAGCAGGTGGAACTTCTTGATCGTCTGCCAGCGCTGGAGGTCGCCGTTGACCCGCTTGACGAAGCCCTCGATCAGCTCGTGGACGGCCGGCTCGACGGCCAGCTCGGCGTAGGACTTCCCGGCCAGGCCGTGCTCGGCGGCCCACGGCAGCAGGACGGCCTCGTCCAGGCCGATCAGCGCGGTGCAGTAGTTGCGGCCGTTGCCGATCACCAGGATGTTGCTGACGAACGGGCAGACCGCCTTGAACTTGCCCTCGACCTCGCTGGGCGCCACGTACTTGCCGCCGGAGGTCTTGAACAGGTCCTTCTTGCGGTCGGTGATCCGCAGGAAGCCGTCCGGGCTGAGCTCGCCGATGTCCTCGGTGTGGAACCAGCCGTCCGGCTCCAGCACCTCGGCGGTCTTCTCCGGCAGGTTGTGGTAGCCGCGCATGACGCCGGGGCCGCGCAGCAGGATCTCGCCGTCCTCGGCGATCCGCACCTCGGTGCCGGGCAGCGGGCGGCCCACGGTGCCGATCCGCACGTCCTCGGCCCGGTTGACGCAGGAGCCGGCGCTGGTCTCGCTCAGGCCGTAGCCCTCCAGGATCGGCACCCCGGCGCCGATGAAGAAGTAGCCGATCTCCGGGGCGAGCGCGGCGCTGCCGGAGACCGCGCCGCGCAGCCGGCCGCCGAAGGCCGCCCGGATCTTCGCGTACACCAGCTTGTCGGCCAGCGCGTGCTGCACCCGAAGGCCCAGCGGGGCGCTCTCGGTGCCGGTGGCGATGCGGCTCTGCTGGACCGCCCGGGCGTGCTCGCGGGCGACCTTGGCCGCCCACAGGAAGATCTTGTACTTGGCGCCGCCCTCGGCCCGGGCCCGGCCCGCGATGCCGTTGTAGACCTTCTCGAAGATGCGCGGCGCGGAGGCCATGATGGTCGGCCGGATCGCGGGCAGGTTGTGGATGATCCGGTCCACCCGGCCGTCCACCGCCATCACGTGCCCGGTGGCGATCTGCCCGGAGATCAGCGTCTTACCGAACACGTGGGACAGCGGCAGCCACATGAACTGCACGTCGTCGGGGCCCAGCAGGCCGCTGGCCTCCTGCGCCCGGCCCTCGTACGCCCAGCAGTCGTGCACCAGGCGCACGCCCTTGGGGCGGCCGGTGGTGCCGGAGGTGTAGATGAGGGTGGCCAGCTGCTCCTTGCCGAGCCCGTCGACGGCCTTCTCCACCGCGTCCGGGTGCTCCGCCAGGTACCGGGTGCCGCGCTCCTCCAGCTCGGCGAGGGTGAGCAGGTCCAGGCCGCCGGTCTCGGGGGCCTCGGCGGGCGCGTCGAAGAGGATCACGGTGCGCAGTTCGGGCAGCTGGTCGAGCTGCCCGACGGCCTTGGCCAGTTGGGCCTCGTTCTCGGCGAACAGCGCCCGGGAGCCGGAGTCGGAGAGGATGAACGCGGTCTCGTCCGCGTTGGTGCTGGGGTAGACGGTGGTGATCGCGGCGCCCGCGCACATGGCGCCGAGGTCGGCGACGATCCACTCCAGGCGGGTCGAGGAGGCCAGGGCCACGCGGTCCTCGGGCCGGATGCCGAGCGCCATCAGGCCTGCGGCCACCGCCTTGACCCGGACCGCGGTCTGCGCCCAGGTGAGCGAGCGCCACTGCTCGGCGCCGGGCGCGCCGTCGGCGGCCTGCTCGTCCACCGGCGAGGGGTAGCGGTAGGCCTCGGCGTTCGGGGTCAGGGCGACCCGCTCCAGGAACAGGTGGGCGACGGAGGCGGGGCGCCCGGCGACGAGGTCGGGCCTGCCGGAGTCGATCAGGGACTGCGCGGAACTCAACGAGGACCTCCGGTGGCGGGTGGCCGTCTGAGGGATTGTCGCGGCGTCCGTGGGGGCGGTCGCCGGGCCCCCGGTTCACCTGAGCGGTACCGGTCAGTAACAAAGGGGCAATCAGCAGCCTAGGGGGAAACCGGTCATTCCGTAAGGGGGCGGCGCCCGACGGCACGGCCCCGCGCGACCGGTGCCGCACCCCGCCGTTCGGCAAAGGCCCGGCAAACCTCCGGCTCCCGGACGCCGAATGACCTGTACGACGCTACAGAACACCGAGAATTGGGGTGCGAACCCGACCGGCGACGACAAGAGTGTGCTAGTGCTGATCAGACTGCTGAGGGCGTACCTGCGCCCGTACTCCCGACCGATCACCCTGCTGGTGCTGCTCCAGCTGGTGTCCACCCTCGCGGCGCTCTACCTGCCGACGCTCAACGCCGACATCATCGACGACGGCGTGGTCAAGGGCGACACCGGCTACATCCTGCGCGTCGGCGGGGTGATGATCGCGGTCACCGTCCTCCAGGCCCTCTGCTCCATCGGCGCGGTCTACTACGGCGCCCGCACCGCGATGGCCTTCGGCCGGGACGTCCGCGCCGCCGTCTTCGACCGGGTGCAGAGCTTCTCCGCCCGCGAGGTCGGCCAGTTCGGCGCCCCCTCGCTGATCACCCGCACCACCAACGACGTCCAGCAGGTCCAGATGCTCGCCCTGATGAGCTTCACGCTCATGGTCGCCGCGCCGATCATGTGCGTCGGCGGCATCATCATGGCGCTCAACCAGGACGTCCCGCTGTCCGGCCTGCTGCTCGCCGTCATCCCCGTGCTCGGCGTCGTCGTGGTCCTGCTGGTCCGCGCGCTGCGCCCCAGGTTCCGCAGCATGCAGGTACGGATCGACACCGTGAACCGGGTCCTGCGCGAGCAGATCACCGGCATCCGGGTCATCCGCGCCTTCGTCAAGGACGACCAGGAGCAGGCCCGCTTCGCCGACGCCAACGAGGACCTCACCCAGGTCTCCCGCCAGGTCGGCCGGCTGATGTCCATCATGTTCCCCGCCGTCATGCTGGTGGTGAACGTCTCCAGCGTCGCCGTGCTCTGGTTCGGCGCCCACCGCATCGACAGCGGCGCCATGCAGATCGGCGCGCTCACCGCGTTCCTCTCCTACCTGATGCAGATCCTGATGAGCGTCATGATGGCCACCTTCATGTTCATGATGGTGCCGCGCGCCGAGGTCTGCGCCGAGCGCATCCAGGAGGTCCTCGGCACCGACAGCAGCGTCGTCCCGCCCGCCGCCCCCGTCACCGAGGTCCCGCACCGCGGCACCCTGGAACTGCGCGGCGTCGACTTCCGCTACCCCGGCGCCGAGGCCTCGGTGCTGCGCGGCATCGACCTCACCGCCGGCCCCGGCCAGACCACCGCCATCATCGGCTCCACCGGCAGCGGCAAGTCCACCCTGCTCGGCCTCGTCCCCCGGCTCTTCGACGTCACCTCCGGCCGGGTCCTGCTCGACGGCGTCGACGTCCGCGAACTCGCCCCCGCCGCGATCGCCGAGAGCGTCGGCATCGTCCCGCAGAAGCCCTACCTCTTCTCCGGCACCGTCGCCAGCAACCTCCGCTACGGCCGGCCCGACGCCACCGACGAGGAGCTCTGGCACGCCCTGGAGATCGCCCAGGCCAAGGAGTTCGTCGAGAAGCTGCCCGAAGGCCTGGACGCCCCCATCGCCCAAGGCGGCGGCAACGTCTCCGGCGGCCAGCGCCAACGCCTGGCCATCGCCCGGACCCTGGTCCGCCGGCCCTCCGTCTACCTCTTCGACGACTCCTTCTCCGCGCTCGACTACGCCACCGACGCCCGGCTCCGCAAGGCCCTCGCCCGCGAGACCTCCGACGCCACCGTCCTGATCGTCGCCCAGCGGGTGTCCACCATCCGCGACGCCGACCGGATCATCGTCCTCGACGAGGGCGCCGTCGTCGGCAGTGGGACCCACCACGAGCTGATGGCCGACAACCCGACGTACCGGGAGATCGTGCTCTCCCAGCTCACCGAGCAGGAGGCGGCGTGACCACGCCCGGCAACAAGCCCGACCTGGCCAAGGGGCCCGCCCCGAGAGGCACCGCTCCCGAGGACGCCCCGGTGGACGGCGCCCCGGCGAACGGCGCCCCGAAGGACGCCGCCAAGGACGCCGAACTGCCCAGCGACTCCCAGGCCGCCGCCGCCCGCCGCGGCCCGGCCGGCCCCGGCCGCTTCATGGGCGGCCAGGGCACCGAGAAGTCCATGGACTTCAAGGGCTCCGGCAAGCGCGTCCTCGGCCTGCTGCGCCCCGAACGCAACACCCTGATCGGCGTCCTGGTCCTCGGCGTGCTCGGCATCGGCTGCGCCGTCATCGGCCCCAAGATCCTCGGCGACGCCACCGACCTGATCTTCGCCGGTGTCGTCGGCGCCCGCTTCCAGACCGGCATGTCCAAGGACCAGGTCATCGACGGGCTGCGCGCCCACGGCGAGGGCGGCGTCGCCGACCTGCTCTCCGCCGTCCACTTCACCCCCGGCCAGGGCATGGACTTCGGCGCCATCGGCACCGTCCTGCTCTGGGTGCTCGGCATCTACCTCGCCTCCGCCGTCTTCGGCATCTTCCAGGGCCGGCTCGCCACCCGGGCCATCCAGGCCGCGAGCTACCGGCTGCGCCAGGACGTCGAGGCCAAGCTCGCCCGGCTGCCGCTCAGCTACTTCGACAAGCAGCCGCGCGGCGAGGTGCTCAGCCGGGTCACCAACGACATCGACAACATCGGCCAGTCCATGCAGCAGACCATGGGACAGGTCGTCAACTCGCTGCTCACCGTGGTCGGCGTGCTCGCGATGATGTTCTGGATCTCCCCGCTGCTCGCCGTGATCGCCCTGGTCTCGGTGCCCGTCTCGGTCGTCGTCGCCACCAGGGTCGGCAAGCGGGCCCAGCCGCAGTTCGTCCAGCAGTGGAAGTCCACCGGCCAACTGAACGCCCACATCGAGGAGATGTACACCGGCCACACCCTGGTCAAGGTGTTCGGGCGCCAGCACGAGTCCGCGGAGACCTTCCGCGAGCACAACGAGGCGCTCTACCACGCCAGCTTCAAGGCCCAGTTCATCTCCGGCATCATCCAGCCCGCGATGATGCTGATCGGCAACCTCCAGTACGTGCTGGTCGCCGTCGTCGGCGGTCTGCGGGTCGCCAGCGGCGCGCTGTCCATCGGTGACGTCCAGGCGTTCATCCAGTACTCGCGGCAGTTCAGCCAGCCGCTCACCCAGGTCGCCAGCATGGCCAACCTGGTGCAGTCCGGCGTCGCCTCCGCCGAGCGCGTCTTCGAGCTGCTGGACGCCCCCGAGCAGAGCGCCGAACCGGCCATGCCGGAACGGCCCGACGTGGTGCGCGGCCGGGTCGCCTTCCAGGACGTGTCCTTCCGCTACGACCCCGAGAAGCCGCTCATCGACGACCTCTCGCTCAAGGTCGAGCCCGGCCAGACCGTCGCCATCGTCGGCCCCACCGGCGCCGGCAAGACCACCCTGGTCAACCTGCTGATGCGGTTCTACGAGGTCAGCTCCGGACGGATCACCCTCGACGGCGTGGACATCGCCGCGATGTCCCGCGAGGAACTGCGCTCCGGCATCGGCATGGTGCTCCAGGACACCTGGCTGTTCGGCGGCAGCATCGCCGACAACATCGCCTACGGCGCCGAGTCGGCCACCCGCGACCAGGTCGTCGAGGCCGCCAGGGCCGCCCACGTCGACCGCTTCGTGCGCACCCTGCCGGACGGCTACGACACCGTCATCGACGACGAGGGCACCAACGTCAGCGCCGGCGAGAAGCAGCTGATCACCATCGCCCGGGCGTTCCTCGCCCAGCCGTCCATCCTGGTCCTGGACGAGGCGACCAGCTCCGTCGACACCCGCACCGAGGTGCTGATCCAGCGGGCCATGGCCCGGCTGCGCACCGGCCGCACCAGCTTCGTCATCGCCCACCGGCTCTCCACCATCCGGGACGCCGACGTGATCCTGGTGATGGAGAACGGCTCGATCGTCGAGCAGGGCTCGCACGACCACCTGATCGCCGCCGACGGCGCCTACGCCCGGCTCTACCAGGCGCAGTTCGCCGAGGCCGTGGCCGAGGTGGACTGACGCTCCCCCGAAGACCGTCGGAGAACGCGGGAAGGTCGAGTGATGATGCTAGG
>NZ_JBHJSJ010000036.1:0-89034 GCF_042268845.1 Kitasatospora sp. NPDC056273 | reverse complement strand
TCGGTAAGCCGTGTGCGGGAAAACCGCATGCACGGATTGAAAGGGGACGGAGGAACCGGGCTCGCAGGAGCACCGCGCCTCCAACTACCAATGCCCGACGCCTTCACCGTCCTGTGGACCCAGCCGACCTGCCGCGCCCTGCGCAAGGCCGGCCACGTGGGTGCCCGGCCCCCGGTCGCCTTCAGCGGGGTGCACACCTCGCTGCCCGCCTGGTCGGGGGCCCGGGCCGGGGACGAGGTGTACGCGCTGCACGTCAACCGGTGCGAGGTGTTCGTGGTGAGCCGGATGCGGGTGGTCGACCGGGAGCGGGGCGACTGCTGCGGCGCCGCCGCCGCGAGCTGGGACGACCCGCCGTTCCCCGGGCACGAGGCCTGGTCGATGCTCGGCGCCGGCGGCTGCGGCGCCTCGGCGGTGCACGTGGACGCGACGCCGGTGCGCTTCGACCGGCCGGTGCCGGGCGAGCTGCTGGAGCGGCTCACCTGGCGCAACCGCCGCAACCGGACCCGGAACCTGAAGCACGTGGTGGACGGCCGCCTCGAACGGGCGGTCGGCCTCCAGGGGTTCTACCGCCTGGCACCGGAGTCGGCCGACGGGCTGGCGGGGCTCGTCGGCCCCTGACGGAGCGGGTGCGGCAGGGTGCGTCCGGCGGGCTACGGCGTGACGGGTTCCAGCCGAAGTCGCCGGGAGGGCCAGGGGGCCGGCTCGGCGGGGCCGAACCAGACGCGGACGTCCTCGCCGGTGCGGACGGGCAGCCGGGGGAAGTCGTTCTCGGCGTGCTCGGTGCGGTGCAACGCGTGGGCCGGGAGCAGGTGTTCGGTGGCGAAGGCGTCGAAGGCGGCGGCGTCGGCCGGGTGGCAGACGGTGGCGAGGACCTCGCGGGCGCCCGCGGGCGGGGTGAAGCCGGGGCCGCGCAGCAGCAGGACGTCGTCGCTGTCGACCATGGTGGCGTTGGCCGCGTCGCGGTGCTCCCGCCAGACCGGGCCGCCGTAGAAGGCCTCCAGGGCGCGCCGCCGGCCGGCCATGTCGGGGAAGGCGCGCAGCCAGACGAAGCGGTCCGGGTCGTCCAGGTCGCGGAAGCGGCCGCCGACGGTGATGCCGACCGCCTGCTGGCCGGTCACGAACTCGCGCTCGAACAGCTCGATCAGGGTCTCCCGGGCGCCGGGGTGCAGGGTGTACCGGCGGAGTTCGACGACGGGGCTCATGCGGCGGCCGTCCCGGTGCGGGTGAAGTCGTTCATGGGCCGCAGCGTAGGAGCGCTCCCCTGACATCCCCTGTCAGTGGATACTGGGCGACATGCGCGCGAGTCGGCTGGTCGCCCTGCTCCTGCTGCTCCAGAACCGGGGCCGGCTGACCGCCGAGCAGCTGGCGGCGGAGCTGGAGGTCTCCGTCCGTACGGTCTACCGGGACGTCCAGGCGCTCGCCGCCGCCGGTGTCCCGCTGTACGGCGACGCCGGGCACGCCGGCGGGTACCGGCTGGTCGACGGCTACCGGACCCGCCTCACCGGGCTGACCGCCGACGAGGCCCAGGCCGCCTTCCTCGCCGCACTCCCGGGCGCCGCAGCCGAGTTGGGCCTCGGTGAGGCGCTCGCCGCCGCCCAGCTCAAGCTGCGGGCGGCCCTGCCGGCCGAACTGCGCGAGCACGCCGGGCGGATCCAGGAGCGCTTCCTGCTCGACGCGCCCGGCTGGTACGGCGCGGCGGACGAGACCCCGCACCTGGCCGCCGTCGCCGCCGCGGTGTGGGAGCGCCGGGCGGTGGTGCTGCGGTACCGGCGCTGGCGGGCGCCGGAGGAGATCGAGCGGCGGGTGGAGCCGTACGGGCTGGTGCTCAAGGCGGGGCGCTGGTACCTGGTCGCCGCCGGGCCGACCGGGATGCGCACGTACCGGGTCGACCAGGTCGTCGAACTGCGCGAGCTGGACGAGGAGTTCGCGGTGCCGGACGGCTTCGGCCTGGGCGCGTACTGGGCGGACTACCTCGCCGACTTCCGGGCCCGGCTGCACACCGGGGAGGCGCTGCTCCGGCTCACCCCGGAGGGCGCCCGGCGCCTCGGGGTCGCCGCCGCGGCCGACGGCTGGACGGAGGCCCGGGTGCCGATCGAGTCGCTGGACCACGCGCACGGGGAGTTCCTGCGACTGGGCGCCGACGTCGAGGTCCTGGAACCGGCCGAACTCCGCGACCGCATCGCCGCAACGGTCCGGACCCTGGCCGCCCGCTACGGGGGGTGACCCCCGGGCCCGGACAGCGGAACGCCCGACCGGCGGGGGGCCGGTCGGGCGTTCCGGGGGGCCGGTTCGGCCCGGGGAGGGGGTGGTTTCAGGACTCCGTGGTCGCGGTCTGCCCGGCGGCACGGGTCAGCCGGTGCAGGCCCAGGGCGATGCAGGCGGCGAGGGCCGCGCAGATCACGACGGCGAGGAAGCCGTTGCCGACGCCGGTGGTCATGGCGTCCGGGGCGGTGGCGCCGGAGGCCAGCTCGCCGTCGGTGGAGGTGGCCAGGATGGTGCCGATCACCGCGATGCCGAGGGCGGCGCCGCTCTCGTTGAAGGTGTTCAGCAGGCCGGAGCCGACGCCGGACTCCTCGGGGAGCACGTGGGAGGTGCCGACCCCGTACAGCGGGACGAAGCAGGTGGGCAGGCCGGCCCCGATGACGGTCAGCGCGACGATGGCGACGACGGTGCTGGACGGTCCGGTGACCAGGACGGCGGCGCCGGCGATCTGGGTGAGTGCGCCGATCAGGTAGGTCAGGCCCGGGCCGACGGCGCCGATGAGGTTGGGCACGACGGAGGCGAAGACCAGCGCGGCCAGGCCCATGGGGAGCATGGAGAGGCCGGTGGCGAAGGCGCTCATGTCGTGCGCGCCCTGGAAGTAGTTGCTGGCCAGGTAGGAGCTGCCCATCATCACGATCGCGGCGAGCAGCAGCCCGAGGCTGCTGAGCCAGTAGGTGGGGATGCGCAGGAGGTGCAGAGGGAGCAGCGGGTCGGACTTGCCCAGTTCGGCCCGGGCGACGCCGGCGAGCAGGAGCACGGACAGGCCCATGCTGGCCCACGCGGTGACGGAGGTCATGCCGTCGTGCAGCCGGATCAGGCCGAAGGACAGGCAGGCCAGGCCGGCGGTGGCGAAGAAGGCGGTGGGCAGGCGCAGCGGGCGGCGGCCGTCGGCGCGCATGGCCGGCAGGCTGCGCAGGCCGATGATCCCGGAGGCGAGGCTGATCGGGATGTTGATCAGGAAGGCCCAGCGCCAGCTGACGGCCGAGACGACGAGCCCGCCGAGGACGGCGCCGAGGATGGCCCCGATCACGCCGAGGCCGCTCCAGGTGGCGAGGGCGGCCTTGCGCTGGTCCTCGTTCTGGTACACCGTCACCACGATCGACAGGGCGGCGGCGGAGAGCACCGCGGCTCCCAGGCCCTGGAGCACGCGGCCGGCGATCAGCAGTTCCTGGTTGCCGGCGAGGCCGCACAGGACGGACGCGACGGCGAAGGTGGTCAGGCCGGCCAGGAAGGACCGGCGCCGTCCGACGACGTCGGCGACGCGGCCGCCGAACAGCAGCAGGCTGCCGTACATGAGGATGTAGGCGCTGATCGTCCACTGGAGGGCGGTCTGGTCGGCGGGGAGCTCGGAGCCGATCGAGGGCAGCGCCACGTTCACGACCGTCGAGTCCAGCATGACCATCAGCTGGGCGACGCCGACGGCGGCCATCGGCATCCAGGAGGTCTTGGCGGGTTGCCGCTCCTGCCCCTGCTCGGTTCCTCGGTCGTTCTCCTGCTTGGCGTCCACGAGTGAGATTGCCTCAGTCATCGGTTCTCCTTTCCGGGGCAACAAGATACATGCGCATGAATCGACATGGAAGGGGGGTCGGATCTAGACTGCGGAGCGTGGCGAACACTCCTCTTGCCGATCGGTGGCTGTCCCTGGTGCGCGTCTGCGCGCAGATGAACCAGAGGATCGAGCACACCCTGTCCGACGAGTTCGACCTCTGCGTGACCGCGTACGAGATCATGGAGGTGCTGTGGGCGGAGGGGGACTGGGTCCGCCCGGGAGAGGTCAGTACCCGCACCTCGCGCAGCCAGCCCCAGGTCTCCCGGATGCTGACGCAGATGGTCGACGCGGAGTACGTGGACCGCAGGCCCTCCCCGGGCGACGGCCGCGGCTACCAGATCCGACTCACCGAAGCGGGGCGGGAGGTCTTCCGGCGGGCGGCCGCGACCGTCGACGGGGAACTGAAGCGGATCACCGACGAGAACGCCGACGCCCGGGTGTGGATGGCCTGAGTCCGGGGCGTCAGACGCCGGCCGTGCCCACCAGCACGCGCTCGGCGCCGGCCGCCACCGGGGTCACCGGCCGGTGGCTGCGGCCCTGACCGCCCTGGCCGAGGTGGCCGTTGAGCGGCCGCAGGTCGGTGAGTTCGCACCGCCGCGGAACCGGCCGGGTCCGCGGCGGTGCGGAAGTCCGCGGGAGGAATCGGGAAAGGCGCTGAATTGTCCGGCTTTCCCGTTCCCGCCTCAGGGGCCCGGCGGGGTCAGGCGACGAAGTGGTCGAACTCGCCGGCCTTGGCGCCGCGGACCCAGGCGTTGAACTTGATGCGGGTGGTGGTGACGACGAGGGTGGGGTCGTTGGACTGCCGGATGTAGACGTGGTCGCCCGCGGAGGCGATCTCGATCCAGTCATCCTTGTCGCTGCTGGTGCTGGACCTCTGCCAGTCGAGGTGGTCCACGGATGCCCTCCTGGTGGTGCGTGGCGGCCGGAACGAGGGTACTGCTCCCTGTGCACGGGTGGCGGCATCGTTTCGGTCATGTCAATTCGTGCGAGACGTTGTGCTATTCCATTGGGGTGTCAGTCGTTCCTACACTGAAGCCCCGCCGCACGGGGGCTGCGGGAGGCAGGTTTGCCGACGGGCCCGGGGGAGGCGCGTGTGACTGACCGGGGCTGGGACGAGGACGACGCCCGGCCGTACTTCTTCCTCTCCTACGCGCACACCCCCAAGGCCGGTGCGCGGGGCGCGAGCGACCCGAACCACTGGGTCAGGCAGTTGTACCGGGACCTCTGCGAGGCGGTGCTGCAGCTCACCACCGTCCCGGACGGGGTCGCGGTCGGCTTCATGGACGAGTCCATGCACCAGGGCGAGTTGTGGGCCGAACGGCTGTCCGACGAGTTGGCGACGTGCCGGGTCTTCGTACCCCTGTACTCCCCGAGGTACTTCAACAGCGTCCCGTGCGGCCAGGAGTGGCACGCCTTCACCCGTCGGCCGGTCTACCCGGCGAACCTCGACTCCGAGCGCACCAGCGGCATCGTGCCGGTGCTGTGGGCGCCGATGAGCCGCTACCGGCTGCCGAACGTGGCCAGTGAACTCCAGTTCAACCACACGAGCTTCGGACCCGAGTACGCCACCGAGGGGCTCTACGCGCTGATGAAGCTCAGCTACTTCCGCTCCTCCTACGAGCTGGCCGTGCACCGGCTGGCGGCCCGGATCGTCCAGGTCGCCGAGGAGACGGTGATCCCGGTCGGGCGGCGGCTGGAGTTCAACACCCTCCCGAGCGCCTTCAACGTCACCGCCCCGACCAAGCAGCTGCGGATCTCCGTACTCTCCTACCACCAGAACGAGTTGCCCGCCGACCGCAGCCCCGACTACTACGGCGAACGGCGCACCGACTGGCACCCGTACCGGCCGGTCGGCTCGCCGATCGCCCAGCACGCGGCCCGTCTCGCACGGCAGCTGGGGTTCCAGCCGACCGTGCACGAGTTCGACGACGAGGTCGAGTCGATCATCGACGGCAACGCCGAGGCACCCGGCCTGCTGCTGCTCGACCGCTGGGCGCTGCGCGACCCGCGCCGGCGCGAACTGGTCCGGCGCTTCGACCGCTCGGACGCCACCTGGGTGAGCATCCTGGAGCCGTTCAACGGCGACGACCCCGAGTGCGCCGAACGCTCCGACGAACTCGGCGACTTGAGCGACGATGCGCTGCGCATCACCCGGCGCGCGAGCCGGCCGAGCTTCCTCGGCGCGACCGGCCCGACCGGGCTGCACACGCTGGAGGACTTCGACGACGCGCTGCCCCGGGCGGCGATGAAGGCCAAGTACGCCTTCGAGGGCCGCACCCGGGCCGAACCGGAGGAACCGCCGCCACCGCGGCCGAGCCTGCGGGACGCGTTCCGGCGCCCAGGGGGCGGGTACGGGTCGGACGGAGCCCCGGCGGACCCCTTCGGGGACGACCAGGGGGACGATCCCGCCGACAGCAGAAGCAACGGCAACGGCCGCACCCAGCACCGGAGTCGGAACAACGGCAACGACCCGCACCGCGAGCACGCACCGTACCGCGACGACGGCGATGAACCCGATGACGGGATGGCGCCCTTGGGAGGACGAGGACCACGATGAGCGATAACGTCACCAGGAACCTGCGCCTCGGCGGGCTCACCGCCGCCGACCTGGCCGCCCAGCGGCAGGCGGCGGAGCAGGACCGCAACGGCCGGATCATCACCTTCTACTCGTACAAGGGCGGCACCGGCCGCACCATGGCGCTCGCCAACACCGCCTGGATCCTGGCCGCCAACGGGTTCCGGGTGCTCACCGTGGACTGGGACCTGGAGGCGCCCGGCCTCGCCAAGTTCTTCCACCCGTTCCTCGACCAGGCCTCGCTGGCCGGCACCACCGGCATGATGGACCTGATCGCCGAGTACCGGGAGGAGGCGCTGCGCCCGGTCGAGCACGCCGAGGGCTGGCACCTGGACTTCGCCCGGGTGCACCCGCACGCGCTCTCGCTCATCTGGCCGCACTTCCCGGCCGGCGGCAGCCTGGACTTCCTCTCCGCGGGCCAGTTCAACCGCGACTACTCCGAGGCCGTCACCCACCTCGACTGGGACATCTTCTACGACCGCTTCGACGGCGGGCAGTTCTTCGACGCCCTCAAGGCCGACATGGCCAAGCGCTACGACTACGTGCTGATCGACTCCCGCACCGGCCTGTCCGACATCGCCGAGATCTGCACCGTCCAGATGCCCGACGACCTGGTGGTCTGCTTCACCCTCAGCGACCAGTCCATCGACGGCGCCTCCCGGATCGCCCAGCACATCCACGACCGCTACCGCGAGCGCGGCATCCGCATCCTGCCCGTCCCGATGCGCATCGACGAGGGCGAGAAGGAGAAGGCGGACGCCGGCCGCGCCCTCGCCCGGGTCCGCTTCGACGGGCTGCCGACCGGCTTCGAGGGCGAGGAACTCGCCCAGTACTGGGGCTCGGTGGAGATCCCGTACCGGCCGTTCTACGCCTACGAGGAGATCCTCGCGACCTTCGGCGACCAGACCGGCACGCCCACCTCGATGCTGGCCGCCTGCGAGCGGCTCACCTCCATGATCACCGAGGGCCGGGCGGCCGGCCTGCCGCCGATGGACGAGGAGGTGCGGCTGCGCTACGTGGACGCGTTCACCCGCCGCCGCCCGTCCGTGCCCGCCGACCTCTACCTGTCCTACGTCCCCGAGGACCGGATGTGGGCGGACTGGATCGAGTCCGTCCTGACCAGGGCCGGCTTCCGGGTGCTGCCGCGCGACCTCAGCGCCGGCACCGACCCGCGCGAGGAGACCGAGCGCGGCATCGACTCCGCGTACCGGACGGTCGCCGTGCTCTCGCCCGCCTACCAGCGCTCCCCGCAGGCGCGGGCGCTGTGGGAGTCGGTGGTCAGCTCCGACCCCTCCGGCACCCGGCGCCAGCTGCTGCCGGTCCGGGTCGGCGACGTCCGGCTCACCGCGCCGTTCAGCAACCGCAACCCGGTCGACCTGGTCGGCCGCGACGAGACCCAGTCGATCCAGAGCCTGCTGCGCGCGCTCGGCCGCGGCGACTCCCCGCTCGACGAGGCGCCCAGCGGCGGCCCGCGCTTCCCCGGCAGCAAGCCCTCGGTGTGGGACGTCCCGCCGCGCAACCCCTCCTTCACCGGCCGCGCCGCCGTCCTGGAGCAGCTGCGCAACCAGCTGCGCGGCGGCATGGCGGCCGTGCTGCCCACCCCGCAGACCCTGTACGGGCTCGGCGGCGTCGGCAAGACCCAGGTGGCCCTGGAGTACGCCCACCGCTTCATGTCCGACTACGACCTGGTCTGGTGGATCGACGCCGAGCAGATCGAGCTGGTCGCCCCGGCGCTCGCCGAACTCGCCCGCCGGCTCGGCCTGCGGGTCGGCGACTCGGTCACCGAGGCCGCCGAGGCGGCCCGGGAGGCGCTGCGGCGCGGCGTGCCCACCTCGCGCTGGCTGCTGATCTTCGACAACGCCGACGAGCCCGCCGAGATCCGCCGGTTCTTCCCCGGCGGCTCCGGCCACATCCTGGTCACCTCCCGGAACCAGGCCTGGACCGGGCACGCCGAGGCGCTGGAGGTCGACGTCTTCACCCGCGGGGAGAGCGTCGAGCACCTGTGCCGGCGCGCCCGCAGCCTCTCCCGCCCGGACGCCGACCGGGTCGCCGAGGCGGTCGGCGACCTGCCGCTGGCCGTCGAGGTGGCCGCCGCCTGGCTGGACACCACCGGCACCCCGGTGGAGACCTATGTCTCCCAGCTGCACGCCGAGGCCGCCCGCGCGCTGGCCGTCGGCCGCCCGGCCGACTACCCGACCCCGGTCGCCGCGACCTGGAACGTGTCGATCGGACGGCTGCGCCAGCAGTCCCCGGCGGCCGTCCGGCTGCTCCAGCTCTGCGCGTTCTTCGCGCCCGAGCCGATCTCGATGAACCTGTTCTACAGCGACCAGATGATCCGGGCGCTGGTGCGGTTCGACGCCGACCTCAGCGACAAGTTCATGCTGGGCAAGGTGATCCAGGCGATCGGCCGGTACGCGCTGGCCAAGGTCGACGCCGGCAGCAACAGCTTCCAGGTGCACCGGCTCGTCCAGGCGGTGATCCGGGCCGGGATGACCGCCGACGAGCAGGAGGTCGCCGTCCACGAGGTGCACCGCATCCTCACCGGCGCCCGGCCCGTCCTCGGCGACACCGACGACCCGGCCAACTGGCCCGCCTTCGACGAGATCTGGCCGCACCTGTCGCCGTCCAAGGCGCACAACTGCGACGAGGCGGACACCCGCCAGCTGCTCATCGACCGGGTCCGCTACCTGTGGAAGCGCGGCGAGCTCGACCGCGCCCGCGACCTCGGCCACGCCCTGGACGTGGAGTGGACCGGCAAGCTCGGCGAGGACGACCGGCAGACCCTGCTGCTGCGCTTCCAGCTCGCCAACGTGCTGCGCTCCCAGGGGAACTACGGCGAGGCGCTGGCCCTGGACGAGGACACCCTGGAGCGCCAGCGGGCTCTGCTCGGCGAGCACCACCCGTACACCCTGATGACGGCCGGCTCGCTCGGCGCCGACCGCAGGGCGCTCGGCCGGTTCCAGGCCGCCCTCGACCTCGACCGCGAAATCCTCGACCAGTTCCGCGAGTTGTTCGGCGACGACAACCCGCGCACGCTCTCCATGGCGAACAACCTGGCGATCGACTACCGGCTGGTCGGCGACAGCGAGGCGGCCCGCGAACTCGACCAGGAGACCCTCGACCGGCGCACCGCCGTCCTCGGCCCCAAGCACCCCTACACCCTGTCCACCAAGTCCAACCTGGCCCGCGACCTGCGCGAACTCGGCGACTACCGCGGCTCGGTGGACCTGCTCCAGGAGGTCACCTCCGACCTCGGCGACGTGCTCGACCCGGACCTGCCGGAGAACCTGCGCAACGCCAAGTCGCTGGCCGTCTCGCTGCGCCGGATCGGCCAGCTCGCCGAGGCCCGCCGGATCACCAAGGAGACCTACGAGCGCTACCTGGAGCGCTACGGCGCCGACGCCCCCGACGCGCTCGCCTGCGCGCTCAACCTGGCCGCCGACCACAGCGCCTCCGGCGACAAGGAGGCCGCCCGCGACCTCTGCTCCACCGTCTTCGAGGGCCACCGGCGGCTGTTCGGCGACGAGCACCCGTTCACCCTGGCCTGCGCCAACAACCTCGGCATCTACCTGCGGGGCAGCGGCGACGTCCCGGGCGCCATCGAGCGCGGCCGGATCACCTTCGAGGGGCTGACCCGCTCGGTCGGGCCCGAGCACCCGTACACCCTCAACGCGATGATCAACCTGGCCAACGCCTACGGCGACGACGGGCAGCTGGACCGCGCCGAACGGCTCGGCCGGGCCGCGTACCAGGGGCTCTGCGACCGCTACAGCGCCCAGCACCCGGACGCGGTGGCCTGCGAGGCCAACCTGGCGATCACCCTGCGGTCGGGCGGGCGGCACACCCAGGCGGCCGAACTGCGGGCCCGGGCGATCTCCGAGCTGATCCGGCAGTTCGGCGAGGAGCACCCCAACACGGTCGCCGCGCGCGGCTGGAAGCGGATCAACCGGGACCTGGAGCCGCAGCCGGTCTGACCGGGCAGGGGGCGGGGTACGCTGCCGGACCATGAGCACCCCGCCCCCGGTCCTGGTCACCCGGCGCCTCGCCCCCGGCGTCATCGAACGGCTCACCGCGCACCACGCCGTCACCTGCCACGACTCCGACCTGGCGATGGACCGGGCCGCCCTGCTGGACGCCGTCCGCGGCCGGCGGGCCGTGATCACCACCCTGGACGACCGGGTGGACGCCGAGTTCCTCGACGCGGCCGGCCCGGGGCTGGCGGTCGTCGCCAACCACGCCGTCGGCTACCACAACGTGGACGTGGCCGCCTGCGCCGAACGCGGGGTGCTGGTCACCAACACCCCCGGCGTGCTCACCACCGCCACCGCCGACATGGCCTGGGCGCTGCTGCTGGCCGCCACCCGCCGGCTCGGCGAGGGCGAGCGGCTGCTGCGCTCCGGCGCGCCCTGGACCTGGGCGCCGAACTTCCTGCTCGGCATGGAGCTGGCCGGCACCCCGCTGGGCGTGCTCGGCATGGGCCGGATCGGCCAGGCGGTGGCCCGCCGGGCCCGCGCCTTCGACATGCCGGTCGGCTACCACAACCGCCGCGAACTGCCGCCCGAGCAGGCCGGGGGCGCCGACTGGAAGCCGCTGGAGGAACTGCTCGCCACCTCCACCGTGCTGGTCGTCACCTGCCCGTTCACCGCCGACACCCGGCACCTGCTGGACGCCCGCCGGCTCGCCCTGCTGCCGCGCGGCGCGGTGGTGGTCAGCATGACCGCGGGCGTGGTGGACGAGGAGGCGCTGGCCGCCGCGCTGGAGTCCGGCGCGCTGTTCGCCGCCGCCGTGGACAACTTCGAGCGCGAGCCGGCCGTCCCGTCCGCGTTGCTCGCCCAGGAGCGCGCCGTGCTCGCCCCGCACCTGGGCAGCGCCACCGTCCGCACCCGGCAGGCGATGGGCGGCCTGGCGGTGGACAACGTGCTGGCGGTGCTCGGCGGTTCGGCGCCGCTGACGCCGGTGGTCCAGCTCATCTGACGGCGGCTCAGCGCCCCGGACGCCGGTGGAGGTCCGAACCCCCCGGGGCACCCCAGCCGGCCGCCCAGGCCAGCGCGGTGGTCATCACCCGGAACGCCCCGAAGTGCGCGGCGCCGGGCTCCAGGAACAGCTCGGCGTCCGGGATGTGGTCGGCCAGCCAGCGGGAGTGGTCGACCGGCGAGAACTGGTCGTCCGCGCCGTGCCAGAGCCAGGTCGGCACCCGGACCGACCCGACCTCGAACCCCCAGTCGGCGGTGAAGGCCAGCACGTCGTCGATCCAGCCGTCCGCGCCGTGCCGGAACGCCTCCCGGTAGTTGCTCTGGAGCATCCGCCGCAGCCCGCTGTCGGCCACCACCTCCCGGTCGGCGGCGGAGAGTTCGGTGCGCAGCCCGTTCAGCAGCCGGACCGGGTCGTCCTTGATCTGCCGGGAGCGGAACTCCATCGCGTCGGCGATCCGGCCGTGCCCGCGCTCGGCCTCCTTGTAGGCGCGGACGTTGGACGGGGTCATCCCCGCGTACCAGTCCAGACCGGTCGCGTTGCGCGGGGCCAGGCCGACCAGCACCGCCGCCCGGCTGACCCGCTCCGGCAGCAGCGCCGCGCAGGCCAGCGCGTGCGGGCCGCCGCCGGAGCGGCCGAGCACCGCGAAGTTCTCCAGCCCGAACTCGTCCGCGATGGTCCGCACGTCCGCGGCCGCCGCGCTCACCCGGCGGCCGAACAGCCGGGTCGAGTCGCCGTAGCCGGGCCGGTCGTACGAGATGAGCCGTACGCCCAGCCGGTACAGCACGGTGCTGCGCGGGTGCGGGCCGACCCGGCTGCCGGGCATGCCGTGCAGCAGGAAGACCGGACGGCCGCGCGGGTCGCCGAGGGACTCCACGGCGAGGGCGCGGTCGTCCGCCGTCTTGACCGTCCGTAACGACACCTGCGGCCTCCTCAGTGCTCCGGGTCGGTTGCGTGCTCCCGGTCGGTGGTGGTGCGCACCTCCCGGCGCGCCTGCCAGGTGGTGTGCTCGCGGGAGATCGCGTCCTCGGCGTCCCGGGCCAGGCGGGCCCAGACCTCCTCGGCCTCCATCGACTCCAGGTCCAGCTGGGCGAGTTGGCGCTGGACCTGCGCCAGCTCCTCGGCGGCCAGGGCGTACGCGGCGGCCAGCGGCCGGTACTGGCGCAGCTGCGCCCAGGCGGCGACCGAGGCGGCCACCGCCGACACCGTGCCCAGCGCGTCGTAGCCGAACGCGCCGAGCGCCCGCAGGACGGCGAGCACCAGGCCCAGCGCGGGCAGCAGCACGCCCAGCACCCCGGCCCAGTGCCCGGCGCGGGCGCAGTAGCGGGCCTTGGCGCGGTACCAGTCGTGCTGCAGCCGGATCCGCTCGGCCAGGTACACCTCGCGGCGCACCGCCAGCGGCTGCCCGCGCAGGTCGCGCATCGCCGGGGTGATCTCCACCCCGGCGTCCGGGACGCCCACCGGGGTCTCCCGGAACGCGCCGAGCACCCGGGCGAGCTGGAAGCGGTACAGCCCCTCGGCGTCCGGCAGGGGGCGCGGCGGGGGCTGGTAGGCGTCGGCCCGGACGGCGTACTTCCAGGCCAGCGTCTTCACCGACTCGGCGGCCGCCCGGCCCTCGTACCAGAGGCCCTGCGGGTTCTGCCGGCTGATCACCACGGCCAGCGCGATCGCGCCGAGGTAGGCCGCCGCCGCCGGCCAGGCCCAGGGCTCGCCGTCGGCGGAGCCGGTCGCCGCGGCGACCACCAGCAGGACCAGCTCCCAGGCGGAGAGCAGCACCGAGCGCCGCTGCCCGCGCAGTGAGGCCGCGTCGGCGGCCCAGAAGAACTCGGGCAGCAGGTCCCGCTCACGCACCCACCCGGTCCGTCCCGCAACAGACGCCATGTTCGGCCCCCACCAGTCGCTCCGGTC
Organism: Kitasatospora sp. NPDC056273; assembly: GCF_042268845.1. Classification (NCBI taxonomy): domain Bacteria; kingdom Bacillati; phylum Actinomycetota; class Actinomycetes; order Kitasatosporales; family Streptomycetaceae; genus Kitasatospora; species Kitasatospora sp. NPDC056273. Next base: position 75,769 of record NZ_JBHJSJ010000036.1, on the reverse strand, counting down.
GCACCGCTCTCCTGCCCCGGGCGGCTCGCCGGTACGCCTGGTGACGGCCGGGGCGGCCGGATGTGGCCGGGAAGACCCGGTGGTTGTCCGGTACTCCCCGTGTTCGGTCCGGCACCCAGCGTGCGGGAGGCGGTGGGGGCGTGCGGCGGCCGACGGGTGTGCGCGGGCGACCTGCCGGTGCGGACCGGCGGGTTCACCCGGGCGGGAGTGCGGCTCAGTAGGTGTAGAAGACCCGCTCGGCGTTCTCGGCCATCTGCTTCGCGTTCCACTCGGTGCCGCCCGGGACGTTGCCGGAGCGGAACAGCGGCGGCGCGGGGCACTCCCCGGCGGCCGCCCGGTCGGCCAGCCGGCCGACCGCCGAGGCGACCACGGCCTGCATCAGCGCGCTGGTCACGATGGTGGAGACCGGGCCGAAGGTGGTCTCGGCGCCGGGGTGGGTCAGCTCGCCGTCGCCGACCGCGATCTTGCTGTCCAGCACCACGTCGCAGTGGTCCTTCAGGTAGGTGCCGGTCGGGTGCGCCGAGGGCACCTCCCGCGGGTACGCGAGCGAGGTCACACCGACGACCTTGAGGCCGCGGTCCCGGGCGTACCGGGCCAGCTCGACCGGCATCACCTGGCGGCCGGAGAGCGAGATCACGAACAGCAGGTCCCCGGCGGTCGCCGGGGTCAGGTCCAGGGTGGCGGTGGCCAGCCCGGAGACCCGCTCCAGCGCGCTGGACAGCGGCGCGGGCATCACCGTCACCCCGGCCATCCCGGGCACGTTCAGCAGGTTCACCGGGACCAGCCCGCCGGCCCGGTAGACCACGTCCTGGGCCGGCAGCGCGGAGTGCCCGGCACCGAAGGTGAACACCCGGCGACCTTCGGTCATCGCCTCCGCCAGCAGCGCGGCGGCAGCCTCGATGGTGTCGGCCTCCTCCTCGCGGACCCGCTGGAGGTGGGAGATCGCCGCGTCGAAGTACCGGCCGACCAGGTCGTTCATCTGCTGCCTTCGCTCTCTGCCGGTGGGGGATCCGGCCGGGTGGGGTGGTCCGGGTGGTCCAGACCGCCGGTGGAGAAAGCTTCGGCGAGCACGGTCGCGCCCCGGCGGCATCGTTGTCAACAGGAACAAAACGGGTCCCCGGAGCCCCGGGGCGGACCCGGTTGTCGGTCCGGTACGTCAGAATTGGCGGTGAGGACACCGAAGAACGGAGCCAGCGGCGATGTCTGGGCTGATCGACACCACTGAGATGTACCTTCGCACCATCCTGGAGCTGGAGGAGGAGGGCATCGTCCCGATGCGCGCCCGCATCGCCGAGCGCCTGGAACAGAGCGGTCCCACGGTCAGCCAGACGGTCGGCCGGATGGAGCGCGACGGGCTGCTCCAGGTCGCCGGGGACCGCCACCTGGAGCTGACCGAGGAGGGCCGCCGGCTGGCGGTGCGCGTCATGCGCAAGCACCGCATCGCCGAGTGCCTGCTCGTCGACGTGATCGGCCTGGAGTGGGAGCAGGTGCACGAGGAGGCCTGCCGCTGGGAGCACGTGATGAGCGAGACGGTCGAGCGCAAGGTGCTCGCCATGCTCGGCCACCCCACCCAGTCCCCGTACGGCAACCCGATCCCGGGCCTGGACGAGCTGGGCGACACCAAGGCCGAGGGCGAGGGCTTCGACGCCGGGCTCGTCCCGCTGGACACCGTCAAGCCGGGCGAGGCCGGGGCCGACGTCGTGGTCCGCCGGATCGGCGAGCCGATCCAGACGGACAGCGCGCTGATGAGCACCCTGCGCCGGGCCGGCGTCCGGCCGGGCTCCACGGTCAAGGTGAGCGCCGGCGTCGGCGGCGTGCTGGTCGGCACCGGGGACAACGCGGCGGAGCTGGGCAAGGACATCGCCCAGCACGTCTTCGTCGCCCAGGCCTGAGCCCGTACCGCGCCTGAGCCCGTACCGCGCCTGAGCCCGTACCGCGCCTGAGTACTCCGGTACGCCGGGTACTCCGGTACGGCGAAGGGGCCCGCTGCTCCCCGTGCAGCGGGCCCCTTCGTCCTCCCCATCCCCTCCGTCCCCTCCTGTTCCCTCCCGCTTCCCCTCCGTCGCCGCCGCCCGGCTTCCCCGTCCGAGCGCCCCTGCCGGCGTCCCCACACATCGCAATTCCTCCCCTCGGCCGATCATGGCAATCCTTGAGTGCTGTCACTCGTACGAGGGGCTTTGCCGGTTGACCAGCGGGTACACGGAGGCCTTATCCGGACATGCGTATGACGGGCCCCGTCCCCGGTGGGGGACAAGGCCCGTCACTCGCGCGCGTGGTGTCGCGCGGAGCACGCCCTCACCCGATCGGCAGAGGGCGGCTGGTCTCGGGGGCGTCCGACACGCCCGGGGCCGAACGGAGCAGGCCGGGTGGCGCGGGTCGGACGGAGCGGGTCGGGGGAGCGGCCCGGGCTCAGCCCACCGGCGCGGGCTGGGCGGCCCCGGCGGTGCGGACCGAGGGCGCCTCGCGGCCGCAGGCGTACGCGAGCGGGCTGATCAGTTCCGCGGCGTCCGGCAGCCAGCGGTTGAGCGCGGTGGGGGAGCGGGCCCACTGGGCGTACCCGAGGGAGCCGATCCGGGACGGCGGGGCGACCGTCCAGTCCCCCTCGCCGCGGGCGACCAGGTCCAGCCGGCCGGGCGGCCAGCCGAGCCGGCGGAGCATCTCCGGGAGCCTGGCCGCGACCCCGGGCAGCACCAGGAAGTGCAGCCGCCGCCCGATCCGCCCGGGCGCGGCGGGCTGGACCGCCACCGGGCCGAGCTGGAGGTCCATCCGCTCCATCCGGGCGAGCGCCAGGCAGCCGGCCGTCTCCGGGACGTCCAGGACGTCGAACGAGCGCCCGGTGGGCAGCAGGATCGACGCCTGCGACCGCTCGGTCCACCAGCTCCGCACCGCGCCGGGGCCGGCGCTCGCCTGCCGCGCCCAGTCCGGGTCCAGCGGGTGGGCGCCCGGCAGCGTGCAGCGCCGGTCGCCGCAGGAGCAGCGGACGCCGCCGTCGCCGTCGTCGACCAGCCAGGCGCCCGGGGCGACCTCCCAGTGGCGGGTCTCGGCGTAGCCGACGGCTTCGATGAGTAAGGGGGGCGGAGCGGCCTTCTCGTTCCGGTCCGCGTCGGGGATGTCTTCCACGGGGTGCTCAACTACCGTGCGTGAGGCTGGTTACGGCCCGGAGCCGCCCGGTTGGGTGCATCGCGGCAATGTCACCCGTTCCGGTTAGTCGACCGAGTTGAAGGGCCCGAGGGCAGGCGCAGCGGGGGCGCACAGGAGCATTTACCAGGGCGCAAGGGGGGTGCGGTTCGTCACCGTGGGTATCCCGCTGGCGTTGCTGATCGCTAACCTGGTGTCAGATTCCTTGGACGGTCGGACAGTCGGCAACAGATCAGCAGAATCGTCGCCCGCCGGCCGGGACCGGAGGGTGTGGGGAGGCGAAGCCCAATGGCCGCGAGACCACTCGTCGCACGACAGCCCAACGAGCGTCTGCAGCAACTGATCCAGGAGGCCAGCTGTTCCAATGCCGGCCTGGCCCGCAGGGTCAACCTCTGCGGCGCCGAGCACGGGCTGGACCTTCGGTACGACAAGACCTCCGTCGCCCGCTGGCTGCGCGGGCAGCAGCCGCGCGGGCAGGCGCCGGCCGTGATCGCCGAGGCCCTCGGCCGCAAGCTCGGCCGCAGCGTGTCGGTCGAGGAGATCGGCATGGCGGACGGCAAGAACCTGAGCTCCGGCATCGGGCTCCAGTTCGCGCCGACCATCGGCGCCGCCCTGGAGCAGGTGTGCGAGCTGTGGCGCAGTGACGTCGGCCGGCGGGACTTCCTGACCGGCGCGACGGTCGCCGCGTCCGCGCTGGTGGAGCCCAGCCGGGACTGGCTGATCACCCCGCCGGACCCGGTGGTGGCGCGGGCCGGCGGTCCCCGGGTCGGTCCGACCGACGTGGCCGCGATCAAGGCGACCACCGCGATGCTGGTCGACCTGGACCACCGCTTCGGCAGCGGCCACGTGCGCCCGGTGGTGGTGCACTACCTCAACTCGGTGGTCTCCGGCCTGCTCGGCGGCGCCTACCGGGAGGAGACCGGGCGCCAACTCTTCGCCGCCGTGGCCAGGTTGACCGAACTGGCCGGCTACATGGCGGTGGACACCGGACAGCCCGGGCTCGCCCAGCGCTACTACATCCAGGCGCTGCGGCTGGCCCAGGCCGCCGACGACCGCGGCTACGGCGGCTATGTGCTGGCCGCCTCGATGAGCCACCTGGCCGCCACCCTCGGCAACCCGCGCGAGATCGCCCAACTCGCCCGCGCCGCCCAGGAAGGCGCCCGCTCGGTGGCCACCCCGACGGCGATGGCGATGTTCTACGCCGCCGAGGCCCGCGGCCACGCCCTGCTCGGCGACGCCCGCTCCTGCGAGACGGTGTCGGCCAGGGCGCTGGAGGCGATGGAGAAGCGCCGCCCGGAGGACGACCCGGACTGGATCGCCCACTTCGACGACGCCTACCTCGCGGACGAGCTCGCCCACTGCCACCGGGACCTGGAGCAGGCCGGCCCGGCCGAGCACTACGCCCGGCGGGCGCTCGACCTGCACCCGCCGACCCGGGTCCGGCGCCGCGCGGTGGACCTCGTCCTGCTGGCCACCGCCCAGCTCCAGCAGCGGGACCTGGAACGCGCCTGCGAGACGGGCACCCAGGCGGTCCGGCTGCTGAGCGGGCTGCGCTCCAACCGGGGCGTGGAGTACCTGGACGAGTTCCGGCGCCGCCTGGAGCCCTACCGGGAGCAGCGGGTGGTCCGGGAGTTCCACGCCCGGGCCGACGCCGAGGCGGCCTAGGGCCTGTCTCCTGGATCCTGGCGGACCCGGCGAGGATCCAGAAGACAGGCCCTGGGCCCGGGGCCGCCGCGGATCGTCTGTGCAGGGAGCGTGACGGATGTCCCGCCCACGTGGTCACCCGGTGAGGCGAACCGGTAGCGTGGGCGCGACGTCCAATGGAACTGTGATGCTCCCAAGAACCGACGAGATGTGGTCCGCCGTCAGTGCGCGGTCCTGCACAGGTGAGGAATCGCGTTGAGTCAGCGCCGCTCGTACCCGAACTCCGGTGACTTCAACCTGGACGACCTGTTCCGCCCCGAGCCCGGCCAGCCCCAGGGCCAGCCGGGCCAGCCGGGCCCGCCGCAGGCCCACTCGGCGGTGCCGCCGGTGGGACAGCCCTCCGGGCAGCCGGAGTACCTCGGCGAGGGCGCGCACGCGCTGCCGACCCAGGCCATGCCCGCGCAGCCGATGCCCGGCCAGCCGATGGCGGGCCAGCCGATGCCCGCGCCGAACGCCCCGTGGGGCGCGCCGCAGCCCGGCTACGGCGCCGCGCAGCCCGGGTACGGCGCCGCGCAGCCCGGGTACGGTGCGCCGCAGCCCGATCCGGCCCCGGAGACCCAGTACCTGCCGCCCTACCCCGGCGGCGACCCGCAGACGGCCGGCTACCCGGCGGCGCAGGCCCAGCCCGGCTACCCGCAGCCGCAGCCGCAGCCGCAGCCCGCGCCCGGCTACCAGGCCTACCCGCCGGCCGCGCAGCCGCAGCCGGCCTACCCGGCGCAGGACTACCACCAGGGCTACGCCCCGGAGCAGGGGCAGGACTACGGCCAGGGCTTCGACGCGACCCAGGCGGGTGGCTCGAGGCGGGGCGGGCGTCCGTCCAACAAGCTGATCATCGGCGGTGTGGTGGCGGGCTGCGCGGCGGCCGGCATCCTGGTCGCCGTCCTGATGAACGGCGGCAGCGAGCCCACGGACGACACCAAGAAGACCGGCCCGGTGGCCGCCACCGCCGGCGCCACCGGCACCGGCGCCCCCGGGACGGCGAGCGCGAGCGGCTCCGGCGCGGCCGTCGACCCGGACGTCAAGGCCCAGGCGCAGCCGCTGTCGGACCTGCTGGGCACCGCGAGCGACAGCCGCAGCTCGGTGGTCTCCGCGGTCGCCTCGGTGCAGAAGTGCGACAAGCTGCCCGAGTCCCAGCAGGCGCTGACCGCCGCGGCCGGCAAGCGGCGCGAGCTCCAGAGCAAGCTCGGCCAGCTGAAGACCGACAAGCTGCCCGGCGGCCAGCAGCTGGTCGACCAGCTCAACGCGGCCTGGACGGCCTCGGCCCAGGCCGACGACGAGTACGCGGCCTGGGCGCAGGACGCCCAGGGCGCCTGCGACGCGAAGAAGCAGGACAACCCGCACTACAAGAACGCCGTCCAGGCCAGTGGCACCGCGACCACCGCGAAGAAGCAGGCCGCCACGCTCTGGAACACGATCGCCGCCCAGAGCGGACTGCCGAACCGGAACGACGGCGACCTCTGAGCGGCGGCGCCCGCTGAGCGGCGGCGGCCCCTGAACGACCGGAGGGGACGGGCCCGAGGGCCCGTCCCCGCTCCGCTCCGGGCGGCGTGCGTCAGGCCGGCGGACGGCCTCCGGTGAGCGTCCAGCGGATGTCTACGAAGCCCGGCTGCTGCAGGGTCATCCGGCCGTTCCTGACCACCTGGTAGGTGACCCAGGTGTTCACCAGCCGCGGCGACCCGCTGCTGGGCAGCATGTTGGTGGTGCCCCAGTTCAGCGGCGGGGTGATCCCGACGTCGATGACCTCGCCGCCGTCCAGCAGCGAGGAGACGGCCTTCGAGGAGACCGGCTTGCCGGCCTCCGCCAGCTTCTGCACCGCCGTCCGGAACACCTCGTACGCGACCCAGGTGGTCTGCACGCCCGGGTCGGAGACGTCGATCGGGTGCCCGTTGGTGGTGTCGGTGCGCACCACGGCGCGCAGCCCGTCCCAGATCTTCGCCGACTCCGGCGGGTACCAGCTGGTGACGTAGGCGCCGCCGAGCGGGCCGGAGTCGCCGCCGGTGGAGTCCACCACCGACTGCTGGACGCTGCCGATGATCGAGGCGATCCGGGTGTTCTTCGGGTTCAGCCGCCGGTAGGAGTCCAGCAGGTTGCCGGTCGGCTCGGCGGCCAGGGCGCTGGTGACGCAGGTGCCCGGCTCGTCCTTGCCGATCGCCTTGCGGACCACCGGGGTGTAGTCGGAGGACTGCTCGGGCGCCTTGACGTCCGTCAGCCGGATCCCGGCCGGCCGCAGCGCGGTGCCCAGGTAGCCGAGCAGGTTGTCGCCGGCCGGGGTGTCCGGGCGGACCAGGGCGACGGACTTGCAGCCGGCGTCCACCAGCTGGCGGCCGTTGCCCGCGATCAGCGCCGGCATGCCGCCGTCCACCGGGTAGGACAGCGGGCTGGCGAACTCCGGCTGGGAGAGCCCGTAGCCGCCGATCAGCGGGATGCCGGCGCGCTCCAGCACCGGCATGAACGCCTCGCCCCACTGGCTGTACGAGCCGATCACGGCGACCGCCTTGGCGTCCACCGCCTGCTGGGCGCAGGCGCGGGCACCGTCCACGGTGTTGTGCTCGTTGCAGGTGATCACGCGCAGCCGGTGGCCGTTCAGTCCGCCCTTGGTGTTGACGTCCTGGCCGATGGCGGAGGCGAGCGCCGTCATGCCCGGGCGGTCGGCGGAGCCGGTGCCCGCCGGGGCCCAGGTCATCACGGTCAGGTCGCTGCCGCTGGTGGAAGCATCGGCCGATCCGCCGCACGCGGAGGCCGAGAAGAGGGTGGGGAGCAGGACCGCGGCGGTGGCGGCGGCTGCGATCGGGCGTCGGCGGCGGCGTCGCACGATCGGGGGACGGGCCTGGAAGGAGTCCCTTCGGCTGGTCATCGGTTTTCCCTCTCTGGGGCGCCCTCCGGCGCACCGGAGCAAGCCAAGCCCCGGCGCCGCAAGCCGAGAGGGCCGAAGTGCGAACGGACGGCAAACGGACGCCGAAATCCGGGGCGGTACGCGTGTAGATCGCGAGTGGAGCACGAACAGACGGGGAACGTACGATCGTTCACCATGTCCGCCAGCACAGATTCTTCGTATCGGTCCACCCGAAACCCTTCTCGTCCGGGCCACCGCTCCAGCACGATGGGCGGCATGCCGCTCAACGACCTGCCCTGGTGGCGCTGGCGAGCCCGAATGCGCTCGGCGCTGCACATGCTGTCCGACCCCGGTTTCCAGCACGAGGCCTGGCTGACCGGCCGGGAGGGGTACGGCGACGTGACCGACGCCGTCTACCGGCTGGTCGAGGACACCTGGCTGGACCACTGGTCGGCCGAGAAGTACGTCGGGACGATCTTCCGCGACGCCGCCGAGGCCGCACTGGTGGACGTCGCGGTGCTGCGGGCCGTGCAGATGCTGCACGAGGTCGGTGCGGACGCGCCGGCCTCGGCCTACCTCGGCCACCCCGGCTGGCCGGAGACCGTCCGGGCCGCCCGCGAGGCGCACGTCGCGATGGCCGTGGGCGACGGGGACGACCCGGACGCGCCGCCGAAGTCGCTGGACGTGCTGCGCATCCTCACCCGGGTCTGACCGCCGGGCGCCGCCGTCCCGCAGTAGCAGCCGTCCCGCAGTACGGGCAGCGGGACGGCGCATGTCCGGGATGTGACACGCTGGACCGTCCACGCACGTCACGACCTAGAACGGGATACCCCCAGTGCAGCAGCCGGCCGGCGCCCAGTACGTCCTCACGCTGTCCTGCCCCGACAAGCAGGGCATCGTCCACGCTGTCTCCAGCTACCTCTTCATGACCGGCTGCAACATCATCGACAGCCAGCAGTTCGGGGACGGCGACAGCGGGCTCTTCTTCATGCGGGTGCACTTCTCCGCCCCCGAGCCGGTCACCGCCGACAAGCTGCGGGCCAGCTTCGCCGCGATCGGCGCCTCCTTCGGCATGGACTGGCAGATCCACCCGACCGAGCAGCGGATGCGGATCGTGCTCATGGTCAGCAAGTTCGGGCACTGCCTGAACGACCTGCTCTACCGCACCCGGATCGGCGCCCTGCCGGTGGAGATCGCCGCGGTGGTCTCCAACCACACCGACCTGAAGGACCTGACCGAGAGCTACGGGGTCCCGTTCCACCACATCCCGGTCACCAAGGACACCAAGGCCGAGGCCGAGCAGCGGCTGCTCGACCTGGTCGCCGAGGAGAACGTCGAACTGGTCGTGCTGGCCCGCTACATGCAGGTGCTCTCCGACCAGCTGTGCACCGCGCTGTCCGGCCGCGTGATCAACATCCACCACTCCTTCCTGCCGAGCTTCAAGGGCGCCAAGCCGTACCACCAGGCGCACGCGCGCGGCGTGAAGCTGATCGGCGCCACCGCCCACTACGTCACCGCCGACCTGGACGAGGGCCCGATCATCGAGCAGGAGGTCGCCCGGGTCACCCACGACGTCAGCCCCGACCAGCTGGTCGCGCTCGGCCGGGACGTCGAGTGCCAGGCGCTGGCCCGCGCGGTGAAGTGGCACAGCGAGCACCGGGTGCTGCTGGACGGGACCCGTACGGTCGTCTTCGCCTGAGGCGCGGGGCCGGGGCCCTGGGGCCTGCTACGGCCGGCTACGGCCTGGAGAGCAGCGGGAGCGCGTGCAGCACCTCGCGGACGGCGGCCCGGTCGCCGTGGGTGCCGACCGGCAGCCGGTCCGGGTCGCGGTGCGCCGCGGCCAGCTGGCACAGCTCCAGGCCGTCCAGCACCATCGAGGCCACCGGCTCGGTGCCGTCTCTGCCGGCTCTGCCGTCGGTGCTGTCGGAGCCGTCGGTGCGGAAGCCGTCGCCGTCGAGGGGGACCAGCCACTCGCCGCCCGCCGGGCCGTCGACCATCAGCCGCACCCGCCGGGCCGCCTTGACCCCGCCCACCGGCGCGGCCGGCACCCCGGCGAACTCGGGGCGGGCCGCGCGCAGCCCGGCCAGCGCCCGGGGGAGCAGCCGGACCACCAGCTCCACCATCTGCCGCAGGTGCTGCGGCGCCGGCGGGTCGTACGGGTAGGCGACCGCCCGGGCCACGTCCTCGCCGTGCACGAAGCACTCGAAGGCGCGGTCCACGAAGGCGTCGCGCAGCGGCAGCACCGCGAAGCCGTAGTCGACCGGGGTGTTGCCCTGCGGCCGGAGCGCGGCCCCGCGCACCAGGTCGTGGGCCTGCCGCCGCCAGCGGGAGCGCACCGACTGCGGTGCCAGACCGCGCTGGTCGGCGACCAGCCGGGCGGTGCGCGCGGTGATCGCGGCGTACGGACCGCCCTGCGGCGGGACGCGCGGCACCGCCGGACCGGCGGCCGGCTCCTGCGGCGGCACCCGCCGCCCGATCCGCGCGGCGGGCAGGCCCGGGGCGGCCGGCACCGGGTCGGGCAGACCGAGTGCCAGCGCCAGGAAGCCGTCCACCGCGGTCAGATGGCCGAGCACCTCGGCCGGGCGCAGCCACTCGGTGCCGCCGTGCCAGGGCAGTTCGGCCACCTCCTGCCACTCCTCCGGGCCGAGGTCGCGCAGCAGCGCGTCGAGCTTGGCGGTCTCCGCCGTGTACGGCATCCCCCAGGCGGGGACGGGCAGTTCGGCCGGGCGACGGGCCAGGCACCAGTCGAGCACCTGCTGGCGCAGCGAGCCGGGCTGGTCCAGCGGCTCGTCCAGGGAGAGCCAGCCGGCCGCCTCGCGCAGCCGGGCCGCCTCCTCGGCGCACTCCCGGCAGTCGCGCAGGTGCTGCTCCAACTCGGCCGCCTCGCGGGCCGGGCAGGCGCCGAGGGCCCACGCGCCGAGCAGCGAGCGCAGGGCGTCGTGCTGCTCCTCAGTGCTGCTCACGTCTCCCCGTCCCCGTGCCCGATTCCGTCCCCGGCTCCGTCCTGGCGGGCGCGCTCCTCGGCCAGTTCGGTGGCCAGCAGCTCCAGACCGAGCCGCATCCGCTGCTTGGCGACCTGTTCGCTGATGCCGAGCAGCCGGGCCGTCTCGTGGTAGGTGCGACCGTCGTAGTAGGTCACCGCGATGGTCTCACGCAGGGGTTGGGGCAGGGAGTCGACCACGTACTGCATCCGCGCGGCGGTGGCCACGGCACGGATCTCGGCCTCCGCGCCCGGTCCGCGGTCGGCGGCCCGCCGCGCCCGCAGCCGTTCGACCGCGCGGTGGTGGGTCAGCGCGCCGAGCCAGGAGCGCAGCGAGCCCCGGGCGGGGTCGAAGTCCTCGGGGTGCTCCCAGACGTGGGCGAAGACCTCCCGGGTGAGCTGGGTGGCGGCGGCCTGGTCGGCCAGTATCCGCCCGGCCAGGCCGTGCACCATCGGCGCGAGCTGGTCGTAGAGTTCGCCGAGCGCCGTCTCCTCGCCGCGGGCGAGGCGGCGCTGCAACTGCTCGTCCCAGCGCGGGGTCCGCTCCGGGGTGGCCATCGGGAACCACCCTCCTGACGGGTTCGCTGGCGTACCCAACGGTATCCCGCGGCCGGGCGGCGCCGGGGGCGATTCCGGCAAGAACGGAACCGTTCCCCACGGATCGCCGTCCTCCTGGACGTGCTCCCCGGTCCGGACCGCCGACCCCGGGACCGGACCGTCGTCCTCCGGGACCGGACCGCCGGATGGTGCGACGGTCGGTCGATGTGACGGCAGGGTCGGCGGGGGCGTCCGTCGGCGCCGCCGTACGAGCACCGTCGGACACGCGCCGCACGGGTGGTTCGCGAGTGGCGGGCGGGGCGCCCGGGGCGCGCGGCGGTAGGTTCCCGACCGCGGGACCGGCAGGTCTGCCCGGGTCGGACGATCACCGGTACGAGGCTCGCGAGCGTGAGCGGGACAGTATGCACCGCGCTGTCGCCCGATCGCCGGAATATGCCCGAAGCGCTTGCTGCGTTCCGTCCCCCCGCCCATCCTGAGGCGTATTCGTGTCGCGGCCGGTGCCCGACCGACGAGACGGCGCGGACGAACGGGCGCGGGCGAACGGATCGCGCGGGCGCCCGGGCACGGCTCGGGCGGCACCGGGCGACGGGCTCGGGCCCGCCGGCCGGTCCGGCCCGACCGGGACTCAGCCGAACTGCGAGTGCGGGTGGTGGAGCGGTGCAGGTTCTTCAGGTACAGCTGGCGGTGCAGGCTGACCCCGCCGAGGTCGGTCGGGCCCGCCGGTGGGTGCGCTCGCGGCTGCTGAACCACGGGGTGGACCCGGACGCGCCGATGGCCGAGACGGTGGTGCTGGTGGTCTCGGAGCTGGTGACCAACGCCGTGGTGCACACCGGCTGTCCGGCCGTGCTGCGGCTCTGTCTGCCGGTGGCCGACGGCCCGCAGGAGGGCGGCCCGGCCGCCCCGCTGCGGGTGGAGGTCGCCGACGCGAGCCAGGCCCCCCCGGCCCCGCGGCACGCGGGCGCGGACGAGGACGCGACCAACGGGCGCGGCCTGGAGCTGGTCGAGCTGCTCTGCGAGCGCTGGGGCTGGTACCCGGACGGCTCGGGCAAGCGGGTCTGGTGCGAGATCGGCAGCGACGCCCGGCCGACCGAGCCGCTGGCCGACGTGGACTGGGCGGCTTTGGCGCAATAGCGGCTTTCGCGGCGGCCGTCCGCGGGTGCCGATCACCGGTGCTGATCACCGGCCGAAAGGTGACGCAACCATTCCGAATTTCGGACTACCCATTGACGTGACGTATCCGACTGATCACTCTTGGGTGCGGCGCTCCGTTGCGAGGGGACGCCGAGGGGACGTTCGTCCACCGTCGCGGTGCTGCTGTCCAGGGGATTCGTGCCAGCAGGGGGGATCGCGGACGGTCGGCCACGGGCCGCTCCTCGGCGAGTGCGGAGGGTGTGGCGCGGACTCAGGGCTCGCGCGCCGCGGTTGGATGGCGGCCTGCCGTGCCGTGCTCGCAGTGCGCTCGGCCTGCCGCCATCCAATGCGTCGCCCCCGTGCGACGGGATCCGGCCACCGGCCGGTCCGTTCCCAGACTTCGCTCAGGAAGCCCGCCGGACAGGACTTTCGGCGACGGCGGGGCTCCCGTGGCCGGTGCCGCTCTCGTGGCCGGTGCCGCTCTCGGGGAGGGCGCTGCTTTCGGGAAGGGCGCGGAAGGTGCGCCGGTAGGCGCTCGGCGCGACGTCGAGCCGGCCGCGCAGCTGGAGCCGCAGCGAGGCGGCGGTGCCGAAGCCGGACTCCCGGGCGACCTGGTCGATCGTCAGGTCGGTCCGCTCCAGCAACTGGCGGGCCCGCTCGGTGCGCTGGGTGGTGATCCACTGGCCGGGGCTGGCCCCGGTCTCCTCCCGGAAGCGCCGGGTGAAGGTCCGTACGCTCATCCCCGCCCGGTCGGCGAGCTGTCGCAGCACCAGCGGCCGGTCCAGGTGCTCCAGCGCCCAGGCGCGCACCGCGGCGGTGCCGCTGTCGCCGGGGTCCACCGGGCTCGGGGCCTCCACGTACTGCTTCTGGCCGCCCTCGCGCCACGGCGGCACCAGGCAGTTGCGGGCCACCGCGTTGGCCACCGCGCTGCCGTGGTCGCGGCGCACCACGTGCAGGCAGAGGTCCACCCCGGCGGCCACCCCGCCGGAGGTGAGGACGTCGCCGTCGTCGGTGTAGAGCACGTCGGGGTCCAGTCGCACCCGGGGGAACAGCTGGGCGAAGCGCTCGGTGTAGCGCCAGTGGGTGGTGGCCGGGCGGCCGTCCAGCAGGCCGGCGGCGGCGAGCACGAAGGAGCCGGTGCAGATCGACATCAGCCGGGTGCCGGGCCGGATCCGGGTCAGCGCGGCGGCCAGTGCCGGGGTGAAGCAGGTGTCGGCGACGGCCGGGCTGGAGTCGGCGGAGGCCGGGATCACCACGGTGTCGGCCCGCTCCAGCAGTTCGGGCCCGTGGTCGACCACGATCCGGAAGTCGGCGCTGGTGGCGACCGGCCGACCGTCCAGGGTGCAGGTGGCCACCTCGTACAGCGGCCGCCCGGCCGGGTCCTTGGCGCCGCCGAAGATGCGGGCGGGGATGCCGAGTTCGAAGGCGATCACGCCCTCCAGGGCGAGTACCGCGACCAGGTGTGCCATGCCGTCCCCTCGGATGTCGGTGGGTCCGGGCCAGCCTACGTCGGACCTTGGCCCGATTCTTGCGAAAGCTGTCATTCAGGCCACTCGTCCGGCGCCGGGCGGCCCGGAACACTCGTTCGCGTGACCGAACGCCGTGTCCTCGCCCCCGCCTCCCGCTCCGGACCGCCCGCCCCGGCCAAGCGCCCCCGGGTGCACTACGCCTGGGTGGTGGCCGCCGTCTCCCTGCTCGTCCTGCTCGGCTCGGCCGGCTTCCGCTCCACGCCGAGCCTGATGATGGACGCCCTGCACAACGAGTTCGGCTGGTCGCTCGGGACGATCTCCAGCGCCACCTCCGTCAACCTGACGCTCTACGGCCTCACCGCCCCGTTCGCCGCCGCCCTGATGGACCGTTTCGGGGTGCGCCTGGTGGTGGTCTGCGCGCTGCTGACCATCTCGGTCGGCGCCGGGCTGACCATGCTGATGCGCGAGCCCTGGCAACTGGTGCTCTGCTGGGGCGTGCTGGTCGGCCTCGGCAGCGGCTCGATGGCCGGCGCCTTCGCCACCACCATCACCGGCCGCTGGTTCCAGGCCAGGCAGGGCCTGGTCACCGGGGTGCTGACCGCCGCCGGGGCCGCCGGGAACCTGGTCTTCCTGCCGGTCGGCGCCTGGCTGGTCGAGCAGCACGGCTGGCGCTCGGCCGTGGTCGTGGTCTCGCTCGCCGCCAGCGCCGTCGCCGTCCCGGTCCTGCTGCTGATGCGCGAGCGGCCCGCCGACGTCGGCCTGCTCCCGTACGGCGCGATCGAGGCCCCGCCCGCGCCGGTGACCGAGGGCCGCGCCCTGACCCGCTCGCTGAAGGTGCTCCGGGACGCCGCCCGCACCCGGGCGTTCTGGCTGCTGGCCGGCTCCTTCGCGATCTGCGGCGCCACCACCGCCGGCCTGGTCGGCACCCACTTCATCCCGGCCGCGCACGATCACGGCATGCCGGTCACCACCGCCGCGAGCCTGCTCGCCCTGATCGGCGTCTTCGACGTGGTCGGCACCGTGGCCAGCGGCTGGTTCACCGACCGGGTCGACTCCCGGCTGCTGCTCACCGTCTACTACGGGCTGCGCGGTCTGTCCCTGCTCCTGCTGCCGCAGCTGATGGCCGGCACGCTCCAGCCGCCGATCCTCGCCTTCGTGATCTTCTACGGGCTGGACTGGGTGGCCACCGTGCCGCCGACCGTCGCGCTGTGCCGCCGGCACTTCGGCGGGGACGCCCCGATCGTCTTCGGCTGGGTGCTCGCCGCCCACCAGATCGGCGCGGCCGTCGTCGCCGGACTGGCCGGACTGGCCCGCGACGCGCTCGGCAACTACGACCTCACCTGGTACGGGGCCGGCGGGCTGTGCGCGGTCGCGGTCGGGCTCTGCCTGGCGCTGCGCACCGGGCGGACCGACCGGGCGGTGCCGGCGCTGCCGTGACGGCCGGTGCCTCCGGTGGGCTCCGGTGACGGCCGGTGCCCCCGGGCGGGGCTGTCGTACCGGAGGTCTAGGCTCCGGTCCATGGCCGCCCTGACCTTCACCCTGGACCCGAAGCCCGACCCGGACCTGCGGACGGACATCGTCCGGCTGTGGGTCGACGTCACCAACGCCGGCGGGGCGGTCGGCTTCGTGGCGCCGGTCACCGAGGAGGAGGTCTGGGACACCGCCGACCACCAGTTCGCCGGGATCGCGCCGGACGGCCCGGACCGGCTGCTGGTCGCCCACGAGAGCGGGACGGGCCGGCTGGTCGGCGTGCTGTTCTTCGAGTCGATGCGCTTCGACCTCATGGAGCACTGGCGGATGCTCAAGCGGGTCATGGTGCACCCCGACTTCCAGGGCCTCGGCCACGGCGCCCGGCTGCTCGCCGAGGCCGAGCGGGTGGCCCGGGAGTGGGGCCTGGAGTCGCTGCGGCTCACCGCGCGCGGCGGCCAGGGGCTGGAGCGGTTCTACGCCCGCAGCGGCTACCGGGAGGTCGGCCGGGTGCCGGCCGCGATCCGGATCGCCCCCGGGGACGACCGGGACGACATCACCATGTGGCTCGACCTGCGCTGACGCCGGCCCCGGTCGGGCCGTCCGGGCCGGACCGGGTGCCCCGTGCCCCGTTCCGGCTGTCAGGCATGCTTGACTGGAGGACCGGCCCCAGCGCAACGAAGAAGGATGTGTCGAGTGACCAGCAACGGCCCGGAGAAGTCGCACGCCACGCTCCGCTACACCTCCATGCGGGTCAGCATCTTCCTCGGCTGCCTGCTGGTGGCCCTGCTGCTCGGGCACTTCCAGGTCATCCCGGTCAGCGGTGAGGCCGGCATGATCTTCCTCTTCCTGCTGGCCGCGGTCGCCTCCGCGCCGCTCAGCTACGCGCTGCTGGGCAGGCAGCGCGACGCGATGTCCGAGCAGATCAGCGGCAAGGTCTCCGGGATGCGCAGCCGTACCGCCGAGCGGATCGCCGCGCAGAACGCGGAGGAGGACGCCGCCGACGACGCCGCCCGCGCGGCCACCGCCGGCCAGAGCTGACCCCGGCCCCGCCCGCGAGCGCAGCCACCGTGCCCGCCACCCGAGACTCCGTGCCGTCCGAGCCGCCTTCCGCTGAGCAGCCCGAGCCGTCTTCCGCCGAGCCGCCGTCCGTCGAGCCGTCCGAGCCGCCTTCCGCTGAGCAGCCGTCCGCCGGGCAGCCGTCCGTCGAGGCGGCGCTCGGCACCTGGCCGGCCCCCGTCCGCCGGCCCACCGGCCGGGACGTGGCCCGGCTCGCCGGGGTCTCCCAGGCCACCGTCTCCCTGGTCTTCTCCGGCGCCGAGGCCGGCCGCCGGGTCTCCGAGGCGACCCGGGAGCGGGTCCGGGAGGCCGCCCGCAGCCTCGGGTACCGCCCGCAGGCGGCCGGCCGGCAGCTGCGGCTCGGCCGCAGCGGGATGATCCTGCTGGCCGTGCCGAACCTCCAGGGCCCGTTCTTCGGCCGGGTGCTGGAGGGCGTCCACGAGGAGGCCGGCCGCAACGGCCTGGCCGTCGTGGTCAGCTCCGGCTGGGGCAGCGCCACCCTCGCCGAGGCCGCCACCGCGGGCCGCTTCGACGGCCTGCTGATCTGTTCCCCGGACGACAGCCAGCTCGGCGAGCTGCCCGCCGACACCCCCGCCGTCTTCCTGGACGCCGACCCCGGTACCGACCGGGCGCGTCCGACCGTCGAACTCGACGTGGCCGGCGGGATGCGCGCCGCGGTCGAGCACCTGGCCGCGCTCGGCCACCGCAGGATCGGCCGGCTGCGCTCCAGCCACTCCGCGTACACCTTCCGGGTCCGGCAGGCCGCCTTCGAGCAGGCCGTCCGCGAACTCGGCCTGGAGGTGGTGGAGTTGGGCGTGAGTCTGAACGACGGACATCGGGCCGCGCGGGCCGTCGCGGGCCGGCTGCTGGAGCGGGCGGACCGGCCTCGCGCGGTGCTCTGCGACGACGACGTGGTCGCCTCCGGGGTCTACCAGGCCGCCGCGGAGCTGGGGTTGCGGGTGCCGGAGGACCTGTCGGTGGTCGGCATGGACAACGTCGCGGTGGCCGCGCTGCTCGCCCCGCCGCTGACCACCGTCGACCTGCCGGGCGAGGAGCTGGGCCGGGCGGGCGCGGCCGCGCTGGCGGCCCTGCTGCGCGGGGAGCGGGTGGCGCCGGTCGCGCCGCTGGCGACCTCGCTGGTGCTGCGCTCCTCCACGGCGCCGGCCGGTTCGGCTTCGACGGGCTGATCACGGTCCGTCACCACTGGGTGGTGCCGCTCCGTCCGGATTGCCCCCGTATGGCCCTCAGGTGGCTCACAGATGGCCCTCGGGTGCGTCCAGAATTGCTCCAATCGGGTGAATAATCCTCATTTACTCTCGCGCCGTACCTCCATTCGGATTAACAGAGGGTGAGATTCCAGGATGCGGACGCTCCGATCAATACCCTCACCCTCGTCCAAGGCGGGCCGGATGGCCACCGCCCTGGGCCTCTTCGCGGGCACGCTGCTCACCGGCACCCTCACCGTCCCGACCGCCCAGGCGGCCGTCGGCTTCACCAAGACGGTGGACAAGCCGACGGCGGCGCCCGGCGAGAACGTCACCTACACCCTGCGCTACACCTGTTCCGTCACCGACTGCGCCAACGGCCGGATCACCGACACCCTCCCGGCCGGGATGGAGTTCGTCGGCTGGACCCCGGACGCGAGCACCGTCGACGTCGCGGGCTCGACCGTCCCGGCGGCCGGCACCGTCGGCGGCACCCTCGACATCAGGCTCCTCACCCTCACCCCGGGGACCACCGCGACCGTCAAGGTCGTCCTCAGGTTCCCCAACTTCACCACCCCCAACGGCACCAAGGCCGTCAACTCGGCCACCCTGACCGCCGACGGCGAGCCCGAGCAGTCCGGCTCCGCCACCACCGGCGCCGTCGTCCAGCCCGACTACAAGGTCACCAAGGGCGTCCAGACCAGCAGCCAGGACGGTCGCTCGGTCACCTACCAGTTCAGCGCCTGCTCCACCAGCGGCGTCCCCAACGTCGACCTGGACGCGAGCCGGCTGGTCGACACCCTGCCGCCCGGCGCCGTCGTCGACACCGGCCGCTCGCCCGGCTGGACCCAGGACCCGGGCAACCCCGACCGCTGGGTGTTCGACATCGGCGCCTTCCGGGCCGGCAACGGCCAGGCCGGCTGCCGCAACCCCGGCGTCCTGGTCGTCAACTACCCCGACCCGGCGTTCCCCAGCGGCACCACCTCCACCAACTCGGTGGTCCTGCAGGGCGACCCGCTCGGCCCCGAGGGCATGCGCGACCTGTCCGACGCCACCGCCGTGTCCCCGGTCTTCCAGCCGCCGACCACCGGCATCCAGGTCACCGCCTCCAAGGTCTGGCAGGACCAGGTGGTCTCCGGCGACATCGCCTCCTTCAGCCTCCACGCCGTCAACACCGCCGGCCCTGTCACCCGCCTGGTGATGACCGACCCGGGCGGCGGCACCACCACCGGCCTCTACAACTGGCTGATCCCCCAGTCCATCCAGCTGGAGGCCTGGAACCCCGCCACCATCGGCCTCACCCTCCAGTACCGGCTCGACGGCGACCCGACCTGGCGGACCTTCACCCCCGGCAAGCCGTTCGACGGTTCGGGCAGCCGCCGGATCACCTTCGCCGAAGGCGCCGGGAACCCGGCGAACGACGTGCTCGGCCTCCCGGCCGGCCGCCGGCTCGACGGGCTGCGCTTCGAGTGGAACGGCCCCGTCCCCACCGGCTGGAGCCCCGGCAACGCCGTCCAGGTGCTCTCCCAGGTGGTCACCCCCGGCCACGACGGCCGCACCGCCCCCGGCCCGCTGCACAACTGCGTGGACGTGACCGGCACCGACGCGGCCGGCGCCACCGCCTCGGCGAACGCCTGCGCCGACACCACCGTCTCCGGCGCCACCAATCTGGGCGCCGCCAAGACCACCGTCTCCGGCGAGGTCCTCGCCCCCGGCGGCATCGCGACCTTCCAGCTCACCCCGTACAACCGCACCGGCCGCACCCTGGGCACCCCGCTGGTGATGTACGACCTGCTGCCGCCCGGCCTCGTCTACCAGGACGGCAGCGCCCGGCGCGACCCCGGCTACCCGGAGTCCGTCGCCCCGAGCTCCGTCCAGGTGCTGCCCGGACCGGACGGCCGCCAGTTGCTCAAGCTGACCTGGCCGGCCGGCGCGCCCGACATGACCTACCTCAACGACCACCGGGCCTACCGCACCCTGATCGACGTCCAGGTGGCCGGCAGCGCCAGGCCCGGGACCCTCACCAACGACGCGTACGTCACCACCGAGGGCGCCGGGGAACCCGTCGCCTGCTCCTACTTCGGCACCGACAGCGGTGTCCCGGACACCCACGACCTCGACGGCGACGGCAACACCACCGAGACCATGTGCCACGCCTCCTCCCGGGTCGAGGTGCAGGTCCCGGCCGTGCTGCGCTCCTTCAAGGAGGTCAAGGGCGACCTCGACCAGGACTACGCCACCACCGGCACCACCACGCCCGGCGGCGGCCTCTCCTACCGGCTGACCGTCCGCAACGACTCGCCGGACCCGGTCACCGACTTCGTCGCGTACGACAAGCTGCCCACCCCCGGCGACTCCTACCTGCTGCGCCCGGACGTCCCGCGCGGCTCCGCCTGGACGCCCTCGCTCACCCGGCCGCTGACCTCCAGCGACCCGACCGTGGCGATCGAGTACACCACCTCGCCGAACCCCTGCCCGACCGGGCCGATCACCGTGCCCGGGCCGTGCGACGCGAACGCGAAGTGGAGCACCGACTTCCCCGGGCCGGGCAACACCACCTGGTTCAAGGTCAGCCGGCCGGGCACCCTGCCGTCCGGCGGACTGTTCACCCTGACCTGGCCGATGGTCGCCTCGGTGGACGCCGGCAACGCCGACTTCGCGTGGAACAGCTTCGCCTACACCGCCACCGACTCCACCGGCAGCCCGCTGCTGCCGGCCGAGCCCGCCAAGGTCGGCGTCGGCGTCCAGGCGCCCGCGCCGCCGGACAACGCGCTCGGCGACCACGTCTGGGCCGACCGCGACGGCAACGGCGTCCAGGACACCGGCGAGAACGGGGTCCCCGGCGTCCGGGTCGAGCTGCTGGACGGGACCGGACAGCCGGTCCGGGACAAGCTGGGCAAGCCGGTCACCACGGTGACGGACGCGGACGGGAACTACCTGTTCGACAAGCTGCCGGACGGGGAGTACGCGGTGCGCTTCGACCTGACGACCGCTCCGGCGGGCGCCAGGGCCACCACGCGGCACGCGGGGAAGGACCCGGCGCGGGACTCGGACGCCGACCCGGCCACTGGGACCACCCAGACCGTACGGCTGTCGGGCGGGGCCCGGGACCTGAGCCTGGACCTGGGGCTGGTGCCGGCGGACGAGCCGACGCCTACGCCTACGCCTACTCCGACTGCGACCCCGACTGCGACCCCGACTTCGACGCCTACGTCGACTCCGACGGGTTCGCCGACGCCGACCTCGTCGCCGACTCCGACGAACTCGCCGTCCCCCACGGGTTCGCCGACGCCGACCGGTTCGCCCACGGGTACGCCCACGAGTACGCCGCCGGCACCGACGGACTCGACCTCGCCGTCGGACGGCCCCACCGGCGGTCCGTCGGACGGCCCCTCGAACGGCCCGTCGTCGAGCGAGCCCCCGAGCACGGGTGAGCCCGGCGCGCCGTCGCAGGATCCGCAGCGGCCGTCCCCGGACCGGGATGGCGGCGAGCTGCCGCACACCGGTGGGCCCGGTCTGCTGCCGGCCGCTCTCGGTGCCGCCGCCCTGGGCCTCGGCGTGCTGTTCACGGTGGTCGCCCGGCGCCGTCGGGGCCGCCACAGCTGACCGCGCGTGGCTGATCACCCGTAGGTGAAGGACAGGAAGGACAAGACCGCGCCCGCCGGCCAGACCACCGGCGGGCGCGGTCGTTCGTGGGGGCGGGTCAGCCCACCGGGAGGGGCTGCTCGGCGGGGGCGGGCGGCGCCGGGTGGAACCAGCGCCGGGCGCCGAACAGCAGCAGCCCGCCGAGCGCGATGCCGCCCACCGCGCACAGGGCCACCGGGCGCAGCGAGTCCTCGGCGAGCTTGCCGGAGACGGCGTAGCCGAGCGAGTTGCCGGTGGCGAACAGCGTCACCAGCCAGGCGAAGGCCTCGGTGACGGTGCCGGTCGGCGCCAGTTCGGCGACCAGTACGAACGCCGCCGCCAGCAGCGGGGCCAGCATGATCCCGGAGAGGAAGGCCAGCGCGGCCATCGGGTACGGCCCGGGCAGGGCGATCAGCGGCAGGTAGGAGGCGGCCATCGCGAGGGCCATCATCCAGGTGCGGGTGGCCGTGGTCTGCCGCCAGCTGACGGCGCCGTAGGCGAGTGCGCCGAGCAGGCCGCCGAGCGCCGCCAGGGCGAGCAGGGTGCCTCCGCCGCCGGGCAGCGCGCCGACGTTCCGCTCGGCGTAGGCGATGAACAGCACGTTCTGCGCGCCGACGGCCCAGCCGGCCCCGGCCAGTCCGACCAGCAGCAGCACCAGCCCGGGGGAGCGCAGCGGTCCGAGCAGTCCGGCGGACTGTTCCCGGGCCGGGGCGCGCCAGGACCGGGCGGGTCCGGTGGTGGCCACGATCAGCGCGCCAGCCAGTCCGAGTCCGGCGGCCACCCAGAGCGCGGCGACCGGGCTGAACAGTCCGGAGATGGCGGCGACGGCCAGCGGGCCGGCCACGTAGAGGATCTGCTGGGAGGCGGAGTCGAAGGCGTACGCGGTGTCGAGCTGCTTCTCCTCGACCACGTCCGGCCAGAGCGAGCGCAGGCAGGGTTCCAGCGGGGGCATGGCGAGGCCGGCGATCGCGGCCCCGACGGGCGCGCCGACCGCGGAGCCGGGGGCGAGGGCGAGCAGCGCGTACCCGCCGCCGGCCACCACGGCGGAGGCGAGCAGGACGCGCGGCTGTCCGGTGCGGTCGATGATCCGGCCGAGCACCGGCCCGCCGACGGCGGCGGCGATCGCGTAGCAGGAGGTGGCCAGTCCGACCCGGCCGTACGCCACTCCGGCGTCGCGCAGCGCGAGGGCGATGACGAGGGCGGTCATGCCGGCGGGCAGGCGGCCGAGCAGGGTGCCGAACAGCAGGCGGGTGACGTGCGGGGCACGGAGCAGGGCGAGGTAGCCCATCGGCGTCCTCTCCGGGTGGGCAGGCAGGGGCGGGGACGCCGCCAAAGTTATACGTATAACCGTTCAGCGGTCAATCGGACCATCGAGCCGTCCTGATGGGGCGTCAGCTTCGTTCGTGTCCGGAGCGCGGGTTCGCGGCGGGGTTCGGGTGGGCAGGAACTCTCCGTGACCTCAAACAAGTACTTTGAACATCTCAAACCTTTGCTGCTAACGTATCGGCCATGACAGCCTCAGACGCACTGCGGATGCACGGCCCGGGCCCGCTGCCCGGCGCCGCCCGCCCGTGTGCTCTGACCGGTGCTGTGGACAGTCCGCGCCGTTGTCGCGCCATGGGCCGTTGCCGCGCCATGCGCTGTACCGCCCCGAGCTGTACCGCGGCGGCACGCCCCTGACCGGGGGCCGACCCCTTCGTCCGGCCCCGCGCCGTGCCGCCTGCTCCGCCCCCACCTCACCGTCAGCAACGCCCTCCCCCGGAGACGCTCCCCCATGTCCACAGCGCCCGAGGCGACCTCGTCGCCGTCCGTGCTCGCCCGCATCCGCAAGACGCCCTTCTGGGTGCAGATCGTCGCCGGCCTCGTGCTCGGCGTCGGCCTCGGCTACCTGGCCCGCGCCGCCGACATCTCCTGGCTGGCCACCACCCTGGAGACGATCGGCAAGATCTTCGTCCAGCTGCTCAAGGTCGCCGTCCCGCCGCTGGTGTTCACCGCGATCGTGGTGAGCGTCGCCAACCTGCGCAACGTCACCAACGCGGCCCGCCTGGCCACCCGCACGCTGCTCTGGTTCATGATCACCTCGCTGATCTCGGTCGGCATCGGCATCGGCCTGGGCCTGCTGACCAACCCGGGCGAGGGCACCAACCTGAAGACCGAGGGCCTCAAGGCGCTCGACTCCAAGGGCACCTGGATCGACTTCCTGACCGGGATCTTCCCGACCAACATCGTCGACTCGTTCGCCAAGGTGAACGTGCTCCAGATCGTCTTCCTGGCGGTCGTGGTCGGCGCGGCGATCATCAAGCTCGGCGCCAAGGCCGAGCCGGTCCTCAAGCTCAGCGAGTCCGTGCTGGAGCTGACCCAGACCGCCCTGTGGTGGGTCATCCGGCTCTCCCCGCTCGGCACCCTCGGCCTGATCGGCAAGTCCGTCGCCAAGTACGGCTGGGACCTGCTCAAGCCCTTCGCCACGCTGACCCTGGACATCTACCTCGGCTGCGCGCTGGTGCTGTTCGTCGTCTACTCGCTGGTGCTGCGCTTCGCCGCCGGGCTCAACCCGCTGCACTTCTTCAAGGGCGCCTGGCCCGCCATCCAGCTGGCCTTCGTCTCCCGCTCCTCGGTCGGCACCCTGCCGGTCACCCGCCGCGTCACCGAGCGCCTCGGCGTCCCGAGCGAGTACGCGTCCTTCTCCGTGCCGTTCGGCGCCACCACCAAGATGGACGGCTGCGCCTCGATCTACCCGGCCGTCGCCGCGATCTTCGTCGCCCAGGTCTTCAACATCGAGCTGGGCATCAAGGACTACATCCTGATCGCCTTCGTCTCGGTGGTCGGCTCGGCCGCCACCGCGGGCCTCACCGGCGCGATCATCATGCTGACGCTGACCCTGTCCACCCTGGGCCTGCCGCTGGAGGGCGTCGGCCTGCTGCTCGCCATCGACCCGATCCTGGACATGATGCGCACCGCGACCAACGTCGCCGGCCAGGTCGTCGTGCCGATCGTGGTCGCCGCCCGGGAGAAGATCCTGGACGTCGCCGCGTACAACAACCCGTCCGGGGACCTGTACGAGGAGGACGCCAAGCCGGCCGTCGTCGCCGCCCAGGGCGGAGCGGCCACGGCCGCGGCCTGAGGCTCGTTCGGCCTCCGGTCCGGCCGCTCAGCCGGGGGCCGAATGCCCGATCGGACGCCAGAGGGGACGTCCGATCGACCGGACGGAAAGGGCCCTCTCCCGGTGACGGGGGAGGGCCCTTTCCGCATTCCTTTTCTCCGCACCCGAACTTCCCGGCCCGAACCACCCGTTCGACGTTCGAGTGACGTTCGAGTGGAGTTCGGCCGGAAGGCGTTCGAAAAGGCAGGGGGCCCGCCGGACGGGCGGGCCCCCTTGGGTACTGCTCTTGTGCTCATGGTGGCGGCTGTCGGGAGCCGCCGGCGGACCCGTCGGGGTCCACGAGCGATCAGATCATCAGAGGATGGTCAGACAGCGGTGACGTTCTCCGCCTGCGGGCCCTTCGGGCCCTGGGTGACGTCGAAGGTGACCGCCTGGTTCTCCTCCAGCGAACGGAAGCCGTTCGCGTTGATGGCGGAGTAGTGGACGAAGACGTCCGGGCCGCCGCCCTCCTGGGCGATGAAGCCGAAGCCCTTCTCAGCGTTGAACCACTTGACGGTTCCCGTGGCCATGCCGTTCTCCTTGCGAGGCGTGTCGGGGGCCACACCGTGTGGCACCCGGTCCGCTGCGCTGATCGCCCTGCCTCCGGACGTGTCCGAAATTTTTCGATATTGCTGAAAAACTACAAAAAGCCTGCGGTTACATGCTCCGCAGGCTTCAAGTACTGCAAGGGGAATCAAACTGCAACTGAGGGCAACGCTAGCATGCGGCCGCTGTGACGACCAGAGGTCACTTACGGCGTGGAAGGCGCGTGTCGTAGGGCGGTCCTGAGGCGCTCACAGGGGCCGGGCGCAAGGCTGTTGCGGGTGTTCGCCGGGTCGGTTGCCGGGTGGCCGTCGGCCGGTCGGGAGGGTGTGCGTCAGGCCGTTCGTCAGGGTGGGGGCGGGCGCGGAAAGGCCCGCCGGCGGCGCGTGAAGGCGTGTCGGGTGGCCGGTGCGAGCCACCGCCGACAGCAGGCATACGCTGCGGGGAGGCACGAACAGCAAGGGAGCGGCGCAGTGGCAGCACCGGAAGCACGAACACCGGACGCGCGGACGCGGGAGCCCCGGCAGGACACCCCGGTCAGGCCGCGGGTCGGCCACATCCAGTTCCTGAACTGCGTCCCCCTCTACTGGGGGCTCGCCAGGACCGGCAACCTGCTCGATCTGGATCTCACCAAGGACACCCCGGAGAAGCTGAGCGACCAGCTCGTCGACGGCGCCCTGGACATCGGCCCCATCACCTGCGTGGAGTACCTGCGCAACGCGGAGGACCTGCTCGTCCTGCCGGACATCGCGGTCGGCAGCGACGGCCCGGTGATGTCCTGCCTGATCGTGAGCAAGGTGCCGCTCGCCGACCTCGACGGCCGCCGGGTCGCCCTCGGCTCCACCAGCCGCACCTCCGTACGGCTCGCCCGGCTGCTCCTGGAGGAGCGCGAGGGCGTGCGCCCGGACTACTTCAGCTGCCCGCCGGACCTCGGCGCCATGCTCGCCGAGGCCGACGCCGCCGTCCTGATCGGCGACCCGGCCCTGCGCGCCTACCTCGGGCAGGCCGCCGACCTCGGGCTGACCGTCCACGACCTCGGCGAGATGTGGAAGGAGTGGACCGGACTGCCCTTCGTCTTCGCGGTCTGGGCGGTGCGGCGCGAGTTCGCCGAGCGCGCCCCGGAGATGACCGCCGCGGTGCACCGGGCCTTCCTGGAGTCCCGCGACCTGTCGCTGGTGGAGGCCACCAAGGTCGCCGAGCAGGCCGCCCGCTGGGAGACCATCGGGGCGGACGTGCTGGAGCGGTACTTCAGCGAGGCGCTCGACTTCTCGCTCGGCGAACGGCAGCTGGCCGGGGTCACGGAGTTCGCCCGGCGGGTCGCGCACGACAGCGGGTTCGCCCCGGACGTCGCGGTGCGGCTGCTGGAGCCGGCGGCGCTGCCGCTGGGGTCGTAGGGCCCGTCCTCGCCCCCGCCCGCGGGGCGACGGGAGTGTGACGACGGCCCCCCGGGGGCGCGCGGTCCGGCTCCTGGCCCCGTTCCGGTCCGCGGGCCGGGCGGGGCCTGCCCGGGCCCGGTACGGTCTGCACCCGAGGCGCGTCCGGCTGACGGTCGGTCGGCTGGCCGACCGGACGGCCGACCCGGGTGGTCGGCCGGCCGGGTGGCCGCTCGGCCCCCGGCGGTCGGCGGCGCGCGCGGCCGAGCGGGCGAGGGAGCGTACGGGGATGCGGGCACTGGGGTCGGACGATCCGCGCCAGGTGGGCGGCTACCGGCTGCTGCGGCGGCTCGGCGCGGGCGGGATGGGCCGGGTCTACCTCGGCCGGACGGCCGGCGGGCGCACCGTCGCCGTCAAGGTGGTGCGGTCGGAACTCGCGGACGACGCCGAGTTCCGCGCCCGGTTCCGGCAGGAGGTGGCCGCCGCCCGGCGGGTCGGCGGCGCGTGGACCGCGCCGGTCCTGGACGCCGACACCGAGGGCGGGCAGCCCTGGGTCGCCACCGGCTACGTGGCGGGCCCCGCGCTCGGCGAGGCCGTCCGGACGTACGGGCCACTGCCCGAGCCGGCCGTGCGCTCGCTCGGCGTCGGACTCACCGGGGCGCTGGCCCACGTCCACGGGCTCGGCCTGGTGCACCGGGACGTCAAACCCTCCAACGTGCTGCTCACCCTGGACGGGCCCCGGCTGATCGACTTCGGGATCGCCCGGGCACTGGACGCCGCCGGCGGCCTCACCCGTTCCGGTTACGTGGTCGGTTCGCCCGGCTTCATGTCACCCGAGCAGGCGAACGGGCAGGCGGTCGGGCCGGCCGGGGACGTCTTCTCGCTCGGCGCCGTCCTCGCCTTCGCCGGGACCGGCGTGCACCCCTTCGGAGAGGGGGTCAGCGCGGCCGTGCTGCTCTACCGGGTGCTGCACGAGGAACCGGACGTGGCCGGACTGCCCGAGCCGCTGCGGGGGACCGTCCTCGCCTGCCTGGCCAAGGACCCGGCCGCTCGCCCCACCCCGCGGCAGCTCCACGACCGGCTGGACCCGGACGGCACGGCCGCCACCCGGCTGTCGCACGGCGGCTGGCTGCAGGCGGAGCTGGCGGCGGGGGTGGGGCGCAGTGCGGTGGGGCTGCTGGACCTGGACCTCGACTTGGACCCGGACTCGGACCCGGAGGGGATTCCGGGGGCTTCGGGGGAGCCGGCTTCGGAGGCGGGTGCTTCCGGGGTGGTGCGGACTCCGACCGTCGCATCCGGGGGCGGGCCGGAGGGCGAGGGGGATCGGCAGCCGCTGTGCTCGGGTGTCTGGGACGAGCCGGCGGGGGCGCGGCCGCGGCGCGTCCGGACCGGGGTGGCGGTCGCGGCGGCCGTGGCGGCGCTCGCGGTGCTCGGGGGCGGCGGGTACGGGCTGTACGAGTGGCTGCACCGGGCCGAACCGGCGGCCTCGGGGCCGTCGCCGACGGTGGGGCCGCTGCCGGAGGTGTCGGTTGATCCGAGCCAGGCCGTCCTGCCGAGCGGGGCCTTCGGCTCCGGGGTGGCGTCGGCCCCCGGTGCTCCGGGGAGCGCGACGTCGTCCGCCCCGGGCGCGGTGCCACCCGGGACGGGCGGGCCGAGCGTGGTGCCCGCCGCCTTCCTGGGCACCTGGAGCGGGGACATGGTCACCGACAAGGGGCTGCCCGCCGGGACCACCACGCTCACCGTCCGTCCGGCGGCGATCGGTCAGGAGAGCACCACCAGCCGCAACGCGGCCTCCGGGCTGATCTCGATCAGTTGCGAGGGCGCCTGGACGCTCAGGTCGGCCTCCGCCACCGCGCTGGTGTTCCAGTCCCGGCTGGTCCGCTCCTCGATCCCCGGCGCCTGCACCGGCGGCTCCAACGCGGAGACGCTCACCCTCCAGTCCGACGGGACGGTCCGTTTCACCTCCGCCGACCCGCCGGCCGGGAACCCGGCGGGCACGATGCGCAGGGCGAACGGTTGAGGCGTGGTCCGAGCTGCTCGGGGGTGGTCCGGGGTGCTCCGCGCGCTGTTCAGCGGGCTGACGCGGGCGGCGGAATGTGCTGGCGTAGGCTGGTTCGGCCGTACCCGAGTAGCACTTGAGAGAGAGAAGGCCGCCAGGTGACCGAGCTCGCAGCGACCACCCTCGATGCGTCCAGCACCGACCTGAAGGCCGTGCTCGACCGGGCCGCCGCCGGCGGCCGGATCACCCCGGAGGAGGCGCTGGAGCTCTACCGCTCCGCGCCGCTGCACGCGCTCGGCTCCGCCGCCGACGCGGTGCGCCGCCGCCGCTACGCGGGTACCGAGCACATCGCGACGTACATCATCGAGCGCAACATCAACTACACCAACGTCTGCGTGACGGCGTGCAAGTTCTGCGCCTTCTACGTGCCGCCGAAGAGCGACAAGGGCTGGTCCCGCGAGCTCGACGAGATCCTGCGCCGCTGCGCCGAGACGGTCGAGCTGGGCGGCACCCAGATCATGTTCCAGGGCGGCCACCACCCGGACTACGGCGTGGAGTACTACGAGCGCGCGTTCTCGGCGATCAAGGCCGACTTCCCGCAGCTGGTGATCCACTCGCTGGGCGCCTCCGAGGTCGAGCACATGGCGCGGATCTCGGGCGTCTCCGTCGAGGAGGCCATCACCCGGATCCACAAGGCGGGCCTGGACTCCTTCGCCGGCGCCGGCGCCGAGCTGCTGCCGGAGCGGCCGCGCAAGGCGATCGCCCCGCTGAAGGAGTCCGGCGAGCGCTGGCTGGAGATCATGGAGATCGCCCACGGCCTCGGCGTGGAGTCCACCTCCACCATGCTGATGGGCACCGGCGAGACCAACGCCGAGCGGATCGAGCACCTGCGGATGATCCGCGACGTGCAGGACCGCACCGGCGGCTTCCGGGCCTTCATCCCGTACACCTACCAGCCGCAGAACAACCACCTGAAGGGCTCGACCCAGGCCACCGTCTTCGAGTACCTGCGGATGATCGCGATCGCCCGCCTGTTCCTCGACAACGTCGCCCACATCCAGGGCTCCTGGCTCACCACCGGCAAGGAGGCCGGCCAGCTGTCGCTGCACTACGGTGCGGACGACCTCGGGTCCGTGATGCTGGAGGAGAACGTCGTCTCGGCGGCGGGCGCCAAGCACCGCTCCAACCTCACCGAGCTGATCCACCTCATCCGGGCCGCCGACCGCGTCCCGGCGCAGCGCTCGACCACGTACGAGCACCTGCGGGTGCTGGACGACCCGGCCAACGACCCGGTCGACCCGCGGGTCGCCTCGCACATCGCCTCCACGGCGATCGAGGGCGGCACCGCGCACCCCGAGCTGAAGATCCTGGACAACTGAGTCCTCGTTCCTCCTCCCTTCTTGTCGTGCCGGTGCCGGTGCCGGTGCCGCTGATGGCGGTGCCGGCGTCGGCGCTGTTGCCGTTGCACTTGCCGTTGTTGTCGAAGTCGAAGGCGCTGTTGTGCTGACTCTGCACCGGGCGGCGTTCGTGCTGCCCGACCCGGCCGATCCCACCGCCCCGTCCATCGCCGACGGGGCGGTGGTGGTGCGTGGCGAGCTGGTCGAGGCGGTCGGGCCGTACGGGGAGCTGGCGGCCGGGTACCCGGGCGCGCGGGTGCGGGACTGGGGGGCGGCCGTGCTCGCCCCCGGGCTGCGCAATCCGTACGGGCACTGGCTGTTGGAACGCGCGTACCACCCGGATCCGCGGGAGGAGGTCGGCGTCGAACCGGTGGCGGACGGGCTGGCCGGGTCCACCGACGAGGCGCGGTGCGGGGCCAGTGCCCGGCGGGGGCTGCAGCGGATGCTCGGGTACGGGGTGACGGCGGTGGCCGGGCCCTTCGAGCGGGCCTCGGTGCGGACGGCGGTGGCGCGGTCGGGGGTCGTGGGGCTGCCTGGTTCCGCCGTGTCGTCCGCTGTGTCGTCCGGCGGGGTGGGCGGCGGGCCGCAGGACGGCGGGCCGGAGGGCAGCGGGCCGCAGGACTGTGGCGCGCGGCCGTTGGACCCGCTGGCCGTCCTGCCGTTCGCCGAGGCCGTGTACGGGCGGGTGGCGGCCGGGGGCCGGGCGGACTTCGCGGTGTTCGCGACGGCCGCGGTCGCGGGGGACGGGGGCGCGCAACCGGTGGCCGGCGGGTGCCTGGCCACGGTGCTGGGCGGGCGGTTGGTGTACCGCCGACGCTGAGACGGGCGTCACGGCGGGTGTGACGTACTCGTCAGTAGCCGGATTTCCTTGTGGCGCACGGGACTTCCTTCGTGTGCACCCGAACTCCGGGGCCGGTACCGGAGAGTGATTGTCCCTTCATCGTGACCTGAGGGCCCGCCAGCGGATACGATCCCGGACAGCTCACCCACTCCGTACCCTCACCACACCACCGCCCGCGCCCGCGGGTGGCGGGGCCGTGTCCCCGGCCCCGACGGCAAGCCAGGACAGGAACCATGCGAACCGCGACCGTTCCCCCGCCGCGCACCCCGCGGATGGGCCGTGGTTGGTACCTCGCCGCCGTGCTCAGCGCAGTGCTGGCCGTCGGCATGTGCCTGCTGGGTTGGCGCCAGGCCGACCAGGCCGACCGGATCGAGGCGCACCCGGTGAGAGTCGAAGGGGTCGTCACCCAGCTCCCGACCGGTGGCGGCACCTACAGCGCCGTCAGCTACCGGGCCGACGGGGAGCCGCACACCGCGGCCGCGCTGCCGCTCTCGGACAGCGCCAAGGTCGGCGACGCGGTCTGCCTGGAGCACGCCGCCGACGACCCGGGCGCGGTACGGATCTGCGGCGACACCTACCCGCAGCCGGTCGGCGTGGGCCTGGCCCGGTTCAGCGTGCCGGTGGCCCTCGTGTTCTTCGTGATCTGCGTGCTGCGCATCCGGCGGCACCACAAGGCCCTCGCGGTCCGCAGCGGGCAGGGGGCGCTGGCCGCCAACCTCGCGCTGGCGGCGGGGGCGCTCGCGGACGGGATGCCCGCGATAACCCACGGCAAGCGGTCCCGGCGGCGGCGCCGCGCGGGCGGGCGGCGCGCCCAGCACTGACGGGGGCGTGCGGGTACGGCCCGGCCGGTGAGGACCGTGGGGGGCGGCCGGTGAGGTCCGCGGGTGAGGCCGGTGAGGTCCGTGGGCGCGGCCCCGTTGGTCGGGGTGTCCGTGCGAGGGTGAACAATGGGGGGCGTGACCCGAGCCTCTCTGGACAAGCAGCCGCACGAAGTCGCCGCCATGTTCGACGACGTCGCGGCCAAGTACGACCGCACCAACGACGTGCTCTCCCTCGGCCAGGCCCGCGCCTGGCGCCGGGCGGTGGCCGAGGCGGTGGCCGCCGGGCCGGGAGACCTCGTGCTCGACCTCGGGGCCGGCACCGGCACCTCCTCGCTGCCCTTCGCCGAGGCCGGGGCGAAGGTCGTCCCGTGCGACTTCTCGGTCGGCATGCTCACCGAGGGCAAGGGCCGCCACCCCGAGCTGGCGCTCACCGCCGGCGACGCCACCCGGCTGCCGTTCGCGGACGACACCTTCGACTCGGTGACGATCTCCTTCGCGCTGCGCAACGTCCAGGACACCGACGAGGCGCTGCGCGAGATGCAGCGGGTCACCAAGCCCGGCGGCAAGCTGGTGATCTGCGAGTTCTCCACCCCGACCTGGACGCCGTTCCGGACGGTCTACACCGAGTACCTGATGCGCGCGCTGCCGCCGGTGGCGACCGCCGTCAGCAGCAACCCGGAGGCGTACGTCTACCTCGCCGAGTCCATCCGGGCCTGGCCGGACCAGCCGGGGCTGGCCGCCAAGCTCCAGGACAACGGCTGGTCGAAGGTCGCCTGGCGGAACCTGACCGGCGGGATCGTCGCGCTGCACCGGGCGTACAAGATCGCGTAGGCGCGTAGGCGGGTTTCGGCGGGCTCGCGGTTCGGGCGCCCGGCCGCTCGGCTCGGGTTGGCGGTCGGGGCTGACGGGCGGAGCCGGAGGTCGGGGGCGGGGGCGCATCCGGTGGCGTGAGCGGAACTAGACTGCCGGAGACAAAGCCGCCGTCCCCCGCCGCAGTTCCAGGAGTGTGTCCACGTGTCCGAGACCGCAGCCGATCTGACGAAGCCGGACAGCCCCGTCGAGAGCACGGCCGACGTCATCGTGGTCGGCGCGGGCCCGGCCGGCGCCACCACCGCGTACTACCTGGCCCAGGCCGGGCTGGACGTGCTGCTGCTGGAGAAGACCGCCTTCCCGCGCGAGAAGGTGTGCGGCGACGGCCTGACCCCGCGCGCCACCAAGCAGCTGGTGGACATGGGCATCGACGTCTCCACCGAGAACGGCTGGCTGCACAACAAGGGCCTGCGCATCATCGGCGGCGGCGTCCGGCTGGAGCTGGACTGGCCCGAGCTGTCCTCCTTCCCCGACTACGGCCTGGTACGCAAGCGCGCCGACTTCGACGAGCTGCTCGCCCGTCAGGCCGAGAAGGCGGGCGCGCGGCTCTACGAGCGCTGCAACGTCAGCGGGCCGGTCCTGGACGAGCGCACCGGCCGGATCGTCGGCGTCACCGCCAAGCTCGGCGACGAGAAGCGGCCGGTCACCTTCCGGGCCCCGCTGGTGGTCGCCGCCGACGGCAACTCCACCCGGCTCTCGCTCGCCATGGGCCTGCACCGGCGCGAGGACCGGCCGATGGGTGTCGCCTACCGCACCTACTTCACCTCGCCGCGCCACGACGACGACTACCTGGAGTCCTGGCTGGAGCTGTGGGACACCCGCGACGGCGACCGCAAGCTGCTGCCCGGGTACGGCTGGGTCTTCGGCATGGGCGACGGCACCTCCAACGTGGGCCTCGGCATCCTCAACTCCTCGCCGGCGTTCGGCGAGCTGGACTGGCGCGAGGTGCTCAAGGCCTGGTGCGCCAACATGCCGGAGGAGTGGGGCTACACCCCCGAGAACATGACCGAGCCGATCCGCGGCGCCGCGCTGCCGATGGCCTTCAATCGGCAGCCGCACTACACCCGCGGCCTGCTGCTGGTCGGCGACGCGGGCGGCATGGTCAACCCGTTCAACGGCGAGGGCATCGCCTACGCGATGGAATCCGGGCAGATCGCCGCCGGGGTCATCGTGCAGGCCCTCGCCCGGGTCACCGATGGCGGCCGCGAGCGCGCCCTCCAGGCCTACCCGCGCATCCTCAAGGACGTGTACGGCGGCTACTACACGCTGGGCCGCGCCTTCGTGAAGCTCATCGGCAACCCCAAGGTGATGCAGATCGCCACCCAGCGCGGCCTCACCCACCCGATGCTGATGCGCTTCACCCTCAAGCTGCTCGCCAACCTCACCGACCCGCAGGGCGGCGACGCGATGGACCGTGTGATCAACGGCCTCGCCAGGGTCGCGCCGAACGCCTGACGGCTGGTGTCTGGCGCCTGGTGCCTGACAGCTGGTGCCTGACGGCTGGTCTCTGGCGCCTGATGCTTGGCGCCTGATGCCTGGCGGCTGGCGCCGAAGGGCCGGACGCCGAACGCCTGGCGCGGACCGGGGGTTGGGGCCGGTGGGGATGTCCGTCCCCGCCGGCCCTACGGCTGTTCGGCCGCCCGGGGTGCCTCCGGCGCCCGGCGGGAGGCGGCGGAGCGCTGTTCGACGTAGGCGAGACGCTCGTCGAAGATCCGGGCCGCGTCGGGGGTGAGGGTCCTCAGGGCGACGAGGGCGGTGAAGACGACGTCGCAGAGCTCGTGCTGGACGTCCTCCCAGGTGTGGGTGACCCCCTTGCGCGGGTTCTGGCCGGTGGCGCCGATCACCGCGGCACCGACCTCGCCGACCTCCTCGGAGAGCTTGAGGATCCGCAGCAGTCGCTCCTCCTGGGGCGACTGCGTGCTCTGCTCGTCCAGCCGTGCGACCAGGTCGTCGACGCTCTCCCAGATCCGGCTGTCCATGCGGCGTTGCTCCTGCTCCCACGCGGTGTCGTTGGTGCTGCCACCGTACGGGAGCGGGGGCGGGCGGGAGCGGGCCGGGGCTGTCCGGCCCGCCGGGGACGAGCAGCCTCAGCGGGCGCTGATCTTCACGTTGCGGATGTTCACCGGGAGGTTGGGGAAGCCGTCACCCGGGTTGTTCTGGTCGTCCTCGCCGCCGGCGGCGATCTTCTGGAGCACGTCCAGACCGCCGGTGATCCGGCCGAAGGGGGTGTAGGCGGGGGAGAGCTTGGTGTCCTTCCAGACGAAGAAGAACTGGCTGCCGTTGGTGTTCGGGCCGGCGTTGGCCATGGCCACGGTGCCGGCCGGGTAGGTGGCGCCGGTCAGGTTCTCGTCCGGGAACGAGTAGCCGGGACCGCCGCTGCCCGTGCCGGTCGGGTCGCCGCACTGGAGGACGTAGATCCGCTGGGTGGTGAGGCGGTGGCAGTGACTGCGGTCGAAGTAGTCGTGCTCGGCGAGGAACCGGAACGAGAAGGTGGTGCAGGGCGCCTTGTCGGTCAGGGCCTCGAAGCTGATCTGGCCCTGGCTGGTCCGCAGTGTCGCGCGGTAGGGCTTCGCCGCCTTCTTGGCGTCGAACACCGGGATGCCCTTGAAGTTGTCGGCCGGGACGGCCGGTGTGTAGGCGCAGCCGGTAGCGGGGGTCGCGGCCGCGGGGGTGTCCGCGATGGCGGTGCCGGTGCTCGCCACGAGCGGGAGGACGGTGGCGGCGGCGACCAGCGCCCAGTGCTTGCGCTTCACGTGACGGGCCTTCCGGGGGGTGGTGGACGGCGGTGTTGTCATGGGTGCATCATCCACGGCCGGATGGGGATGCGGTAGGGGTTGGGGCGGCCGTGGCTCCCCGGGCGGCGACAGTGTGATGGTTTGTCAGTTCTGCTCCGGGGTGGTCGTGGTGGGTGTGAAGAGTCCCGCGCGGGCGGCCATGGCCGCGGCGTCGGCGGCCCGCTCGGCGGTGCGGGCGTCCAGTGGCTCGCCGGAGACGAAGAGGCGGTAGTAGAGCGGCGCGGTGGCGGCCCGGACCACCTCGGCGCCGTCCGTCCCGGCGGGCAGCTCGCCCCGGGCGACGGCCCTTTCGGCCACCTCGGCGGCCTGGCGGTGGCGCGCCGCGAAGAAGGCGCGCAGGGCGGCCGCGCCGGTGTCCGAGCGCTGGGCCGCGGAGATCAGCGCGGTGGGCGTGGGGCCGAGCTCCGGATCGGTGAAGACGCTGAACACCTCCTGGGTGATCCGGCGGAGGTCCTGCCGGAGGTCGCCGGTGTCGGGCAGGGGCCAGGGCTGGTCGGCGGAGGCGGTCAGGGCGTCGGCGACCAGGCCGTCCACTCCGCCCCAGCGCCGGTAGAGGGTCGCCTTGTGGGCGCCGGAGCGGGCGGCGACCGCCTCGACGGTGAGCCCGTCGTACCCCTTCTCGGCGACCTCGGCGAGCGTGGCGGCGACCACCTCGGCCCGGACCCG
This sequence comes from Kitasatospora sp. NPDC056273, assembly GCF_042268845.1. Taxonomy (NCBI): domain Bacteria; kingdom Bacillati; phylum Actinomycetota; class Actinomycetes; order Kitasatosporales; family Streptomycetaceae; genus Kitasatospora; species Kitasatospora sp. NPDC056273. Next base: position 40,157 of record NZ_JBHJSJ010000036.1, on the reverse strand, counting down.
GGCGCTGCGGCCGCCCGGGCGCGGGGTGGGGGTGCGGGGCTCTGGTGCGGGGTGGGTTGCTCCAGTCAAAGTCGACTCCAGTCGCATTAAGGCTTGCTGTGGGGTGGCGGCCGTGCCATGCTCATCGTAATGCGACTCATGTCGCATTACGAGAGGAGCCCGCGTGTCCGCCACTGCCGTTCCCGACCCCACCGTCCTCCACCCGCTCGCCGGCCACGACCGGGTCGTCCTGCTGCGCCCGCTCGTCACCGACCCGAGGATCGAGGTCGGCGAGTACACCTACTTCGACGACCCCGACGATGCCACCCGCTTCGAGGAGCGCAACGTCCTCTACGCGTACGGCCCCGAGCGGCTGGTGATCGGCAGGTACTGCGCGATCGCCACCGGCACCCGCTTCCTGATGGCCGGCGCCGCCCACCCGACCGTCGGCGTCTCCACCTTCCCCTTCACGATGTTCGGCGGCAGTTGGACCGAGCGGACCCTCGACATCGTCACGGGCCTGCCCAGCCGGGGTGACACCGTGGTCGGCAACGACGTCTGGTTCGGCCACGGGGCCACCGTCCTGCCCGGCGTCCGGATCGGCGACGGTGCGATCATCGCGGCCGGGGCGATGGTCACCGCCGACGTCGAGCCCTACACCGTCGTCGGCGGCAACCCGGCCCGCCCGATCCGCCGCCGCTTCGACGACGCCGACATCGAGCGTCTGCTCCGTGCGGCCTGGTGGGACTGGCCGGTGGAGCTGGTCACCGAGCACGTCCGCGCCATCATGTCCGGCACCCCGGCCGACATCGAGGCGATCGCCGCGGCGAACGGTCTGCTCTCCGCCTGACCCAACCGTGCCCGTGGAGGGCATTGATCATCGGGGGCCCGGTGCGCGAAGATGGCGCCCCCTTGCTCCGCGCACCGCCCCGTCCACTGCCGGGCCTTCCGCCCGGCTCCTGGGTCCGTCCGACGCCGTACGGTACTCGCGCCCGCCGGTTCCGTTCGTTCGGAGGGATCTTTCGCATGCCAGCCTCCTTGTCCGACCCGTCCGAGGGTTCGTCCTCGTCGGTCCTTCGCGATCTTCCGGTCCTGCTCGTGGCCGTGGTGTGGGGATCGAGCTTCCTCGCCGTCCAGCGGGTGGCCGAGCCCGGGACGGTCGTGGCGATGCTGGTGCTGCGGTTCGGCCTGGTGCTGCCGCTGCTCGGGCTGGTCGCCTGGCGTGCCCTGCGGAGGCTGAGCCGCGCCGAGTGGCTCGGCGGCGCCGCACTGGGGCTGGTGCTCAGCGGGATCTTCCTGCTGGAGACCTACGGAGCCGTGCACACCTCCGCGACCAATGCCGGGCTGATCATCAGCCTCGCGATGGTGCTCACGCCGCTCGGCGAGAGCGCCCTCGCCCGGACCGCGCCGCCGAAGGCCTTCCTCGCCGCCGCCGGGCTGGCCGTCCTCGGCGTCGCCCTGCTCACCGGGGACGGTGGGCTGCGCCCTCCGGCACTCGGTGACCTACTGGTGCTGGGCGCCGCCCTCGTCCGCTCGGCGTACGTCCTCGCGATGGCCCGCACCCGGGCCGTCCGCGACACCGATGTGCTCGCCGTCACCTGGGTCCAACTCGCGGTGGCCACCGGCGTGTTCGCCGCCGTCGCGTTCCTGGTCGGACCCGCGCCGTGGACGGTCGCGCGTTCGTACGGGGCCGGCCAGTGGGGCTGGCTGCTGCACCTGTCCTTGTTCTGCACCCTGTTCGCCTTCTTCGTCCAGATGTGGGCCGTGCGGGCCACGTCGCCCTCGCGGGTGAGCCTGCTGCTCGGGACCGAGCCGCTCTGGGCCGCCGTCTTCGGCATCACCGTGGCCGGGAACCGCATGGGCCCGCTCGCCCTGCTCGGCGGAGCCCTGGTGCTGGTCGCGACCGAGTGGGGCCGGCGCACCGCCCCCGTACCCGCCCCCGCCCCGGCTGTCGCCCCCGCTCCGGCGCCGCGCCCGACCGGGGGCGAGTGCGAGAGCGGGACCGACGCGGTGGGGCCGGGCGCGGAGCCGGCTCCGGTGTGACCCGCCGTCCTCGTCACCGGCGCCGCCGCAGCGTCCGGCGGGCGTAGTCGAGGGCGACCGCGCCGAGCAGCGGGCCCCAGGCGACCAGGGGCAGGTAGGCGAGCGTCATCACCACGGCGGCGAAGCCGTGCGGGGAATCCGGCTCGGCCAGGTTGTGCGCCCAGCCGCCGAGCAGTGCGGCCGTGCCGACGTAGGTGAGGACCGCCGAGCCCAGCAGCGCCGGGACGATCGCGGCGAGCGGCCGGACCCGACGGCCGCCTATCAGGGGGATCCACCGGGGCGCCACCAGCCCCCAGGGCCGGACCAGGCCCAGGGTCAGGAAGGCCAGCGCCTCCGCCAGGGCGCTCAGCGCCACGCAGTAGACCGTGCCCCAGCCCGGCTGGTGCGCGCCGTACGCCGCGGCCGTCGCGCCGGAGAAGCCGACCGGGACGCCGAAGCCGAAGGCGATCCGCCACAGCCCCGAGGGGATGGTGCTGAGGACTGCGGCCCCGGCGGCGAGCCGGGCCCAGCGCGGGGCGGGCGGGACGTTCGGGGCCGCCGCCGCGGCCCGGTGGGCGGTGCCGCGGGCGGTGATCACGAGCTTCGACATGGTGGTGGACTCCCTTCGGCTCCGGCCTCCGTGGCCGGTGCGATGACTCAAGACTGGAGGCCCGCCAGGGGTTCGCGGCAGATGCCGATCGGGCTGTTCCTCCTGCTCAACCGGCCTTTGAAATATGCCGATCGGCACAGGCGCGCCGCCCGGGCGGCGTCGTAGTGTGACGGCAGTCGAAGGGTCGAGAAGGGGTGATGACGATGACTCAGATCCTGTCCGGGATCGTCCTGGTCCTGGTGCCGCCGGCCTGGGTGGCGCGGGGGCGGTACGGGGCAGCGGCCGTGACCATGGCGCTCGGGGCGGCGTCGGTCGTGGTCACGGTCGCCGTCTGGCTCCTCGGCCGCTGGGCGGAGGGGCAGCGGTGGGCCGGGCTGGCGGGCCTGGTCGAGCTGGCCGTCCTGCTGCTGTCGGTGGTCGTCAGCCTGCGCGCCGAGGACGGCCCGCGGTGCGCGGCGGCGGCCTGGACGGCTTGCGGAGCGGTCGCCCTCTGGCCGTCCCGGTTCGCGTTCGTCGAGGGGCCCGCGGACACGCTCACGCTCTTCGGGTTCGGATCGATGCTCTCCCTGCCGGCCGTCCTGGTCGGGCTCTACCTGCGGGGCCTGGACGAGGGGCGCCGCGAGGCGGTGGCCGAGGCCAGACGGGCCCAGCGGCTCGAACTGGCCCACGACCTGCACGACTTCGTGGCGCACGATGTCAGCGGCATGGTCGCCCAGGCCCAGGCGGGGGCCTATCTGGCGGGGATCGATCCGGCCGGCGCGGCCGAGATGTTCCAGCGAATAGAGCAGGCCGGGCAGCGGGCGCTGGCCTCGCTGGACCGGACGGTACAGCTGCTGCGCAGCGAGGAGCAGGGCGGCCGCGGTCCGCAGCCCGGACTCGCCGAACTCGCCGAGGTGGCCGAGCGGTTCACCGCGACGGGCGGCGTGAACGTCCGCCTGGAGCTGCCGGAGGAGCCGGTGCCGCGCGAGGTGGAGGGCACCGTCCACCGGATCGTGGTCGAGTCCCTGACCAATGTCCGGCGGCACGCTCCGGCCGCGCGGGCGGTCGAGATCCGGGCCCGCCGCAGCGGTGGACGGCTGGAGCTGACCGTGACCAACGACGGTCGGGCACCGGGCCCGGCGGGGCGGCCGCGCCGGGGCGGCGGCAGCGGACTGCCGGGGTTGGCGGCCCGGGTGGAGGCCCTCGGCGGTTCGCTGGAAGCCGGTCCGTACGAGCGGGAGGCCTGGCGGGTGACGGCGGTGCTGCCGCTGGAGGAGGCCGGCACGGGGCCGGCGTGATAGGAGCCGACGAAGGTCGGCAACGGGGAGAGGTGCGGGACATGGGCAGTGGCACAGGGCCGGTTCGGATCCTGATCGCGGACGACCAGGCGGATGTCCGCAGCGCGTTCCGGATGATCCTGGACGTCCAGCCGGACATGGTGGTGGTCGCGGAGGCGGCGGACGGCGCCGCGGCGGTGGCGGAGGCACGGAGGCTGCGGCCGGACGTGGTGCTCGCGGACATCCGGATGCCGAAGCTCGACGGCCTGGAGGTCACACGCCAGTTGGCCGACCAGTGCAAGGTGATCGTGGTGACCACCTTCGACCTGGACGAGTACGTGCACACGGCGCTGCGGCACGGAGCGGCCGGGTTCCTGCTGAAGCGCTCGGGGCCGGTGCTGCTGATCGAGGCGGTCCGGGCGGCGATGGCCGGGGACGCGTTGATCAGCCCGCAGGTCACCGTCCGGCTGCTGCGGCACATGGCACTCCCGGGCGCGGAGCCGAAGCCGGCGCTGAAGTCGGGGCCGGGCGCGAAGGCGGCCGCGGCGGCTCCGCAGCCGACAGCCGGGCCGACGGAGGAACTGACCACGAGAGAAAGGGAGATCGCCGAGCTGGTGGCAGACGGTGCGACCAACGCCGAGATCGGCGCAGGGCTGTTCATCTCACCGGGGACGGTGAAGAACCACCTCGCCAACATCCAGCGCAAGATCGGCGCCCGCAACCGGGTGGGCATCGCGGCCTGGGTCTGGGAGCAGACGGCCGGCCGCCAGTAGCGGGCCCCGCCCCGGAGCACGAGGGCCCGCGGCCCCGGCGGGCACCGCCGGAGCGGGACGGCGGGCGCGCGGGAGAGGGGGAAGGGAGCCCCGCCCGACGGCAGGCTCGCGCGCTTGTGAACGAAGGGTCAAGCGAGCGTTCGGGCCCCGCCACCCCTGCGAGTGAGCCGCTATAACACGTCAACATGACGTCTGAAAATTTGCTCCCTACGACGCATAGTTGATATAGGAACACGCCCCTGACCTGCCACTTCACAAGTAAATGCGACCGCTTGTGATCGTTTGACTGCTTTGCGTAGACAAATCTGGGCATGCTCACATTCGACCCCATTTACAGGGTGTCGTAGATCACAAAGATGGCGTTGAACTGCGTGTCGCAGATCACAAGCCGACGGGCATAAGATGCGCTCGTTCCAGGCTTTGTGAACTGCCTCACATGAGGTGGATCTCGGGAACCGGGACGCGGGTTCACCTCAGTGTGACCTGCCGGTTCCGATCTGCAGTCAAGGACGACTGGACGGAGGGAGCGGGGGCTATGAATGCCTACGCGCCGATCCTCGTACTCGGTGCCATCGCGGCGGCGTTCGCGGTCGGCTCCGTCGTGATGGCCTCACTCACCGGCCCCAAGCGCTACAACCGGGCCAAGTTGGAGGCGTACGAGTGCGGCATCGAGCCGACCCCGCAGCCCGTGGGCGGCGGTCGGTTCCCGATCAAGTACTACCTGACGGCGATGCTCTTCATCGTCTTCGACATCGAGATCGTCTTCCTCTACCCCTGGGCGGTGACCTTCGACGCCCTGGGGATCTTCGGGCTGGTCGAGATGCTCCTGTTCATCGCCACCGTCTTCGTCGCGTACGCCTACGTGTGGCGGCGCGGCGGTCTGGAGTGGGACTGAGCGCGGGGTGGTCAGAGCGCGGGGTGGTGGCCCACCCGTCCGCCGGCTGAGCACCCGCTTGTGAACGAGCGGACAAGCCAGAACCGGCCCACGTATCAGAGGACTTGAGGGCATTGAGAGGGATCTGATGGGAATCGAGGAGAAGCTGCCGAGCGGCTTTCTGCTCACGACCGTGGAGACGGCCGCCGGCTGGGTGCGCAAGGCGTCACTCTTCCCGGCCACCTTCGGTCTGGCCTGCTGCGCGATCGAGATGATGACCACCGGGGCGGGCCGCTACGACCTGGCCCGGTTCGGCATGGAGGTCTTCCGGGGCTCCCCCCGGCAGGCCGATCTGATGATCGTGGCGGGCCGGGTGAGTCAGAAGATGGCCCCGGTGCTGCGCCAGGTGTACGACCAGATGCCCAACCCCAAGTGGGTCATCTCGATGGGTGTCTGCGCCTCGTCCGGCGGGATGTTCAACAACTACGCGATCGTCCAGGGCGTCGACCACATCGTCCCGGTGGACATCTACCTGCCCGGTTGTCCGCCCCGTCCGGAGATGCTGATGGACGCCATCCTGAAGCTGCACGACAAGATCCAGCACGAGCCGCTGGGCGTGAACAGGCGCCGGGCCGAGGAGCTCGGCGAGGCGCTCGCCCTCAAGGCCACCCCGATCAGCGAGATGCGGGGGCAGCTGCGATGAACGAGCAGGTACCCGAGACCCGCCGCGAGCAGCCGGTCCGCGAGATCCCGGTCGAGGTGGTCGGCCGCCGCCAGGGCATGTTCGGTGCCGAGGGCAGTGGCGACACCTCCGGCTTCGGCGGTCTGGCCGCCCCGATCGTGCTGCCCGGTCCGAGCGAACGCCCGTACGGCGGCTGGTTCGACGAGGTCGCCGACGAGCTGGAGGGCGCCCTGGAGGAGCAGGGCCTGGACCCGGTCGAGGTGATCGAGAGGACGGTGGTCGACCGCGGCGAGATCACCTTCCACATCGAGCGCGACCACCTGCTGAGGACCGCCCGGATCCTGCGCGACGACCCGGCGCTGCGCTTCGAGCTCTGCCTGGGGGTGAGCGGCGTGCACTACCCCGGCGACAAGGGCCGCGAGCTGCACGCGGTCTACCACCTGCGCTCGATCACCCACGGCCGGCTGATCCGGCTGGAGGTCACCGCGCCCGACGCCGATCCGCGCGTCCCCTCCGTGGTGAGCGTCTACCCGACCAACGACTGGCACGAGCGCGAGGCCTACGACTTCTTCGGCCTGGTCTTCGAGGGCCACCCGGCGCTCACCCGGATCATGATGCCGGACGACTGGCTGGGCCACCCGCAGCGCAAGGACTACCCGCTCGGCGGCATCCCCGTCGAGTACAAGGGCGCCCAGATCCCGGCTCCCGACCAGCGGAGGTCGTACAGCTGATGAACACCCAGCACTATGGAGAGACCGAGGAAGCCGACGCCCGCGAGACCACCGAGGGCCGGGTCTTCACCGTCACCGGCGGCGACTGGGGCGAGGTGGTCGAGGCGGTCGGCCGGGCCGACGACGAACGCATCATCGTCAACATGGGCCCCCAGCACCCGTCCACCCACGGCGTGCTGCGGCTGATCCTGGAGATCGACGGCGAGACGGTGAAGGAGGCCCGCTGCGGCATCGGCTACCTCCACACCGGCATCGAGAAGAACATGGAGTTCCGCAGCTGGGTCCAGGGCACCACCTTCGTGACCCGCATGGACTACCTGACCCCGCTGTTCAACGAGACGGCCTACTGCCTGGCGGTCGAGAAGCTGCTCGGCATCACCGGCGACGTCCCGGACCGCGCCAACGTCATCCGGGTGATGATGATGGAGCTCAACCGGATCGCCTCGCACCTGGTCTGCCTGGCCACCGGCGGCATGGAGATCGGCTCCACCACCCTGATGATCTACGGCTTCCGGGACCGCGAACTGATTCTGGACGTCTTCGAGCTGGTCACCGGCCTGCGCATGAACCACGCGTACGTGCGCCCCGGCGGCCTCGCCCAGGACCTGCCGCCCGGCGCGGTCGACCAGATCCGCGAGGCGGTCAAGGTCTTCCGCTCCCGGATGCACGAGTACGACAAACTCGCCACCGGCAACCCGGTGTTCAAGGCCCGCCTGGTCGACGTCGGCTTCCTGGACCTGCCCGGCTGCCTGGCCCTGGGCGCCACCGGCCCGATCCTGCGCGCCACCGGCCTGCCGCACGACCTGCGCAAGACCGACCCGTACTGCGGGTACCAGGACTACGACTTCGAGGTCGCGATCGCGGAGAGCGCCGACTCCTACGGCCGCTTCCTGATCCGCCTGGAGGAGATGAAGCAGTCGCTGCGGATCGTCGAGCAGTGCCTGGACCGGCTGCGGCCCGGCCCGGTCATGGTGGCCGACAAGAAGATCGCCTGGCCGGCCCAACTGGCCGTCGGTCCGGACGGGATGGGCAACTCCCTCGACCACATCCGCAAGATCATGGGCACCTCGATGGAGGCCCTGATCCACCACTTCAAGCTGGTCACCGAGGGCTTCCGGGTCCCGGTCGGCCAGGCGTACGCGGCGGTCGAGTCGCCCAAGGGCGAGCTGGGCGTGCACGTGGTCAGCGACGGCGGGACGCGTCCGTACCGGGTCCACTTCCGGGACCCGTCGTTCACCAATCTGCAGACGATGGCGGCGATGTGCGAGGGCGGCCAGGTGGCCGACGTGATCGTCGCGGTGGCCGGGATCGACCCGGTGATGGGAGGCGTGGACCGGTGACCAACGTCGAACTCGGACTGCCGGCACTGCCGGCCGCACCGTACCCCGAGGAGGTGCGTGCCCGGCTGGCCGCCGACGCAGCCGAGCTGATCGCCCGCTACCCGCAGGCCCGCTCGGCGCTGCTGCCGCTGCTGCACCTGGTGCAGGCGGAGGAGGGCTTCGTCAGCCCGACCGGGATCCGCTTCTGCGCCGAACAGCTGGACCTCACCACCGCCGAGGTCACCGCGGTCGCGACCTTCTACACCATGTACCGGCGTCGCCCGGCCGGGAAGTACCACGTCGGGGTCTGCACCAACACCCTGTGCGCGGTGCTCGGCGGCGACCAGATCTTCGCCGAGCTCCAGGAGCACCTGGGCGTCCGCAACAACGAGACCACCGAGGACGGCGAGGTCTCGATCGAGCACATCGAGTGCAACGCGGCCTGCGACTACGCGCCCGTGGTGATGGTCAACTGGGAGTTCTTCGACAACCAGACCCCGGACAGCGCCCGGCAGTTGGTCGACGACCTGCGCGCCGGCCGAGAGGTCCGGCCCACCCGCGGCGCCCGGCTGTGCGGCTTCAAGGAGACCTCCCGGATCCTGGCCGGCTTCCCCGACGAGCGCCCGGGGGCCAACGACGAGTCCGGCGCCGGCGGCGCGCCCTCCCTGGCCGGCCTGCGGCTGGCCCGCGGCGAGGCGCTGCCCGGCGCCCCCGGCACCAAGGTGGTCGCCCCGCGCCCCGAATCCCCGCGCCCCGAGGCCAACGGCCAAGCGGGCACCACCCAGGCGGGCAACGGCCAGGAAGGGAGCGAAGCGTGATGACCTCCGCCGAGCCGGCCGAGAAGCTGCTCACCCCGGTCCTGTCCGACTCCTGGGACGACAGCCGCCCCTGGACGCTCGACACCTACCGCCGCCACCACGGCTACGAGGGCCTCAAGGCGGCCCTCGCCATGCCGCCGGACGACGTGATCGCCCTGGTCAAGGACTCCGGCCTGCGCGGCCGCGGCGGCGCCGGCTTCCCCACCGGGATGAAGTGGCAGTTCATCCCGCAGAACGACGGCAAGCCGCACTACCTGGTGGTCAACGCGGACGAGTCCGAGCCGGGCACCTGCAAGGACATCCCGTTGCTGTTCGCCAACCCGCACGCGCTGATCGAGGGCATGATCATCGCCTCCTACGCGATCCGCTGCGACCACGCCTTCATCTACCTGCGCGGCGAGGTCGTCCCGGTGCTGCGCCGGCTGCACGCGGCCGTCGCCGAGGCGTACGGGGCGGGGCTGCTGGGCCGGAACATCCTCGGCTCGGGCGTCGACCTGGACATCACCGTGCACGCCGGCGCCGGCGCCTACATCTGCGGCGAGGAGACGGCGCTGCTGGACTCGCTGGAGGGCCGCCGCGGCCAGCCCAGGCTGCGGCCCCCGTTCCCGGCCATCGCCGGCCTGTACGCCTGCCCGACGGTGGTCAACAACGTCGAGTCGATCGCCTCGGTGCCGCCGATCCTGTCCCGCGGCAAGGAGTGGTTCAAGGCCCTGGGCACCGAGAAGTCCCCCGGCTTCACGCTCTACTCGCTCTCCGGCCACGTCACCAACCCCGGCCAGTACGAGGCCCCGCTCGGCGTCACGCTGCGCCAGCTGCTCGACCTCAGCGGCGGCGTCCGCGCCGGGCACCGGCTGAAGTTCTGGACCCCGGGCGGCTCATCCACCCCGATGTTCACCGACGAGCACCTCGACGTCCCGCTGGACTACGAGGGCGTCGGGGCGGCCGGCTCAATGCTCGGCACCAAGGCGCTCCAGGTCTTCGACGAGACCACCTGCGTGGTGCGGGCCGTCACCCGCTGGACGGAGTTCTACGCCCACGAGTCCTGCGGCAAGTGCACCCCCTGCCGCGAGGGCACCTACTGGCTGGTCCAGCTGCTCAAGCGGATCGAGGCGGGCCAGGGCGTCGACGGGGACCTGGAGAAGCTCCTCGACATCGCCGACAACATCAACGGCAAGTCCTTCTGCGCCCTGGGCGACGGCGCGGCCAGTCCGATCGTCTCCTCGCTCCAGCACTTCCGGGCCGAGTACGAGCAGCACCTGGCCGAGCGCCGCTGCCCGTTCGACCCGGCCGCCTCCACCGTCTGGGCCGACGGCCCCCGCCCCGGCCACCAGTCCGCCACCGAAAGGGAGGTGCACGCGTGACGATCACAGAGCCAACGGCCTCCGAGACAGCGGTCGAACTGGTCACGCTCACCATCGACGGCGTCGAAGTGCGGGTCCCCAAGGGAACGTTGGTGATCAGGGCCGCCGAGACCATCGGCACCCAGATCCCGCGCTTCTGCGACCACCCGCTGCTCGACCCGGCCGGCGCCTGCCGCCAGTGCATCGTCGAGGTCGAGGGCCAGCGCAAGCCGGTCGCCTCCTGCACCATCCCGGTGGCCGAGGGCATGGTGGTGCGCACCCAGCTCAGCTCGCCGGTGGCCGAGAAGGCCCAGCGCGGCGTGATGGAGCTGCTGCTGATCAATCACCCGCTGGACTGCCCGGTCTGCGACAAGGGCGGCGAGTGCCCGCTGCAGAACCAGGCGATGAGCAGCGGCGCCGCCGACTCCCGCTTCGAGGGGATGAAGCGCACCTACGAGAAGCCGGTGCCGATCAGCAGCCAGGTGCTGCTGGACCGCGAGCGCTGCGTGCTGTGCGCGCGCTGCACCCGCTTCTCGCAGCAGATCGCCGGGGACCCGTTCATCGACCTGGTGGAGCGCGGGGCGCTGCAGCAGGTCGGCACCGGCGAGGGCGACGACTTCGAGTCCTACTTCTCCGGGAACACCATCCAGATCTGCCCGGTGGGCGCGCTCACCTCGGCGGCGTACCGGTTCCGCTCGCGCCCCTTCGACCTGGTCTCCTCGCCGAGCGTGTGCGAGCACTGCGCCTCGGGCTGCGCGCAGCGCACCGACCACCGGCGCGGCAAGGTGCTGCGCCGGCTGGCGGGCGAGGACCCGGCGGTGAACGAGGAGTGGAACTGCGACAAGGGCCGCTTCGCCTTCCGCTACGCCCAGCAGCGCGACCGGCTGACCACCCCGCTGGTGCGGGTGGACGGCGAGCTGGTGCCGGCCTCCTGGCCGGAGGCGCTGGCCCGGGCGGCCGAGGGGCTGCGCGGGGTCCGGGCGGGGGTGCTGGCCGGCGGCCGGGTGACGGTCGAGGACGCCTACGCGTACGGGAAGTTCGCGCGGGTGGTGCTGGGCACCAACGACGTGGACTTCCGGGCCCGCCCGCACAGCGGCGAGGAGGCGGACTTCCTGGCCGCGGCGGTGGCCGGGCGGGGCGTCGACGTGGACGGCACCGGGGTGTCGTACGAGGACCTCGACCGGGCGCCGGCGGTGCTGCTGGCGGGCTTCGAGCCGGAGGAGGAGTCGCCGATCGTCTTCCTGCGGCTGCGCAAGGCGACCCGGGCGACGGGCCTGAAGGTGTTCTCGGTGGCCGCGTTCGGCTCCCGGGGCCTGGCGAAGCTGCGCGGGGCGCTGCTGCCGGCCGCCCCCGGCACCGAGCCGGAGTGGTTCGCGGCGCTGGCGGCGGACGAGCCGCTGAACGACGACGCGGGCCGGGCGGCCGAACTGCTGCGCACCCCGGGCGCGGTGATCCTGGCGGGCGAGCGGCTGGCCGCCGTCCCGGGCGGGCTGACGGCGGTGCTGCGGCTGGCGCACGCGACGGGTGCGAGGCTCGCCTGGGTGCCGCGCCGGGCCGGTGAGCGCGGGGCCGTCGAGGCGGGCGTGCTGCCGGGCCTGCTGCCCGGCGGGCGTCCGGTGGCCGTTCCGGCGGCCCGGGCGGAGGCGGCCGCGGTGTGGGGCGGCGCCGAGCCGCCGTCCCGGCCGGGCCGGGACACCGACGGGATCCTGGCGGCGGCCGTGGCGGGCGAGTTGGACGCGCTGCTGGTCGGCGGCGTGGACCCGGACGACCTGCCGGATCCGGCGCTGGCCGACGAGGCGCTGGCGGCGGTGCCGTTCCTGGTGTCGCTGGAGCTGCGGCCCTCGGCGGTGACGGCGCGGGCCGACGTGGTGCTGCCGGTGGCGGCGGTGGCGGAGAAGGCCGGCACCTTCCTGGACTGGGAGGGCCGGGTGCGGATGTTCGAGTCGGCGCTCAAGCCGGACCAGCAGATGGGCCGCCACCTCCAGCCGGACCTGCGGGTGCTGGGCATGCTGGCCGACGCGCTGGGCCACCGGCTGGGCCTGCCGGACGTCCGGGCGGCCCGGCTGGAGCTGGACCGCTTCGCTCCCTGGGAGGGCGACCGCACGGCCGACCCGGCGGCGCACCCGGGCCTGCTGCCCCGACCGGCCACCGGCCAGGCGGTGCTGGCGGGTTGGCGTCTGCTGCTGGACAACGGCGTGCTGCAGCAGGGGGACCCGCACCTGGCGGGCACCCGGCACCGGGCGGTGGCCCGGATCTCGGCGGAGACGGCCAAGGAGATCGGCGCCGAGGCGGCCGAGGAGCTGCGGCTGACCGGTCCGGCCGGATCGCTGACCCTGCCGCTGGAGGTCACCGACTCGATCCCGGACCGCACGGTCTGGGTCCCGCTGGACTCCACGCCGGGCGGTGCCCACCGCGCGCTCGGCACCACCGTCGGCCACCTGGTCACGATCGCCGCGGCCGAGTCGGAACCCGAGCCCGAACCCGAGCCCGAAGTCGGACCCGGACCCGAAGTCGGACCCGCACCCGGGGCCGGCTCCGAACCCGGGGCCGCGGACGAGACCGCCGGCGACGGCACAGGGGAGGACCGATGACGTCGCAGCCGTACGAGACGCTCCACTTCTTCGGGCAGGACCCGTGGTGGCTGGTGCTGCTGAAGGCGGTGTTCTGCTTCGCCTTCCTGGTCCTGACGGTGCTGATCGCGATCGTCTGGGAGCGCAAGGTGGTGGCCTGGATGCAGCTGCGCATCGGGCCCAACCGGCACGGCCCGTGGGGCCTGCTGCAGTCGCTGGCGGACGGCGTGAAGCTGGCGCTGAAGGAAGACCTGGTGGTCAAGGGCTCGGACAAGGTGGTCTACATCCTGGCCCCGATCGTCTGCGCCATCCCCGCGTTCATGGCCTTCGCGGTGATCCCGTTCGGTCCGGCCGGCAACGAGGTGTCGATCTTCGGCACCCGTACGCCGCTCCAGCTGACGGACTTCCCGGTCGCGCTGCTGTACGTCCTGGCGACGGCCTCGGTGGGCATCTACGGCATCGTGCTGGCCGGCTGGTCCTCGGGTTCGACGTACCCGCTGCTGGGCGGGCTGCGCTCGTCCGCGCAGATGATCAGCTACGAGATCGCGATGGGCCTGTCCTTCGCGGCGGTGTTCATCTACTCGGGCTCGATGTCGACCTCGGAGATCGTGGCGCACCAGCAGCCGACCTGGTTCGCGGCGCTGCTGCCGGTGTCGTTCATCGTCTACATCATCGCGATGGTCGGCGAGACCAACCGGGCGCCGTTCGACCTGCCGGAGGCCGAGGGCGAGCTGGTCGGCGGCTTCAACACCGAGTACTCCTCGCTGAAGTTCGCGATGTTCATGCTGGCCGAGTACGTGAACATGGTGACGGTCTCGGCGGTGGCCTCGACCCTCTTCCTGGGCGGCTGGCGGGCCCCGTGGCCGGTGACGACCTTCTGGGAGGGCGCCAACCACGGCTGGTGGCCGATGCTGTGGATCACGCTGAAGATCCAGCTGCTGCTGTTCTTCTTCATCTGGCTGCGCGGCACGCTGCCCCGGCTCCGCTACGACCAGTTCATGAAGCTGGGCTGGAAGGTGCTGATCCCGGTCTCGCTGGTGTGGCTGGTGCTGATCGCGAGCGTGCGGGCGCTGCGCAACGAGGGCTACGGCTTCGGCCAGGTGGTGCTGTACGTGGGCGCCCCGGTCGGGGCGGTGCTGCTGCTGGCGCTGCTGCGGGACTTCCTGAGGAAGCAGCCGGAGTCCGGGGAGGCCCCGCCCGGTGCGGGCCCGGCCCGGCCGAAGGACGGGGGGGAGTTCGACCCGATGGCGGGCGGCTACCCCGTCCCGCCGCTGCCCGGCCAGGTGCTCCCGCCGGTGCCGCGCCGCCGCAGCCGTGCCCCGAAGCAACTCCAGGACGCCCTCAACGGGGCCGACCATTCCGAAGGGAGCTGAACCGAGATGTCCGACCAGTCCGATCGAACGGGCCACGCCGAACGGGGCGACCGTCCGTCGATCCTCGGCCCGGCCGCCGGCTTCGGCGTGACCTTCAAGGCCATGTTCAAGAAGCGGCTCACCGAGCAGTACCCGGAGCAGAAGAAGCCCACCGCTCCGCGCTTCCACGGCCGCCACCAGCTGAACCGGCACCCGGACGGCCTGGAGAAGTGCGTCGGCTGCGAGCTGTGCGCGTGGGCCTGCCCGGCCGACGCGATCTACGTGGAGGGCGCGGACAACCAGGACGAGGAGCGCTACTCCCCGGGTGAGCGCTACGGCGCGGTGTACCAGATCAACTACGCCCGCTGCATCCTGTGCGGGCTGTGCATCGAGGCCTGCCCGACCAGGGCGCTGACCATGACCAACGAGTACGAGCTGGCCGACTCCTCCCGGCGGGACCTCATCTTCACCAAGGAGCAGCTGCTGGTGGGCCTGTCCGAGGGCATGGTCGACACCCCGCACGCGATCTTCCCGGGCACCGACGAGGGCGCGTACTACCGGGGCGAGGTCACCTCGGCGGCGCCGGGGACGGTCCAGCAGGAGCGCACCGAGCGGGACAAGGAGGTGCAGCAGTGATCGCGCGGCTGGCGGAGGCGACCGGGACGACCTCGACGGGCGAGGCCGTCCAGTTCTGGGTGCTCGCGGTGATCGCGGTCGGCGGTGCGCTCGGCATGGTGCTGATGCGCAAGGCCGTGCACAGCGCGCTCTGCCTGGCGGCCACCATGATGGCGCTGGCGGTCTGTTACATGGCCCAGGGCGCGGTGTTCCTGGGCGTGGTGCAGATCGTGGTGTACACCGGCGCGATCATGATGCTGTTCCTGTTCGTGGTGATGCTGGTCGGCGTCACCGGCGAGGACTCGCTGAAGGAGCAGCTGAAGGGCCAGCGGTTCGCCGCGGCGCTGTGCGGGCTGGGCTTCGGCGTGCTGCTGATCGCCGGGATCGCCAACGCGAAGCTGGACCACTTCACCGGGCTGTCCGAGGCGAACGCCGAGGGCAACGTGCCGGGCCTGGCCCGGCTGATCTTCACCCGCTACGTGTGGGCCTTCGAGGTCACCGGCGCGCTGCTGATCACCGCGGCGATCGGCGCGATGGTGCTGACCCACCGGGAGCACGTGAAGGCGCCGAAGACGCAGCGCGAGCTGGCGGCGCAGCGGGTCGTGGACAACATCCAGCTGCCGCCGCTGCCGGCGCCGGGCGTGTACGCCCGGCACAACGCGGTGGACGTGCCGGGGCTGCTGCCGGACGGCACGATCGCCGAGGACTCGGTGATGGCGACCCTGCGCGAGCGCGGCCAGGTCCGGGACGTCAGCCAGGCGATGCTGCGGCGGATGGCGGAGCTGGAGAACAGCACGGCGGACTGGCTGGGCCGTCCGTCCTCGGAGCGGCCGGCCGTGAAGGCCCCGCGCAAGTCGCTGGAGCCGGTGCCGGCCAATGGCGCCCCGCTGCCGGCGAACGGCGGGGCGGTGACGGCAAAGGGGTCGGCGAAGGGGTCGGCGAACGGGCCGGCGAACGGCGGGCCGGTGCCGGCGAACAACGTGAAGCACCCGGCCGACGAGGAGGGCGCGGAGTGAACCCGGTCAACTACCTCTACCTGTCGGCCCTGTTGTTCACCATCGGAGCGGCCGGGGTGCTGGTCCGACGCAACGCGATCGTGCTGTTCATGTGCGTGGAGCTGATGCTGAACGCCTCGAACCTCGCCCTGGTGACCTTCTCCCGGCTGCACGGGACCTTGGACGGCCAGATCATCGCGTTCTTCACGATGGTGGTCGCGGCGGCCGAGGTCGTGGTCGGCCTCGCCATCATCGTCTCCATCTTCCGGACCAGGCACTCCGCTTCGGTCGACGACAGCAACCTGATGAAGCTGTAGGCGGAGGGCCCTCGGTGAAATCTCTCATTCCGCTGCTGGTGGCGGCTCCACTGGCGGGCGCCGCCCTGCTGCTGCTCGGCGGCCGGGCGCTGGACCGCTTCGGCCACTGGCTGGCCACCGCGCTCGCGGCGCTCTCGTTCGGCTTCGGCCTGGCCCTGTTCTCGGACATGCTCGGCCGTGACGCCGAGCACCGGGCGGTCACCCGGCACCTGTTCAGCTGGATCCCGGTGAACGGCTTCCAGGCCGATATCTCCTTCCGGCTCGACCAGCTGTCGATGACCTTCGTCCTGCTGATCACCGGTGTCGGCACGCTGATCCACCTCTACTCGGTCGGCTACATGGCGCACGACGAGCGCCGCCGCCGCTTCTTCGCGTACCTGAACCTGTTCCTGGCCGCCATGCTGCTGCTGGTGGTCGCGGACAACTACCTGCTGCTGTACTTCGGCTGGGAGGGCGTGGGCCTGGCCTCGTACCTCCTGATCGGCTTCTGGCAGCACAAGCCGAGTGCGGCGACGGCGGCGAAGAAGGCCTTCATCGTCAACCGGGTCGGCGACATGGGCCTGTCCATCGCGATCATGCTGATGTTCGCCGAGTTCGGCTCCTTCGCCTTCGACCCGGTCTTCGGCGGTGCCCACCAGGCGAGCGAGGGCAAGCTGACGGCGATCGGCCTGATGCTGCTGCTGGCGGCCTGCGGCAAGTCGGCGCAGGTGCCGCTGCAGTCCTGGCTCGGGGACGCGATGGAGGGCCCGACCCCGGTGTCGGCGCTGATCCACGCGGCCACCATGGTGACCGCGGGCGTCTACCTGATCACCCGCTCCTCGGCGGTCTTCGACCTGGCGCCGGACGCGCAGACCGCCGTGGTGGTGGTCGGCGCGGTCACGCTGCTGTTCGGTGCGATCGTCGGTTGCGCCAAGGACGACATCAAGAAGGCGCTGGCCGGCTCGACGATGTCGCAGATCGGCTACATGGTGCTGGCGGCCGGGCTCGGCCCGATCGGCTACGCCTTCGCGATCATGCACCTGGTGACCCACGGCTTCTTCAAGGCCGGGCTGTTCCTCGGCGCCGGGTCGGTCATGCACGGCATGAACGACGAGGTGAACATGCGTCACTACGGCGGCCTGCGGAAGTACATGCCGGTCACCTTCGTCACCTTCGGCCTCGGCTACCTGGCGATCATCGGCTTCCCGGGCCTGTCCGGCTTCTTCTCCAAGGACAAGATCATCGAGGCGGCCTTCGCCAAGGGCGGCACCGAGGGCTGGATCCTCGGGGGGTGCGCGCTGGTCGGCGCGGCGGTCACCGCGTTCTACATGACCAGGGTCATGGTGCTGACCTTCTTCGGCGAGAAGCGCTGGCAGCCGGACGCGGAGGGCAACGCCCCGCACCCGCACGAGTCGCCTCGGACGATGACCGTCCCGATGGTCCTGCTGGCCTTCGGCTCGGTCTTCGCGGGCGGACTGTTCGCCTTCAACGACTCCTTCCTGAAGTGGCTGGAGCCGGTCACCGGGCACGAGGAGGGCAACTCCCCGCTCGCCCCGCTGACCGTCACCCTGCTGACCACGGCCTGCATGCTGGCCGGCGTCGGCCTGGCGTACCTGGTGTACGGGCGCTCGCCGGTCCCGGTGGTGCCGCCGGTCGGCTCCCCGCTCACCCGGGCCGCCCGCCGCGACCTGCTGCAGGACGACTTCAACCACGCGGTGCTGGTGCGGCCGGGCTCGGCGCTCGCCGCGGCGCTGGTCTTCTTCGACAGCCGCGGCCTGGACGGCGTGGTCAACGGCCTGGCCGCCGGGATCGGCGGGCTCTCCGGCCGGCTGCGGCGGGTCCAGAACGGCTACGTCCGCTCGTACGCGCTCTCCATGTTCGGCGGCACGCTGGTGCTGGTCGCCATGACTCTCCTGATGAGGTCCACGTGATGACTCGTCCTGATATCCGTTGGGGGGCCAGGCCATGAGCTTCCTGTTGACCGCCACCTGCGCCGTCCCGGCGGCCGGTGCGGTGCTGACGGCCGCGCTGCCCGCCGGGTCCTCCGAGAGCCGGCGCAGGACCACCAAGGCCGTCGCGCTGGGCGCCTCGGCCGTCACCCTGGTGCTGGCCGCCGTGGTGGCGGCCCGGTTCGACCCGCACGGCGCCCGCTTCCAGCTGAACGAGTCGTACAGCTGGATCCGCTCCTTCGGCATCACCTTCTCGCTCGGCGTGGACGGCATCGGCGCGGTGCTCGCCCTGCTCACCGCCGTGCTCGTGCCGCTGGTGATCCTCGCCTCCTGGCACGACGCCGACCCGGCGCCGGCCGGGCCGGACGGCACCTTCGAGAACAAGCGCCGCACCCAGGCCTTCTTCGCCCTGATCCTGGCGGTGGAGGCGATGGTGGTCGTCTCCTTCTACGCCACCGACGTCTTCGTGTTCTACGTGTTCTTCGAAGCCATGCTGATCCCGATGTACTTCCTGATCGGCGGCTTCGGCGACCGGGCGGGCGGCCCGGAGTCGGCGCGTCAGCGCTCCTACGCGGCCGTGAAGTTCCTGCTCTACAACCTGCTCGGCGGCCTGGTGATGCTGGCCGCCGTGATCGGCCTGTACGTGACGGCGCAGGACCAGGGCTTCGGCACCTTCGACCTGCCGACGCTGACCTCGGCGATCGCCGACGGCCGGCTCCAGCTGACCGGCACCGCCGAGAAGGCGCTGTTCCTGGGCTTCTTCTTCGCCTTCGCGGTGAAGGCCCCGCTCTGGCCGCTGCACACCTGGCTGCCGAACGCGATGGGCGAGTCCACCGCCGGCACCGCGGTGCTGATCACCGCGGTGGTGGACAAGGTCGGCACCTTCGCGATGCTGCGCTTCTGCCTCGGGCTGTTCCCGAACGCCTCGAAGACCTTCGCCCCGGCGATCCTGGTCCTGGCGCTGATCGGGATCGTCTACGGCGCGCTGCTGGCGATCGGCCAGAAGGACATCAAGCGGCTGGTGGCGTACGCCTCGATCTCGCACTTCGGCTTCATCATCATGGGCGTCTTCGCCCTGACCAGCCAGGGCCAGAGCGGCGCGACCCTCTACATGGTGAACCACGGCCTGTCCACGGCGGCGTGGATGCTGGTGGCCGGCTTCCTGATCTCCCGTCGCGGCTCGCGGCTGATCGCCGACTACGGCGGCGTGCAGAAGGTCGCCCCGGTGCTGGCCGGGACGTTCCTGATCGGCAGTCTGGCCACCCTGTCGCTGCCCGGGCTGGCCCCGTTCGTCAGCGAGTTCCTGGTCCTGGTGGGCACCTTCACCCGCTACCCGGCGATCGGGATCGTGGCCACCTTCGGCATCGTGCTGGCCGCGCTGTACGCCCTGCTGCTGTACCAGCGCACCATGACCGGCCCGGTGAAGGACGGGGTGCGCACGATGCCCGACCTCAAGGCCCGCGAACTCGCCGTGGTCGGCCCGCTGGTGGCGCTGACCATCCTGCTCGGCGTCTACCCGAAGCCGCTCACCGACCTGGTCAACCCCTCGGTGAACGCGACGCTCTCGCAGGTCCACCAGACCGACCCGGCGCCGGCCCACCCGGTCGCCGCCACCTCAGGAGGTGAGCAGAAGTGAGTGCCACCGCAGTGCTCGCCGCCGCCGGCGGCAACACCCCCAGCATCCCGGCGCCGCACATCGAGTACGGCCAGCTCTCCCCGATGCTCGTGGTGTTCGCGGCCGCCGTGGCCGGCGTCCTGGTGGAGGCCTTCGTGCCCCGCCGGTACCGGCACTGGACCCAGGTGACGCTCGCCCTGGCCGGGCTGGTCGGCGCCTTCGTCGCCGTGGTGGTGCTGGCCGTGCAGAGCCACGGCTTCACCCGGATCGACCTGCTGGCCATGGAGTCCGTCGCGATGGACGGCCCGGCGCTGTTCCTCCAGGGCGTGATCCTGCTGGCCTCCGTGGTCGCGGTGCTCACCTACGCCGAGCGGAGGCTGGAGCCCAAGGCCGGCGGCCTGCCCGCCGACGCCTTCGCCGCCCAGGCCGCCGCCACCCCCGGCGGCGAGCAGGAGCGGGCCGCGGTCCGGGCGGGCTTCGCCACCAGCGAGGTCTTCCCGCTCACCATGTTCGCGGTCGGCGGCATGCTGCTGTTCCCCGCCGCCAACGACCTGCTGACCATGTCCGTGGCGCTGGAGGTCTTCTCGCTGCCGCTGTACCTGCTGTGCGCGCTGGCCCGGCGCCGTCGGCTGCTCTCCCAGGAGGCGGCGGTCAAGTACTTCCTGCTCGGCGCCTTCGCCTCGGCGTTCTTCCTGTTCGGCACCGCGCTGCTGTACGGCTACGCGGGCAGCGTGAAGCTCGGCGACATCGGGGACGTCATCTCCGGCAAGGCGATGACCACCCCCGCGCAGCTGAGCACCACCCAGAGCGACGCGCTGGTGCTGACCGGCCTGGCGATGCTGGCGGTCGGCCTGCTGTTCAAGGTCGCCGCGGTGCCCTTCCACTCCTGGACCCCGGACGTCTACCAGGGCGCGCCGACCCCGGTGACCGGCTTCATGGCGGCGGCCACCAAGGTCGCGGCCTTCGGGGCCTTCCTGCGGCTGTTCTACGTGGCCTTCCCGGGCCTGCGGCTGGACTGGCGGCCGGTGATGTGGGGCGTCGCGATCCTCACCATGGTGGTGGGCGCGGTGCTCGCGGTGACCCAGCAGGACGTCAAGCGCCTGCTGGCGTACTCCTCGATCGCGCACGCGGGGTTCATCCTGACCGGCGTGATCGCCGTCAACAAGCAGGGCATCTCCTCGGTGCTGTTCTACCTGCTGGCGTACTCCTTCGTGACGCTCGGCGCGTTCGCGGTGGTGACGCTGGTGCGCGACTCCAAGGGCGAGGCGACCCACCTGTCCAGCTGGGCCGGGCTCGGGCGGCGCTCGCCGCTGGTGGCGGCGGTGTTCGCGCTGTTCCTGCTGGCCTTCGCCGGGATTCCGCTGACCTCCGGGTTCACCGGGAAGTTCGCGGTGTTCCAGGCCGCGGCCAGCGGCGGGGCGACCCCGCTGGTGGTGGTCGGTGTGCTGAGCTCGGCGGTGGCCGCGTTCTTCTACATCCGGGTCATCGTGCTGATGTTCTTCTCGGACCCCCAGCCGGGGGGCCCCACGGTGGCGGTCCCGAGCGCCTTCACGGCGACCGCGATCGGGGTGGGGGTGCTGGTCACGCTGGGTCTCGGACTGCTGCCGCAGTACTTCCTCGACCTCGCCTCCAAGGCCTCGCTGTTCGTGCGCTGACCTTTACGCCCACCGCCTCCGACCAGGGCCCCGTCCGGGCCGCGCTCAGCCCGCGCGGCCCGGACGGGTCTGTGTCGGGTACCGGGGCCGGGGGAGTTCCGGGGGCTCTCCCACCTTTATTACCAGCCGAATTCGCCCCCACCGCCGTCCGGCCCGCGCAGCCGCCCTGACCAGGGCATCAAGCCCGATCATGACAGGATCCGCACGCCCGTGCAGTGATCCACTCGCGACCGGATACCCTGCCTGTATGGCCAGCGGCGGCACTCAGGGACCAGGCCGCTAGATCGACCAGGGACAGAGGAGTGGTCTTCGTGACCGTCGTGGAACCCTTCGGGCTCAGCGTGCAGGACCGCGACCTGACCCGGGACGTCCAGGCCGGACTGGACGCTGTGGAGGCGGCGCTCGGTGAGGCCGTCAAGAGCGACGTCCCCTTCATCACCGTCACCGCCAGTCACCTCCTCGAGGCCGGCGGCAAGCGCTTCCGCCCGCTGCTCCTGCTGCTGGCCGCCCAGTTCGGCGACCCGGGGGCGCCCGGCGTGGTGCCCGCCGCCGTGGTGGTCGAACTGACCCACCTGGCCACGCTCTACCACGACGACGTCATGGACGAGGCGCCGGTGCGCCGGGGCGCCCCGAGCGCCAACTCCCGCTGGGACAACTCGGTCGCCATCCTCACCGGCGACTTCCTGTTCTCCCGCGCCTCCCAGGTGCTCTCCGACCTCGGCCCGGAGGCCGTGCGGATGCAGGCCGAGGCCTTCGAGCGGCTGGTCACCGGCCAGATCCTGGAGACCCGCGGCCCGGGCCAGGACATGGACCCGCTGCTGCACTACCTGGACGTCCTGGAGGGCAAGACCGGCTCGCTGATCGCCGTCTCCTGCCGGATAGGAGCGCTGATGGCCGGTGCCGAGCGCGAGCTGGTGGACACCCTCGGCGAGTTCGGCGAGCGGATCGGCATCGCCTTCCAGCTGGCCGACGACGTGCTCGACATCGCCAGCGACGGCCACGAGTCCGGCAAGACCCCCGGCACCGACCTGCGCGAGGGCGTGCCGACCCTGCCGACCCTGCTGCTGCAGCAGATGCCCGCCGACCCGGCCGACCCGGACGACGCCCGGCTGCGCGAACTGCTCGACCAGGACCTCTCCGACGACGACCTGCACGCCGAGGCGCTGCGCCTGCTGCGCGCCCACCCCGCGCTGGAGCGCGCCCGCGCCGAGACCCTGCGCCGGGCCGAGGAGGCCCGGGCGCTGCTCGCGCCGCTGCCGGACTGCGCCGCGAAGGCCGCCCTGGAGGGCCTCTGCGACGCGGTGGCGATCCGCACGATGTGAGACCCCGCTCCGGGGAGGACCCCGCTCCGGGTGAGGCCCCGCACGATGGGGGACCCCGCTCCGGGCGGGGCCGCCGGGAGCCGTCCGGGCCGGGCCGAGAGGTGGCCCGTCCCGGACCCTCCGCCCGCCCCGGGATGGGGGAGACTGACTTCCGTCAGCACACGCCTGCCCGGAAGGTCGTTATGCGTCGCGTCGTCATCGCCGAGGACTCCGTACTGCTCAGGGAGGGACTGACCCGGCTGCTCACCGATCGCGGCCTGGAGGTCGTCGCCGGGGTCGGTGACGGAGACGCCCTGGTGAAGACCATCCACGACCTGGCGGCCGCCGACGCCCTGCCGGACGTCGTGGTCTCCGACGTGCGGATGCCCCCGAACCACACCGACGAGGGCCTGCGCGCCTGCGTGGAACTGCGCGCCCGGTACCCGCAGCTGGGTGTGCTGGTGCTGTCGCAGTTCGTGGAGGAGCGCTACGCCTCGGAGCTGCTGGCCGGCTCGACCCGGGGCGTGGGGTACCTGCTGAAGGACCGGGTCGCCGAGGTGCGCGAGTTCGCCGACGCGGTGGTCCGGGTCGCCGAGGGCGGCACCGCGCTGGACCCGGAGGTGGTGCAGCAGCTCCTCAGCCGCAGCCGCAAGGGCGACGTTCTGGCCAATCTCACGCCGCGCGAGCGCGAGGTGCTCGGGCTGATGGCGGAGGGCCGCACCAACGCCGCGGTGGCCAAGCAGCTGGTGGTCTCCGACGGCGCGGTGGAGAAGCACGTCAGCAACATCTTCCTCAAGCTGGGACTGGCTCAGAGCGCCGAGGACCACCGCCGGGTGCTGGCCGTGCTCACCTACCTCAACTCCTGACGCCCTCCGGTTCCGTCGCCCCGGCGCCCGGGGCGCGCCCCCGGGAGCGCATCTCGGCCATGCGCCCGTGAGGTGCTCGCGCCCGCCCGTCCGAGCCGGAATGATCTCCGGCGGGCGGGCGTTGACGTTCATGTGCGGTGCAGCCGCGGGCCGGTGAAATAACTGCCGTGCTTCCGGTCGCCGTCGGGTCGGCCCGCATAGGATGCGAGAGGTGCACCAGGCGGACGGGGCACGGGGCCGCGCCCGCGGTGGTGCGCCCACGAGGAGGTCCGCGG
Organism: Kitasatospora sp. NPDC056273; assembly: GCF_042268845.1. Taxonomy (NCBI): domain Bacteria; kingdom Bacillati; phylum Actinomycetota; class Actinomycetes; order Kitasatosporales; family Streptomycetaceae; genus Kitasatospora; species Kitasatospora sp. NPDC056273. The sequence goes on along the minus strand of NZ_JBHJSJ010000036.1, from coordinate 16,264 downwards.
CAGTGACCAGTCAGGTCGATCAGTCAGAGGCAGTGGACGGCCCGGACGGCGACGAGGCCCGCGCCGGGAGCGGAGACGCGCACGCGGGTGCGGACGCGTCCGCCGGACCGCCCGGCCCGGGCGGCCCTCCGGTGAAGCCGGGCAAGCCCATCCGCAGACTCGATCGGGTGATCATTCGCTTCGCCGGCGACTCCGGTGACGGCATGCAGCTGACGGGTGACCGTTTCACCTCGGAGACGGCGTCCTTCGGCAACGACCTGTCCACGCTGCCGAACTTCCCGGCCGAGATCCGGGCGCCCGCCGGCACCCTGCCGGGCGTCTCGTCCTTCCAACTGCACTTCGCGGACCACGACATCCTGACCCCGGGCGACGCCCCGAACGTGCTGGTCGCGATGAACCCGGCCGCGCTGAAGGCGAACGTGCCGGACCTGCCGCGCGGTGCCGAGATCATCGTCAACACCGACGAGTTCACCAAGCGGGCGCTGGCCAAGGTCGGTTACCCGGCGGACCCGCTGGGCGACGGCTCGCTGGACGGCTTCCACCTGCACAAGGTGCCGCTGACCACGCTGACCCTGGAGGCGCTCAAGGACAGCGGCCTGGCCCGCAAGGACGCCGAGCGGGCGAAGAACATGTTCGCCCTGGGCCTGCTGTCCTGGATGTACCACCGGCCCACGCACGGGACGGAGTCGTTCCTGCGCACCAAGTTCGCCAAGAAGCCGCAGATCGCCGAGGCGAACATCACCGCCTTCCGGGCGGGCTGGAACTTCGGCGAGACCACCGAGTCCTTCGCCGTCTCCTACGAGGTGCCGCCGGCCAGGCTCCCGGCCGGGCGCTACCGCAACATCTCCGGCAACCTGGCGCTGTCCTACGGGCTGATCGCCGCCTCGCGGCGCTCCGGCCTCCCGCTGTACCTGGGCTCCTACCCGATCACCCCGGCCTCGGACATCCTGCACGAGTTGAGCCGGCACAAGGACTTCGGGGTGCGCACCTTCCAGGCGGAGGACGAGATCGCCGGTGTCGGCGCGGCGCTCGGCGCCGCCTTCGGCGGGGCGCTCGGGGTGACCACCACCTCCGGGCCGGGTGTCGCGCTGAAGTCCGAGACGATCGGCCTGGCCGTCTCGCTCGAACTGCCGCTGCTGGTCGTGGACATCCAGCGCGGCGGCCCGTCCACCGGCCTGCCGACCAAGACCGAGCAGGCGGACCTGCTGCAGGCGATGTTCGGGCGCAACGGCGAGGCGCCGGTGCCGATCGTCGCCCCGGCCACGCCCGCGGAGTGCTTCGACGCGGCGCTGGAGGCGGCCCGGATCGCGGTCACCTACCGCACCCCGGTGTTCCTGCTCTCGGACGGCTACCTGGCCAACGGCTCGGAGCCCTGGCGGATCCCCGAGGTCGACGAACTGCCGGAGATCGACCCGGAGTTCGCCACCGGCCCGAACCGCGAGGACGGCGCCTTTTGGCCGTACCTGCGCGATCCGCGGACCCTGGCCAGGCCCTGGGCGCTGCCCGGTACGCCCGGCCTGGAGCACCGGATCGGCGGCATCGAGAAGCAGGACGGCACCGGCAACATCTCCTACGACCCGGCCAACCACGACTTCATGGTCCGCACCCGGCAGGCCAAGGTCGACGGCATCACGGTGAAGCCGGTCGAGGTGGACGACCCGAGCGGCGACGCCCGGGTGCTGGTGCTCGGCTGGGGCTCGACGTACGGGCCGATCACCGCCGCGGTGCGCCGGGTGCGCGCGGACGGCGGCGAGGTCGCCCAGGCGCACCTGCGCAACCTCAACCCGTTCCCGGCCAACCTGGGCTCGGTGCTGCGGAGTTACGAGAAGATCATCGTTCCCGAGATGAACCTGGGGCAGCTGGCCCTGCTGCTGCGGGCGAAGTACCTGGTGGACGCCGAGTCCTACAACCAGGTGCGCGGACTGCCGTTCAAGGCGGCCCAGTTGGCGGACGTGCTGTGGGCCGCGATCGGCACCCTGGACGAGGAGGACAACCGATGAGCGAGAGCGGCTTCCCGTCCCTGCGACTGGTGCCCAAGGCCGAAGGCCCGCAGAGCGCCCGGGACTTCAAGACCGACCAGGAGGTGCGCTGGTGCCCGGGCTGCGGGGACTACGCGATCCTGGCGGCGGTGCAGTCCTTCATGCCGGAGCTGGGCATCAAGCGGGAGAACACGGTCTTCGTCTCCGGCATCGGCTGTTCCTCGCGCTTCCCGTACTACATGAACACCTACGGGGTGCACTCGATCCACGGCCGGGCGCCGGCGATCGCGACCGGGCTGGCCACCTCGCGCCAGGACCTGAGCGTCTGGGTGGTGACGGGTGACGGCGACGCGCTGTCGATCGGCGGCAACCATCTGATCCACGCCCTGCGGCGGAACGTCAATTTGAAGATCCTGTTGTTCAACAACCGTATCTACGGCCTCACCAAGGGCCAGTACTCGCCCACCAGCGAGCTCGGCAAGATCACCAAGTCCACCCCGATGGGCTCGCTGGACGCGCCGTTCAACCCGCTGTCGCTGGCGATCGGCGCCGAGGCCACCTTCGTCGCGCGCACCATCGACTCGGACCGCCAGCACCTCCAGTCGGTGCTGCGGGCGGCCGCCGAGCACCAGGGCACGGCGCTGGTGGAGATCTACCAGAACTGCAACATCTTCAACGACGGCGCCTTCGAGGTGCTGAAGGACCCGGGCAGCCGGGACGAGGCGCTGATCCGGCTGGAGCACGGGAAGGCCGCCCGCTTCGGCGCGGACCTGGCGAACGGCGTCTTCCGGGGCCCGGACGGCGAGCTGTTCACCGCCCCGGTCACGGCGGACAACGAGGCGGACGTCCTGGTCCACGACGCGCACGCGGCCAGCCCCGCCACCGCCTTCGCGCTCTCCCGGATCGCCGACGCGGACACCCTGCACCACACGCCGATCGGCGTGCTGCGCAGCGTCGAACGGCCGGTCTACGACGAGCTGATGGCGAGCCAGCTGGCCACCGCCACCGACGGGCGCGGCCCGGGCGACCTGGCCACGCTGCTCGCCGGCAACGACACCTGGACGGTGGACTGACCGTCCGACCGTCCCGTCGGAGCGAGCGACGCCCCCTGTCCCGGTCGGGACAGGGGGCGTCGTCGTCGCCCGCTCCTACTGCTCCTGCCGCTCGGCCCACTCGACCAGTTCGACGACCACCCCGTTCGGGTCGACGACCTGGAAGAGCTTCTCGCCCCACGGCTCCTCGCGCAGCGGCAGGGTGATCACGACCCCCTCCTCGCGCAGCCGCCGCTCCTCGGCGGCGATGTCCTCGACGACGAACGCCAGGATCACGCCGTCCGCGATCCGGTGGCGCTGGTCCTCGGGGAGGACTTCGAGGCCGCGCCGCAGGTAGACGACGTCGACCCCGCCGCCCGGGTGCGCGAGCGAGACGAAGCCGTCGGCCGACATCTGCTCGGTGTAGCCGAAGTGCCGCTGGAGGAAGGCGGCGGAGGTGGTGACGTCCTCGACGGTCAGGGAGACGGCGGTCGTGGTGATCTGCAAGGCGGAGAACCCTCTCGTCGGCATCGCACGGTTATCCCGTACGCAGTACACTATACATAGTACGGAGAATTGCGCCAGGGGTCTCCGCGGAATCCGGGACGGGGCCGGAAACGACGGAGGGAGGCTCCCCGGGCGGGGGAGCCTCCCTCAGGAGGTCGGCGAGGCCGGTGCGGCGCGCGTCAGTAGACGCAGGGGATGCCGCCGTCGGACTGGGCGTCGACGGCCGGGCCCTGCATCGGCAGGTTGGCGGCCGGGTCGGTCGGGGCGCCGCCGGCGGGGGCGGCGGGCTTGTCGGCGGCGACGCCGGTGAAGCCCGTGCCGAGGGTGACGACGACGTGGTCGGCGGCGGTGGCGGCGGACGCGGTGGCGGTCACGCCGTAGCGGGCCGCGACCTGCTCGGCGGCCTCCTTGGCGCCCTTGCCGTAGGTGACGGTGGTGGTCTTCGGCCGGGTGGCGGCCGAGCCGGTGCGGCCCTCCTTGAAGCCCAGGCCGGCCAGCGCCTTGGCCTCCTCGGCGGAGGTGACCCCGGCCGCGGAGGAGGCGTTGAAGACGTCCACGGTGACCGGCCCGGCGGCGGCCGGGGGCGTGGTGGCGGCCGGCGGCGCGGCGGGGGCCTGGGTGGCGGGCGCGCCGGAGGCGGCGGCCGGGTCGGCCGGCGCGGGGGCGGCGTCGGCGTAGCCGAAGAGCTGCTTGACCACCTTCTGGACCTTCGCCGGGGTCACCAGGTTGACGTCCTGGCCGTTCTTGGTGCCGAACCCGTCGAAGGTCAGGGTGTTGAACTCGACGTTGCCGCCGGTGAGGTTGGGGGCCTGTTGGGCGAAGTCGAGCACGTTCCACTCGTTGTCGATCACCAGGTCCTTCTGCATCACCCCCATCAGCTCCTGCATCTTGCCGAGGTCGCCGATGACGCCCTTCTGCTTGAGGTTGTGCACCACCGAGGAGATGAAGGCCTGCTGGCGGTGGGTGCGGGCGAAGTCGCCGGTGTTGCCGTCCGGGCCGTCGAGGTTGTGGCGCTGGCGGACGAAGGAGAGCGCCTGGGAGGCGTTGAGCTTGTTGACGCCCTTGTGGAAGTCGGCCCCGGAGCCCTGGCCCTCGATGGCCGGGTCCTTGGTGTCGTGGGTGAGGCAGACCTCGATCGGCTGGAGGGCCTTGGCGATGTCGTAGAAGCCCATCAGGTTGACCTCGGCGATGTGGTCGATGGGCTGGTCGAGGAACTTCTGCACGGTGCGGATGGTGGCCGCGCGGCCGATGTCCCGGCCGGCCTTCTCCAGGTCGGCGCCCTTGAGGCCCTTGGCGCGCAGACCGGCGTCGGCCTTGTCCTTGGCCGCGCCGTAGGCCTCCTTGATCTTGGCCATGCCCATCTGGGAGCCGTTGGCGTCGTAGGTCATCACGTAGTCGTCGCGGGGTATCGAGACGGCCTGCACCTTGCCGCCGTTCGCCGGGATGTGCAGCAGGATCAGCGAGTTGGTGTTGTAGCCGCCGATGTCGGAGCTGTGGCCGGCGTGCAGCTCGTCCTGGACGAACTCGGGCGGGAGGTCCGTGCCGTCCATGTTCTTGCGGCTGTCCAGGCCGATCAGCAGCAGGTTGACCGAGTTGTCGAGGTGCTTGGGGGCGTCCTTCTTGGTCTCGGCGATGACGCCGGAGGTGGTCATCCCGTCGGTGAGCTGCTTGTACTCGTACCAGACCACCCCGCTGGCGGCGAACACCGCCAGGCCGACGGTGCAGGCCACCACCCGGCCCGCGACCAGGGCGGGTGAGGGGCGGCGGGGGCGGCGGGCCTCGGCGCCGCCGTCGGTCCCGGGGTTGTCAGCCATGCTGCCTCCTCCTCGCCCGGACCACCCGGACCGCGATCACGATGACGGCCGCGGCCGCGGCCTCGGCCATCACGGGAAAGCCGTGCACCACCCACTTCGCGGCGCCGGTGGCCAGGCCCTTGCCCTGGTACCGGTCGCGGTGGGCGGTGAACTCGACGACGGCCGTCACGCCCAGGACCACCAGCGGCGAGGTGGCGAGCACCCACCACCAGCCGTTGCGGCTGCTCAGTGCCGCCGCCAGGCCGGTGCCGAGCACCGCGGCCACGGCGAAGACCAGGCCCATGCCGGGGCCGGAGAGCTCGTCGACCGCGGCGCCGGCCAGCGGTAGTCCGAGGGCGAGGGCCGCCGGCAGCGCGGGGCCGCCGGGCAGCGGGCGTATGTGCCCGGCCGGTTTGTCCGCCGCCCGTCGGCGCGTCCGCTGGTCGGCCGACCGTCCTCGCTGCCCCGCCACGCCCTCACCCCGGTGTTCCCGTGTTCCGCGCGCCATGGTGGCGCCTGCGCCGCGTGCCGTCCGTCGGTTTCGTCGGTCCGGAACTCTGTTCGTGGCGCTGCCAGTTCCGGACGCCGGTTGCCGGTCGGCCGGTTCCCGTGCGGGGGTCCGGCCACCCGTGATCGGGGGAGGCGCTTCCCAATGTCTTCTACACGGGTGTAGAAGTCGTACGCAGCATAGAGCACGTCCGTTCGGCGGGACGTCCGGGTCTTCCGTGGCCTGGATAAACTACACCGGGCAGTTTCTGAGAGGGTCGGCCGGTGCGCCGACGGAAGAGGAGAGGGCCGTGGCGACGACGGGCGGAGCGGGACGGCCGGAGAAGCGCGAGGCGATCACCCGGGCCGCGACCGTGGTGTTCGGGCGCGAGGGGTACGTCCGGGCCAGCATGGACGCGATCGCGGCCGAGGCCGGGGTGTCCAAGCGGACGGTCTACAACCACTTCGGCGACAAGGAGACCCTCTTCCTGTCGGTGGCCCTGCGGACCTCGGCGGAACTGACCGAACGCATCGACGGGTTGATGGCGACGTACCTCGGCCGGGTGGTGGACCTGCGCCGGGACCTGATCGACTTCGCCGTCGAGCGGGCCCGCGCCGTGCTGTCGGCCGGGGAGCACGGGGCGCTCGGCCGGGCGATCCGGGCCGAGGTGGCCAACATCCCGGCGGACGTCCTGGAGGCCTGGCTGGAGGCCGGCCCGGTCGCCTCCCAGCGCGCGCTCGCGCAGCACGTCGAGGCGCTCGCCGGGCGCGGGCTGCTCGCGGTCGAGGACGCCGCCCTGGCCGCCGAGCAGTTCACCCTGCTGACCTTCCACGGCGTCGCCGAGCGCTCCTTCTGGGGCGCGCTCCCGGTGGCGGACGAGGAGGTCGAGCGGATCGCGACGGCCGGCGTGGACGCCTTCCTGCGGATCCACGGCGCGCCGGAGGCGTCCTCGGCGGCACGGGGCTGAGTCCGCCCGGGCGGGAGCGGCTGGCCGCCGCCCCCGCCCGGACCACCCGCGGATCACTTCCAGTTGAGGCCCTTGCCGAGGGTGTACGGCTCGCCCCAGTACTCGGCGCCCGCGACCTTGGAGGCCTCCGGGGACATCGCCACCGCGCAGGAGGTGGCGGACTGGCCGTTGGTGAAGCCCTTGGGCAGCGACTCGCTCTTGCACTTGGCGAAGGAGCCGATGACCATCAGCTCCTGCGCCTCGGTGCCGTCCGCCAGCAGGCCCTTCATGTGGCTGACGCTGGTGTAGGACAGGTCGGTGCCGCCGGCGTTGGTGACCTTGTAGTGGATGTAGTACGGCACCAGGCCCTTGGCCTTGTCGCCCAGGTTGAGCGGGGCGAGGTCGGCCGGGTCGCCCTTCTCGATCGAGGTGACCGCGAGCGCGATGGTGCCCTTGGTGCTGCCCGAGCTGAACGGGACGGTGGCGGCGTCGCCGAGCTTCAGCGTGGTCCCGGCCGCCGGGGCGCTGCCGGCCGGCGCGGGTGCGGTGGCCGAACCGGACCCGGTGCCGCCCGCCGGGACGGAGGCCGAACCGGAGGCGGCCGGGGTGGTGGCCGCGGTGCTCGGTGAGGCGGCCTGGGTGGCGGGCGCACCGGTCGCCGGCGGGGTCTTGGCGGTGTCGGACGACGAGGCGTCGTCGTTGCAGGCGGTCAGGGTGAGCGCGCCGACCGCGGCCAGTGAGGCCAGGGCCAGGGCGCGACGACTGCTGCGGATGGGCTTCACGTGATGTCCCCCGTGGTAGCGGACCCCCGGTGCCGGTGGTCCTCCTGAGGGACGTTCATAGCGCAGCGCGAACGAGCGGGGCCATGGCTTCGACGCGTCCTTGACACGGTCGTGACGAGTCCCTCGCGCCACCGTGACAAGGGATGCCGAGTCGTGATCAGCCGCCCGGACGGGGGGCCGGCGAGGGGCCGACCGGCGTCGGCGCGGGGGGCCGTGGGGCACCCGGAGGAGACCGGGCCCGGTCCGCTCGGCCTGGAGAGCGGACCGGGCCCGGTGGTTCGTCAGCCGAGCAGCCAGCGCTGGGCCGGGGCGGCGGGGTCGCAGGAGGCCACCCCGGTGGCCTGGCCGCCGCCGTTGGAGGTGAGGCACTGCCCGGTGGCCGCGTTGCGGACCAGGTACCAGCCGTGGTCCTCGTCGGTCAGCCGCCACTTCTGGTTGGCGGGCATCCAGTCGCCGGCCGGCCGGTTGAGGCCGTCCAGTCCGCCGGGGGTGTCCCAGAGGTGGACGGCGCCCGAACCGGTGTCGAGGTCGATCACCTTGCCCTGCCCGTGCGCGATCGCCGTGGTGCCGTCGCAGTACTTCCAGAACGACCAGGTCTGCGCGGGCGACTGGTTGGCCGGCCAGACGATGATCGGCTGACCGTTGGCCTCGACGTTGTGGAAGAGGTCGAGCGCGCCGGCGCCGGAGCCGTTGTTCACGGCCGCGAAGGCTCCCACGGACGGCGACAGGTCGCAGGCGCCGGCCTGTGCCGCCTGCGCCGCCGGCGCGCCGGCCACGACCGCCCCCGCGACGGCAGTGACGGCCCCGAGCGAGGCGAGGAGCCTGCGGGTACGGGTGGTGGTTCTCATCGGGTCTCTCCTTCTGGTGTGGTGGGCGGGCCGGCTCAGCCGCGCGGGACCGCGAGCGCGGCCCACTGCTTGGGGCCGGGGACGCCGTCGGCGTCCGCGCCCGAGTCGCCGAGCTTGTGCTGCCAGTTGCGGAAGGACTCGCGGTCCGCGTCGGACCACTCGGGGCCGGGGCCCTCGGCGTAGGCGGAGCAGCCCTCGGCGACGAGGCGCTCGCCCATCCGGGTGATGACGTCGCTGTTCTGGCCGTCGTGGAAGAAGTCGGCGCCGGGGAAGGGCTCGTAGCCGTCGCCGCCGTCACCGCCGCCGCCCGCCGGAGCGGCTCCGCCGGACGGGGCCCCGCCGTCGGGGCTGTCCTCCGCGGAGGCCTCCTGCCCGAAGTAGAGCGCCCCGGGCCGGTCCTTCCACTCCGGGTCGGCGAGGACCGCGCCCTCGGCGAAGTCCGGGATGCCGTAGCCGTAGACCCAGTCCGAGCGGCGCTCACGGGTCTTGAGGTAGACGCCGTCGCCCTCGGCGCTGCCGCCGTCGTTGGTGTTGCCCTCGACGGTGGTGATGGTGGAGCTGGTGTAGGCGATGCAGATGCCGGTGTGGCTGCCGCCGCCGGGCCCGAAGAAGACCTGGCCGCCGATCACCGGGTACTCGGTGAAGCGGTCGCGCTCCTTGAACCAGGCGACGCCCTCCGCGCAGGAGGCGGTCACCGGGAAGCGCCCGGCGTTGCCGGACTGCTCGGCGCACCAGGAGACGAAGGTGGCGCACCAGGCCTCGCCCTGGGACCACTCCAGGCCGGCGACGGCGGGGGAGAACTTCTGGATGTTGTTCCAGTGCCCGCCGCTGCGACCCTCGTGGTAGCCGACCTCGTCTCGGGCGATGCGGATCAGGTCCGCCGCGTTCGAGGACATGGGTGTGGACTCCTTGTTCGTGGAAGGGTGCCGGTCGGGGTCTCAGGCCTTGCCGAAGGTCTGCACGTAGCGGCCCCAGTTGCCGCGCTGGCGGGGCGCGTAGCCGATGCCGATGTAGTTGTAGTCGGGGTTGAGGATGTTCACGCGGTGGCCCGGGCTGTTCATCCACATCTGCATCGCCTCCGGCACGCTGTTGCTCGGGGTGACGTTCTCGGCGGAGGAGCGGGAGACGAAGCCGGCGGCCGCGATGCGGTCCCAGGGGGAGCTGCCGTCGGTGCCGTTGTGCTGGGTGAGGTCGTGCGAGGCCATGTCGTTGGCGTGGCGCTGGGCGGCCGCGCTGAGGCGGTCGTCCAGGCGCACCGGCGGGGCGCCGACCCGGCCGCGCTCGGCGTTGACGGCGTTCAGCATCTCGGAGCGGAAGTCACCGCCGCCGCCACCGCCGGGCTGGGGCTGCGGCTGGGGCTGGGGCTGCTGCTGGCCGCCGCCGCTGCTGATGCCCCCGGCCGGGACGAGCTGCCAGCGCTGCGCCGGGTTGCCGTCGTCCTGCCTGGAGAGGGTGAGCGGCGAGCCGGGGGCGGCCGCGGTGAGGTAGAGCATGCCCTCGTTGGTGCGGGTGGTGCGGATGCGGACCCAGTCGTTGTCGAGGGGCTCGAAGCACCAGTGCTGGTTGGGCTGGTTGTGCTCGTTGTACAGCCAGGCCTGGCCGGTGGAGTAGTTGAAGTCCATGACCATGGCCTGGCCGCCGACGTGCTTGCCGGTGGTGAGCTGGGTCTCCAGGAGGAAGCTGCCGTTCTCCTTGGCCCAGAAGGTCCAGCCCTGGGCGGTGGTGCCGTTGGAGCCCCAGGACTGGACGGCGGTGCCGGCGGCGGTCTGGCTGGAACGGACGTCGGCGACGGTTCCGTTGGCGGACTTGATCGTCCAGGTCTGGCCGTGCTGCGGGAGCGTGGGCATGGTGGCGCCTCTCGTCTGTGGTGTCGCCCCGGGCCGCAACCGCTGCGGCCCGGGGCCTGACGAGAGAGACGTTCCTGCATGGCGGTAGACGGCCGGTCAACACGCGTGGCCGGTGCCGCCGTTGATGCCGTGTCTACCGCGCCAGAAGGGCCCTGACCTGCGCCGATTCCTCGGTGAGCCCCAGCCGCTCGTACACCTCCAGGGAGTCCGTCAGACAGGCCCGGGCCTGGCTCGGGCGGCCGAGGCCGGTGAGCGCGGTGCCGAGGGTGCGCAGCAGGGCGCCCTCCAGGGCGGGGCTGGTGCGCCGGGCGAGCGGGAGGACCGCCTCGGCCGCGTCGACGGCGAGCAGCCAGCGGCCGGCCTCGGCGTGGACGCGGGCGGCGAGGTCGCCGGACGCGGCGGCGAAGACGGTGACCTGGAGGGCGGTGAACTCGTCGCGGGCGCCGACCGCGTGGTCGAGCGCCGCCTCCGGGTCGCCGCACAGCCGCAGCACCCGGGCGAGGTAGTAGCGGCCGATCGCGGCGGAGACCGGCCCCGAGTCGCGCATCAGACGGGCGCTGCGCTCGGCGGCCTCCCGGGCCTCGTCGAGCCGGCCGGTCTGGGCGCAGCTGAAGGCGAACTCGCCGAGCGCGCTGCCCTCGGAGCGTCCGGCCCCCAGGCGGTGGAACAGCCCGGCGGCCCGGCCGGCGTGTTCGGCGGCCTCGGCGTAGCGGCCGTGCACGCGGGCGTTGCCGCCGAGGGTGAGCAGGGCCTTGGCGAGCACCCGGTCGGTGCCGGTGGTGGTGCAGACCTCGACGGCCCGGCGGATCTCCTCCACGGACTCGGCGTAGCGGTTGACGTGCCAGAGCATGCTGCCGCGCACGTACCGGGCGAGGGCGAGCGGGCCGTGGTCGCCGCGTGCCTCGGCCTCGCCGGCCAGGCGTTCGGCGAGGTCGGCGATGACGGTGGTCTGGGTGCGTTCGGCGAGCACCGCGCCCATCCGGTCGGCGAGTTCGACGGCGCGGTCGAGCGGCAGGGCCGGGTCGGCGCAGCTCAGGGCGATGACGGCGGCGTGCACCTCGGCCTGCTCGCGCATCCAGCGCACGGCCTCCGTGCCGTCGGCGACGGGCCGGCCGGGGTGGGGCACCGGCACGTCGAGCAGGCTGAGCTCGACCGGGTCGGGCTTGCGGGCGGCGACGTCGGCGTTGCGGGCGGTGGCGAGGCAGAAGTCGAGCAGCCGTCCGGTGGCCGCGGTGCGTTCGGCGGGGCCGTCCTCGGCGGCGAGCCGGCCGCGGGCGTAGGCGCGGACCAGGTCGTGGTAGCCGTACCGGCCGAAGCGGGGGGACTGCAGGAGGTTGAGGTCGACGAGGGTTTCGAGGAGTTCGTCGGTCTCGGCCTCGGTGCGGTCGAGCAGCACGGCGGCGCAGGGCAGCGGGATGTCGGGGGCGTCGAGCAGGGCGAGCAGCCGGAAGGCGCGGGCCAGTTCGACGTCGAGGCGGTGGTAGGAGAGCGCGAAGCTCGCCTCCACCGTCCGTTCGCCGTCGCTGAGTTCGGCCAGCCGGTGCTCCCGGCGCAGGCCCTCGGCGAGGGTGGCCAGGGTGAGCGCGGGGTCGGCGGCGAGCCGGGAGGCGACGATGCGGACGGCGAGCGGCAGCAGCCCGCAGGCCCGGACGACCTCCTCGGCGGCCCCGGGCTCGGCGGCGACGCGTTCGGCGCCGACGATCCGGGTGAGCAGTTCCAGCGCCTGCCCGGGCGGCAGGGTGTCCAGGCGCAGCTGGTGGGCTCCGGCGAGGCCGGCCAGCCGGTGGCGGCTGGTGACGAGGACGGCGCAGCCGGGCGAGCCGGGCAGCAGGGGTTCGACGTGGCCGGGGGTGGCCGCGTTGTCGAGGACGACCAGGACGCGCCGCCCGGCCAGGGCCGAGCGGTAGAGCGCGCTGCGCTCCCCGGTGTCCGGGGGGATCTCGCCGGGGGCGACGCCGAGGTCCCGCAGGAAGCCGGCGAGCACCGTGCCGGGGTCGGGCGGGGTGCGGTCGGCGCCGCGCAGGTCGGCGAAGAGCTGCCCGTCGGGGAAGCGGTCGCGGGTCCGGCGGGCCACGTGCACGGCGAGGGTGGTCTTGCCGACGCCGCCCATGCCGTCCAGGGCGGAGACCACGACGGCCCGTCCGCCGGCGCCGGCGAGGCGGTCGGTGAGGGCCTCGACCTCCTCGGTGCGGCCGGTGAAGTCGGGCAGGCCGGACGGCAGCTGGTCGGGCGCCCGCCAGGTGTCGGCGGCGCCGGGGGCGTCGGCGGCGGGCCCGGCCTGGGCGGCGCCGGCGGGCAGCAGGGCGGCGTCCTCGCGCAGGATCCGCAGCTGGAGCTCGGCGGGGGCGTCCTCGCCGGGCGGGAGCGAGGCGCGGGCGTCCTCGTACACGGCGAGCGCCTCGGCCTTGCGCCCGGCTTGGTAGAGGGCGCGCATCAGGACGGTGGTGAGCCGGGGGCGGCCGGGGTGCTCCAGGGCGAGGGCGGCGATCGCCGCGGTGAGGTCGGTGCGGTCGCCGAGGTCGGCGTCCAGCTCCAGTTCCGTCTCCTTGGCCGAGACCCGCTGTTCGGTGAGGCGGGTGCGGACGGCCTCGGCGTGCGGCCCGGGCAGTCCGGCCAGCGCCTCGCCGACCCAGAGCCGGTGGGCGCGGCGCAGCACCTCCCGCACCTCCCGCGGCGGGGCGCCCGCCTCGCGCAGCCGCTCGGCCTCGGCCAGCAGCGCCTCCCAGGCGGCGGCGTCCACCTCGTTGCCGGGCGCCCTGAACGCGTAGCCGTCGCCGACGCGCACCAGCGGCATCCGGTCCGGGTCGTCCCCGGCGTACGGCCGGAACGCGGTGCGCAGCCGGGAGACGGCGAGCTGGACGGCCTTGCGCGGGTCGGCCGGCGCGGCCCCGCCCCACACCCCCTCGACCAGCACCGGGACCGACACCGTGCGCCCGGCGGCGGCCAGCAGCACGGCGAGCACGGCCCGCTGCTGCGGCCGGCCCAACTCCAGTTCCAGCTCCCCGTACCAGGCCCGCAGCGGTCCCAGCAGTCCGAACCGCAGCCCGGAACCCCCCATGTCACCCATCTACCCGTCCCCGAAAGTCGTCCTGCGCCGGGATCCCGCCAGTTCCGTCCGGACGGTGGGCCCCCATACCCCGGCGGCCTATGCTCTGTCACAGATTGTGCACCGGATCGTGCACAGGTTGTGCACCGGATCGAGGGCTTCGAGGGGTGGGCCGTGGGGCTCGTTTTCAGCCTGCTGGGGCCGCTGCGGGCCCGGCACGACGGTCGTGAGCTCGACCTCGGCCGACCGCAGCAGCGGGCCGTGCTCGCGGCCCTGCTGGTCCCGCCGGGGCAGCTGGTGTCCACGGATCGGCTGGTCGAGGACCTGTGGGGGGCGGACGAAACCCGCTGGCCGAAGGATCCGGTCGGGCAGATCGGCACCCACGTCCACCGTCTGCGGCGGGCCCTGGGCGAGCCCGGGCTGCTGGTCGGGGCGGCGGGCGGCTACCGGCTGGAGGCGCCGCGCACGGCGGTGGACCTCTTCCGTTACGAGGCCGAGGTGGCGGAGGCCGTCGCGCTGCGTCACCAGGATCCGCTGCGGGCGCGCGAGTCGCTGGCGCGGGCGCTGGGCGCCTGGGAGGGGCACCGGGCGCTGGACGGGGTGCCCGGGGCGTTCGCCGAGCGGGTCCGGGAACGGCTGGCGGCCGGGCGGTTCGCGGCGGTGAAGACCCTGCTCGACCTGGACCTCTCGCTCGGCCGGCACGCCGAGGCGCTGGAGCCGCTGGCCGGGCTGGCCGCCTCGCACCCCCAGGACGAGGAGGTGCACCGGCTGCACCTGCTGGCGCTGCACCGCTGCGGCCGGACGGCGGAGGCGCTGGCGGGGTTCGAGGCGCTGCGTGAGCGGCTGGACGGGGAGCTCGGTCTCGAACCCGCCCCGGCACTGGTCGAACTGGCCGGGCAGATCCGGCGCGGCGAGGCCCCGGTGCTGCTGCGGCGGCTGCCGAGGCCGAGCCAGCTGCCGCCGGACATCCCGGACCTGGTCGGGCGGGCGGCGCAGGTGCGGGAGGCGGAGCGGGTGCTGCGGGCGGCCGGGGCGCCGGTCCTGGGGCTGTCCGGTCCGGCGGGCTGCGGCGCGTCGGCGCTGGCGGTGCACGTGGCGCACACCGTCCAGGACGCCTTCCCGGACGGTCGGCTGTACGCGGGCGGCGGCGAGGCCGGTGTGGTGCTCGCCGGCTTCCTGCGGGCGCTGGGGGACCGGCCGGCGGCGGGCGCGGACGTCGAGGAGCTCGGCGCGCGCTACCGCGGGCTGCTCGCCGGGCGCCGGGTGCTGGTCCTGCTGGACGGGGTGGCCGAGCCGGGCGTGCTGCTGCCGTCGGTGCCCGGCTGCGCGGCGGTGGTGGCCGGCGCCGAACCGGGCACCCTGCCCGACGGCGCCGTACGGCTCGCGGTGGGACCGCTGGAGCCGCACGACGCCTACGAACTGCTGGCCCGGATCGCCGGCGCGGACCGGGTCCGGCGGGAGCCGGAGGCGGTGGCCGAGGTGGCCGCGCTCTGCGGCCACCTGCCGGTCCTGCTGCGCACGGCGGCGGAGCGGCTCGCCTCCCGGCCGCAGTGGTCGGTGGCCGACCTGGTGCGGTGGCTCGCCCTGCGGGCCGACGGGCCGGGGCGGGCTCAGTAACGTCGGCTCTCCCGGTGACCCCGGCCTTCTCGGTGACCGGGGCCGGTTCAGTAGAGGTCGGAGGAGAAGAGGACTGCGCCGGGGACGGGGCCGGGGTTGGAGGAGTGGGGGATGCGCGGGATGTCGTTGCCGCCCCAGTAGACGCCGGAGGTGCCGCTGGCGGTGACGGTCAGCTTGGCGTGCGGGTGGCCGTAGGTGCCGGACGACCAGCAGGCGGCGCCGTTGGCGGAGTAGACGACGAAGTTGCCGTCGACCTGCATGACGGCCTTGTAGCCGCAGCCGACGGTGCCGCTGGCCATCTTGACCTGGGTCCCGTACTGGTAGACGACGAAGTTGCCGTCGGGCTGCATGATCATCCGGGTGGAGCCGGACTCGATGTACCAGCCCTGGTAGAGCGGCTCGTCGTCCCAGATGGAGACGTGGTCGACGGCCCGCTCGATCGCGGCCTCCGCGGTACCGGTCGACGCCACGGTCCCGGCCAGGGCGAGCGCGGTGGTGGCGGTGGCCAGGGCGATCTGCCGGAGGGTCTTCGTCGTCTTCATGTACCCGTGCCTCGTGGTTCTCTCGTGCGTTCGCGCCCGCCAGGTCCTCGGGGCGCGGTGTGGCACGAGCTTGGCGGAAGGCGGTAGACAAACGATGAACGCCGCCGTTTAACGGGGTCCGGGGGCCGGGCCGGCGGGCCGGGGCCCACGGCGGGACCAGGGGCATTTGGCTTGGGCCCGGAGTGGGAGTAGTGTCTCCTAGTCGCCTGACAGGGAGCACCGGACACGCAGCCGCGCGGACGGTCCCGGGGTGGCCAATCCTCTGAAACACCCACTTCCCGGTTCGGGCCGGGTCGCTTCGTCGTTTTCACGTCGCGGCCTGGTGCGCATTCGGTGTGCATGTTTATTGGGTTGCGGTCGGATTCGCTTTTCGGAGCGGGGATCGGCTAGAGTTTGAAACGTCGGACAGGGCGTCAAACCCCGGAAGACACCGGCGAGTTGGATGAACGAAGCCCCGGAAACGGAGCGGAAAACATCTGATAAGCTGGAAACACGAAAGAACGAAGCCCGGAGGGTCCGCTGGAAGGCGGTCCGAAGGAAGCGTCCGTTCCTTGAGAACTCAACAGCGTGCCAAAAGTCAACGCCAGATATGTTGACATCCCCGGCCTCAGGGTTTCCTGGGGTTGGAGATTCCTTTTGAAACAAACACTAGCGAGGACGCAGTGCGCGGGATCACCCTATTCCGGTGGTTGCCGTGCCGCTCAACGCGGGTGTCGACCGGCCCTGCTTGATTGTCGGGGCCGAGTAAACATTCACGGAGAGTTTGATCCTGGCTCAGGACGAACGCTGGCGGCGTGCTTAACACATGCAAGTCGAACGGTGAAGCCCTTCGGGGTGGA
>NZ_JBHJSJ010000035.1:48601-89076 GCF_042268845.1 Kitasatospora sp. NPDC056273 | reverse complement strand
CGTTGCCGTTGTGCCCGTTGCGACCGAGCCAGTCGCGGAGCATGTCCCATTCCTTCTGGGCCGCGAACATCGCGTCGCCGCAGCCGGTCTCCTTGCTGGAGGCGCTGCCGGTGCCCCAGGAGTCGCTGGACTTGGAGAAGACCTGGCCGGTGCTGTAGTCGGAACACGACAGGCCGGGCCGGTTCGGGTCGCGCAGCGAGTAGGAGCCGCCGGAGTTGGTGGTGCTGATGGTGACGGGCGCGGGGCCGTTCCACTCGCTGTTGATGGTGCCGGCGCGCACGTCGTCGTAGCTGTCGACGACCTCGCCGGTGGTGGCGTCCACGAAGACGTGCAGGCGGCTGGGGGCGCTGCCCTTGTGGCCGGTGAGGACGGTCTCCCAGGCCAGGCGGCCGGCGCCGTCCTTGACGCGCACGACCAGGCGGCGGGACTCGACGGAGTCGACGGCGGCCAGCTTGGTGCGGGCGGTCTTCTCGGCGTGCTCGGCGCTGACCTGCGGGGCGGTCGAGCCGCCGACGGGGCCGGTGGCGGCGGACTGCAGGGCGCGGACCTTGCCCTGGGCGTCGGCGAGGACGACCGCGTCGCCGCCGACCACGGGCAGGCCGTGGTAGCTGCGCTCGTAGGAGACGGAGTAGAGGCCGCCGAGCCAGGGGGTGACGGTCTTGCGCTCGTAGGTCTCGCCCGGGCCCTTGGCCAGCGCGTCCAGTCCGGCCGCGGCGACGGCGTCGGCGGCGTTGACGGCGGCGGCCAGGGCGCTCGGCGGCGCCGGGGAGGGGGTGGGCGCGGCGGTGGCCGGGCCCGTGGCGGCGGCGATCATGCCGGCCAGCACGGTCAGGGTGGTCGCCGTGGTCAGCAACCTGCCTGCGGTGACTCTGCGTTGCATCGAGGCTCCTCGCATGTGGGGGTCCTCGACCGCGGACGGCAGGGGCTGGTGGCGCGCCGCGCAGCCGTATCCGGGGGACGGCCGTGCGGGCCGTCCGCGCTCGGGTGCCCGAACACTCACACGGCGTCATGCTCGGGTCAATGCCCGGTGCGCGCGGGGCGGTGGGTTGGCGAATTCCGTCAAGCCGGCCGGTCCGGTTCGGCGCCAACCTGGGCTTTTGTCCCAGTGGTTGAGACCACGTCAGGTGACGGGCCATGATCGGACGGCGACCGGTCGGGGAGGGCCGGCGGCGGTGGACCGGACCGGCGAGCGGGCCCCGGGGCCGCCCGGCCGTCGGGCTCCGACGCCTCCCCCGGCGGCACCCCGGAGCGGCCCGGCGCCGCGGGGGCGCGGAGGCGGGCCGGTCGGCGCCGGGGCCGCGGGCACGGCGGCGGGACCAGGAATCCGGTAGCAGGCTGTGACGGGGCGGAAACCCACAGCGCTTGACAGCCCCTCGCCCGGTGGCGCGTACTGGAACGAGGACAAACAGCAGACAGGGCCCTGTGCTCCGGATATCCGTCGGATACCGCGGCCGGTGCGAAAGCGGCGACAGGGCGTGCTGGGATCTCGGTACCCCCTCGCGCCGCCTTCGGCCCGGTGCCCGACGGCGGTTTTCGCGTGCGGGCACCGCGCCGCCGCCGTTCGGACGGTGCGCCCGCGGTGGCGCCGCCGGAGCCCGTGGCCCGTCCGAGGGGCCGCCATGAGACCGACGTCGAGACCGACCGATGTTCGAACGCGGGAGGACGGTACCGGCGATCCGCCCACGGGGCGCCGCCGCACCGTCGCCCTGCCGCGCGTCCTTCACGCGAGCCCTGGCATCCGCCGTCCGACGGGGTGCCGCACGGCGGCTCGTCCACGGAAAGGCGGGCACCATGGTGCTCGATTCGACCACGCTGCACTCGAGCATCGAGGACCCGGTTCTCGACCGGATGAACTTCCTCAACGAGATCACGTCCAGCTACCCGGACGCGGTGTCCTTCGCGCCGGGCCGCCCCTATGACGGCTTCTTCGAGGTCGAGGAGGTCCACACCTACCTGCGCCGGTACGCGGCCTACCTGGAGAGCCGGGGCGCGGGGCCGGCCGAAGTGCGCAGCGGCTTCTACCAGTACGGGCCGGCGGCGGGGCAGATCCGGGAGCTGATCGCCTACTCGCTGCGGCAGGACGAGGGGTTCGAGGTCGCGCCCGAGGCGATCGTGGTGACGGTCGGTGCGCAGGAGGCGATGTTCCTGGTGCTGCGCGCGCTGTTCGCGACGCCCGCGGACGTGCTGCTGCTCGTGACCCCCTGTTATGTCGGGATCATGGGGGCCGCGCGGCTGCTGGACATCCCGGTGGTCGCGGTGCCGGAGCGTGACGGGCGGCTGGTGGTCGCGGACCTGGACGCGGCGGTGCGGGCGCAGCGGGCGGCGGGCCGCCGGCCGCGGGCCGTGTACGTGGTGCCGGACCACGCGAATCCGACCGGGTCGACGCTGGACCTTCCGACGCGTACCGGGCTGCTGGAGCTGGCCGGGCGCCAGGGTCTGCTCGTCCTGGAGGACAGTCCCTACCGGTTGAGCGGCCCGGGGCCGCGGTGCCCGATGCTCAAGGCGCTCGACACGTCGAGGAGCGTGATCCAGCTCGGCACCTATTCCAAGACGGTGTTCCCCGGTGCGCGGGTCGGCTACGTGGTGGCCGACCAGGAGGTGCGCGACGGGCGCGGCGGGATCCGGCTGCTGGCGCGGGACCTGGCGAAGGTGAAGAGCATGGTGACGGTGAACACGTCCTCGCTCAGCCAGGCGGCCGCGGCGGGTGCGCTGCTGGGTTCGGACGGGCGGCTGTCGGTGCTGAACGCGCGGGCGGCCGAGCACTACCGGCGCAGCATGGCCGCGACGCTCGCGCAGTTGGAGCGGTGGCTGCCGGAGCGGCGGCGCCGGGAGCTGGGGGTGGGCTGGAACCGGCCCGACGGCGGTTTCTTCCTCACGCTGCGCACCGGTTTCCGGACCGGTACGGCGGCGCTGGAGCGGTCGGCCCGGGAGTTCGGGGTGATCTGGACGCCGATGGAGTTCTTCCATCCGCACGGCGGGGGCGAGCGGGACATCCGGCTGTCGATCAGCTACCTGACGCCCGGGCAGGTGGTCGAGGGCGTCGAGCGGCTGGTGCGGTTCGTGGAGACGCTCAGTGAGGAGACGCGCGGTGGTGGGGCGCGCGGTGGTGGACGCACGGTGGTGACGTGCCCGGTACCCGGAACGGAGAGTGACGCACCATGACCACGGCCCTGGACCGAGCGCCGGCCGCCACGGTCCCGCGCATCGTGAGCGTGGGCACCGCCGTGCCGCCCGAGCACTACTCCCAGGAGGAGCTGCTGGACCTGTTCGGGATCACCGACCGCCGGGTGCGCTCGGTGTTCCTGCTGGGCTCCATCCGGCAGCGTTCGCTGGTGCTGCCGCCGGCGGCGCCGGACGGCACCAGGCTCCGGGAGAGCCAGGGCGACCTGCTGGACAAGCACAAGGCGTGGGCCGTGAGCATGGGGGCGGACGCGCTGCAGCTGTGCCTCAAGCGGATCGGGGCCGACCTGTCGGAGGTGGCGTACCTGTGCTGCGTGACCTCGACCGGCTTCCTGACGCCGGGGCTGAGCGCGCTGCTGATCCGCGAGCTGGGCATGGACTGGCACACCGCGCGGGCCGACATCGTCGGCATGGGCTGCAACGCCGGGCTCAACGCGCTGGCGGTGGTGGGCAACTGGGCGGCGGCGAACCCGGGCCGGCTGGCCGTGATGGTCTGCTCGGAGGCCTGCTCGGCCGCGTACACGATGGACGCCACGATGCGCACGGCCGTGGTGAACAGCCTGTTCGGCGACGGCGCCGCGGCGGTGGCGGTGGTGGCGGACCCGGTGAACGACGGGCGCCGCCCGGCGGAGGGGGCCGAGGACGAGGAGGCCGAGGAGGAGGGGCCCGGCCGCCGGCTGGAGGGGCCCCGGATCCTGCGGACCGCGAGCGTGACCATCGTCGACGCGATCGACGCGATGCGCTACGACTGGGACCGCGACCAGGGCCGCTTCAGCTTCTTCCTGGACCCTCAGGTCCCC
Source organism: Kitasatospora sp. NPDC056273 (assembly GCF_042268845.1). Lineage (NCBI taxonomy): Bacteria > Bacillati > Actinomycetota > Actinomycetes > Kitasatosporales > Streptomycetaceae > Kitasatospora > Kitasatospora sp. NPDC056273. The sequence continues at coordinate 85,096 of NZ_JBHJSJ010000035.1, read as the reverse complement.
TACCTGGTCGGCGCGCACGTGGAGGGGGTCGTCGACCGGCTGCTGGCGGGCACCTCGCTGCGCCGCGACGACGTCGCGCACTGGCTGGTGCACTCCGGCGGCAAGAAGGTCATCGACGCGGTCGCCGTCAACCTCGGGCTGACCCGGCACGACCTGCGGCACACCATCACCGTGCTGCGCGACTTCGGCAACGTCTCCAGCGGCTCGTTCCTCTTCTCCTACGACCGGCTCCTGAGGGAGGGCGTGGTCCGCGACGGCGACTACGGCGTGCTGATGACCATGGGGCCGGGTTCGACGATCGAGTCCGCGCTCATCCAGTGGTGAACCGACCCAAGGGAGACCGCAATGCCCGTCAACGCCCTGCCCGAGGGCCCCGTGCTGCACGTGGACGGCCGCCGGGAGATCTCGGCCGAGCTGACCGCCGCCCTCGGCGCCCTGTGCGACGAGGCGGAGAGCGCCGGCGCCGACGCCGCGACCCTGTTCCTGTCCGGCGCCCCCGACGGCGAGGCGGTGGCGAAGGCGGGCGACACCGCCGCCGTCACGAAGTGGGAGCGGGCGGTACGGCGCTTCGAGCGGCTGCGGCTGCCCACCCTGGCGGCGGCGAGCGGGGAGTGCGGCGGCGTCGCGCTGGACCTGCTGCTGGCGGCCGACGTCCGGGTGGCGGCCCCGGACCTGCGGCTGCTGCCGTCCTTCCACGGGCAGGCCGTCTGGCCGGGCATGGCCGGCTACCGGCTGGTCCAGCAGCTCGGACCGGCCCGCGCCCGGCGCACCGTGCTCTTCGGGGTGCCGATCACCGCCCGCGAGGCCCTGGAGCGCTGCCTGGTGGACCAGGTGAGCCGGGACCCCGGGCGCACCCTGGCGGCCGCCGCCCGGCTGCTGCGCCGCCTGTCCGGCCCCGAACTCGCGATCCGCCGCCAACTGGCCTTCGACGCCCAGTGGATGAGCTTCGAGGACGCGCTCGGCCCGCACCTGGCCGCCTGCGACCGCGCGCTGCGGCGCACCCGGGCCCCGGACGGGGTGACGGCGTGAACGCGGCCACCGGGCGGGCGCCCGCCGCCGTACGGGAGCGCGCCGCGGACGGGCTCGACCGGGCGGCGCGGCTGCTGCCCCCGTTCCCCGCGCCCGGGCCGCGCACCGGCGAGGAGCGCGAGCGCGCCGAGCGGGAGCTGGACGCCGGCCGCGCGCGGCGCACCGCCTTCCTGGACCGCCACGCCGAGGAGCTCTACGACCGGATCACCGCGGGCCGCACCCTGCGCCCCCGGCTGGACGCCCTGGTGGAGGGCGCCGCCCGCGCCGTACCGAACCTGGTGCCCACCGCGGCGCAGCTGCGTGCGGAGCGGGCCCTGCCGGTGGCCGAGCGCCTCGGCTACGAGGTCGACCTGGGCGTCCTGCTGCGCGGCGTGCTGCGCGGCCCGGCCGCCGGCGGCCACCTGATGGACTCCATGCTGCGGCCCACCGGGCGGGCGCTGGAGCTGCTCGGGGAGTTCCGGGCCACCGGGGTGGTGCGGATGGACAGCACCCGGCTGGAGCGGCGCGCGGGGGTGGCCCGGATCACCATGTGCGCCGGGGACCGCCTCAACGCCGAGGACGAGCAGCAGGTCGACGACATGGAGACCGCGGTCGACCTCGCGCTGCTGGACGAGGGGTGCGAGATCGGGCTGATCCGGGGCGGCGAGATGACCCACCCGCGCTACGCGGGGCGCCGGGTGTTCAGCGCCGGGATCAACCTCAAGCGGCTGCACGCGGGTGAGATCACCCTCGTCGGGTTCCTGCTGCGCCGTGAGCTCGGCTACCTCAGGAAGCTGCTGCTCGGGCTGCGCACGGACGACGCGTCCTGGCGCTACCCGTTCACCGACATGCCGTGGGTGGCCGCGGTGGACGGCTTCGCGATCGGCGGCGGCATGCAGCTGCTGCTCGCGGTGGACCACGTGCTCGCGGCCTCCGACGCCTACCTGAGCCTGCCGGCCGCGCAGGAGGGGATCGTCCCGGGCGCGGCGGACTTCCGGCTGCCCGCGGTGACCGGCCCCCGGCTGGCCCGGCAGATCATCCTCGGCGGCCGGCGGGTGCGCGCGAGCGACCCGGAGGCCCGCACGCTCGTCGACCAGGTCGTCGACCCGGCGGACCTCGACCGGGCCGTCGAGCGGGCCCTGGAGCTGCTGCGCGACCCGGCCGTCACCGCCAACCGCCGCATGGTGAACCTCGCCCTGGAACCGGCGGACGGCTTCCGCGCCTACCTGGCGGAGTTCGCCGTCCAGCAGGCGCTGCGCATCCGCGCGGCGGACGTGCTCGGCAAGGCGGGCCGCTTCACGGCCCGGCCCTCCGGGTGAGAGCGCCGCGCCGCTGCCCTCCCCCGCCGCCCCGGCGGGCGGCACCCGAACAAGCAAGGAGACCGAGATGACCAGCCCCTTCGACGACCCGGACGCCTCCTACCTCGTGCTGGTCAACCCCCTGGGCCAGTACTCGCTGTGGCCCGGGTTCGCGCAGGTGCCCGCCGGGTGGCGGATCGCCCGCGGCCGGGGCTCCCGCGACGAGTGCCTGGCGTACGTCGACCGCGTCTGGACCGACCAGCGCCCGCCGGCCCCGACGGCCGCGGCGCCGGACGGCAGGGAGGTCGTCGCGCCATGACGAGCGGCCCGGGCCCGCTGATCACCATCCGGGCGACCCCCGGCGACGGGACGCAGCCGGCCCGGGGGCAGGTCAGGCCCGGCACCTCCCGGCGGATCCTGCCCTACCTGCGGCCCTACCGGCGGCAGATCGTCGCGCTGCTGACGCTGACCGTGGTCGACGCCCTCATCACCGTCTCCACGCCGCTGCTGTTCAAGGAGCTCATCGACCGCGGCATCGTGCCGCGCGACCGGGCCGTGGTGGCGGGCGCCGCCGTCGCGGTGGCGGTCCTGGCGCTGCTGCAGGCCCTGGTGGGCTTCCTGGTCAGCCGAAGTTCGGCGCGCATCGGCGAGGGGCTGATCTACGACCTGCGCACCGAGGTCTTCCGGCACGTGCAGCGCCAGCCGCTCGCGTTCTTCACCCGCACCCAGACCGGCTCGCTGGTGAGCCGGCTCAACACCGACGTGATGGAGGCCCAGCAGGCGGTGACGGTACTGCTGTCCAACGTGCTCTCCAGCCTGCTGGTGCTCTGCCTGGTGGTCGCCACGATCTTCTACCTGTCCTGGCTGATCGGCCTGGTGGTGCTCGTCACGGTGCCGCTGTTCGTACTGCCGGGCCGGGTCGTCGGGCGGCGGCTGCAGCGCAACCTGCGCACCTCGATGCAGCTGGACGCCGAGCTCGGCTCGCTCATGCAGGAGCGCTTCAACGTGGCCGGCGCGCTGCTGGTCAAGCTCTACGGGCGGCCCGAGCGCGAGGACGGCCGGTTCGCCGGCAACGCGGCCCGGGTGCGGGACGTGCGCGTGGTCACCTCCGTCTACGCGCGGATGCTGCTGGTGACGGTGACGCTGCTGGCCTCGCTGGCCACCGCGGTGGTCTACGGCGTCGGCGGCGAACTGGTGGTCGCCGGGAGCATCCAGATCGGCACCCTGGTGGCCCTGGCCACCCTGCTGGCCCGGCTCTTCGGCCCGATCAACCAGCTCTCCAACCTGCAGTCGAACTACCTGACCGCCCTGGTCTCCTTCGACCGGCTCTTCGAGGTGCTGGACCTGAAGCCGCTGATCGTGGAGCGGCCCGATGCCGTCGCCCTGCCCGTACCGGGCCCTGGCCGGGCCCCGGAGGTCGAGTTCGAGGACGTCTCCTTCCGCTACCCGGCCGCGAAGGAGGTCTCCCTCGCCTCGCTGGAGACGCTGTCGCTGCCGGCCCCGGAGCGCTCCGGCACCGCCCAGGCGCTGCGCGGGGTGAGCTTCCGCGCCCCGGCGGGCCGGCTGACCGCGCTGGTCGGGCCCTCCGGCGCGGGCAAGACCACCGTCAGCCAGCTGGTGGCCCGGCTGTACGAGCCGACCGGGGGCACCGTGCGGATCGGCGGCGTCGACGTGCGCGACCTGTCCCTGGCCTCGCTGCGCGACACCGTCGGCATGGTCACCCAGGACGCCCACCTGTTCCACGACACCATCCGCGCCAACCTGCTCTACGCCAAGCCGGACGCCACCGAGGCGGAGCTCGTCGAGGCCTGCGAGGCCGCGCAGGTCCGGGACGTGGTCGCGGCGTTGCCCGACGGCCTGGACACCGTCGTCGGCGACCGCGGCTACCGCTTCTCCGGCGGCGAGAAGCAGCGCCTGTCGATCGCCCGGCTGCTGCTCAAGAAGCCGTCCGTGGTCGTGCTCGACGAGGCCACCGCGCACCTGGACTCGGAGTCCGAGGCGGCCCTGCAGAAGGCGCTGTGGACGGCCCTGGCCGGCCGCACCGCCCTGGTGATCGCGCACCGGCTGTCCACGATCCGCGAGGCCGACCAGATCCTGGTGCTCCAGGACGGGCGCGTGGTCGAACGCGGCCGGCACGCCGCGCTCGTCGACGCCGGCGGCCTGTACGCGGAGCTCTACCGCACCCAGTTCGCCGACCCGCCCGCGCCGCGCCCCGAAGCCGGGCCGGACCCGGCCGACGGCTACGGCGCCCCGCCCCCGCTGCCGCCCGGCGGCGGCCCCCTGCGCCTGCTGCCGCCGCCCCAGGCGGCGGCCGGCCCCGACCGACCCGAACGGCCCGACCAACCCGAACGGAGAGCACGATGAGCCAGCTGACGGTCGAGGACGTGTGGCCGCTTTCCCCGCTGCAGGAGGGACTGCTGTTCCACGCCTCGTACGACCAGGACGCGCCCCGGGACGTGTACGTGGGGCAGCGGGTCCTCAACCTCGACGGCGAACTGCGGCCCGAGGTGCTCCAGGCCTCCTGGCAGGCGCTGCTGGACCGGCACGCGAGCCTGCGAGCCGGCTTCCGCTCCCGCGCGGCCGGCGACACCGTCCAGGTGATCGCCAAGGGCGTGCGGATCCCGTGGACGTACGCCGACCTCGGCGCACTGGACGAGCGGGAGGCCGACGCCCGCGCCGGCGCCCTGGCCGCGACCGACGCCCGGCGCTTCGACCTCGGCCTGCCCCCGCTGCTGCGGGTGCTGCTGCTGCGCGCCGGCCCCGACCGGTACCGGATGGTGGTGACGATGCACCACATCCTGATGGACGGCTGGTCGCTGCCGATCCTGTTCGACGAGCTGTGGCGGATCTACGACAACGGCGGCGACCCCTCGGTGCTCCCCAAGGTGCCGCCGTACCGCGACTACCTCGCCTGGCTGGGCCGCCGGGACACCGACGCCGCGCGCGCGGCCTGGCGCGCGATGCTGGCCGGCACCGGGGAGCCCACCCTGGTGGGCCCGGCCGACCGCAGCGGCCCGCCGGTGATGCTCCGGCACGTGATCGACCGGATCGGCGACGACCTCACCGACCGGCTGCGGGAGACCGCGCGCGACGCCGGGGTCACCCTCAACCGGGTCTTCCAGGTCGCCTGGGCGCTGCTGGTCGGCAAGCTGTCCGGCCGCCTGGACGTGGTCTTCGGCGCGACCGTCTCCGGCCGCCCCGCCGACGTACCGCAGGCCGACCGGATGGTCGGGCTGTTCATCAACACCGTGCCGGTGCGCGTGCGCCTGGACGCGGCCGTGCCCTTCCGCACCGCCATGGCCGCCCTCCAGGACCAGCAGGCCGCCCTGCTCGACCACCAGCAGCTGAGCCTGCCCGAGATCCAGCGCGCCGGCGGCCCGGGCGCGGTCTTCGACACCCTGATGGTCTTCCAGAACTACCCCCGCGGCCCGATGGCCGCCCCCGCCGCCGACCCGGCCGCGCCCGGCGCGCCGCGGCCCACCGCTCCCCCGCCCCCGGGCGAGGGCCTGGGCGGCAGCGCGCTGCGCAGCGGCGAGCAGGCCGGCGGCCCGCTGGGGCCGGGCCCGGAGCCGCCCGCGCCCGCCGACGGGACGTCGAAGCCGCCGCCGATGCCCGCCTGGGTCTCCCGGCGCGGCCCCGCCGGGGTGCGGGTGGCGGCCGGCGGCGGCGAGGAGGCCGCCCACTACCCGCTGACCGTCGTCGTCACGCCGGCCGACGACACCGAGATCCGGCTGGACTACCGGCCCGACCTGTTCGACGAGCGCACCGCCCGCGGCCTCGTCGACCGGATGACGCTGGTGCTGCGCCAGGTCGCGGCCGACCCGGACGTGCCCCTGGGCCGGCTCGACGTGCTGACCGGCGAGGAGCGGCGGGACCTGGACGGCTCCGGGAACCGGACCCGCCGCGAGCTGCCCGAGGCGACCCTCGCCGAGCTCTTCGAGCGGCAGGTGCGCCGCACCCCCGCCGCGGTGGCCGTGGTCGCCGGGGACACCGAGCTGACCTACGCCGCGCTGGACCGGCGGGCGAACCGCCTGGCGCACCGGCTGGCCGGGCTCGGCGTGGGCCCCGAGACCCTGGTGGGCGTGGTGGCCGAGCGCTCGCCCGAGCTGATCACCGCGCTGCTGGCGGTGGTGAAGGCCGGCGCGGCGTACCTGCCGATGGACGGCCGGCACCCGGCCGGGCGGCTCCGCGCGGTCGCGGCGCAGGCGGGCCCGGCCGTCGTGCTGGTGGACGCGCCCAACGCCGGGCGGGGCCTGGCCGACGCCGGACTGTTCGCCCCCGCCGAGGTGCTGCGCCTGGCGGCGGAGCCCGCCGAGGAGACGGACGCGGACACGGAGGCCGGGGCCTTCCCGCCGGTGCCGGTCCGGCCGGAGAACCTCATGTACGTCATCTACACCTCCGGGTCCACCGGCCTGCCGAAGGGCGTCGCGGTGACCTACGGCAGCGTCCTCGCGTTCTGCCTCGACGAGTGCTGGTCCAGCGGGGCCCTGGAGCGGGTGCTGGTGCAGGCCAACCACGCCTTCGACGCCTCCACCTACGAGATCTGGACGACGCTGCTGCACGGCGGCCGGCTGGTGCTGGTGCCCCCCGGGGACATCGACACCGTCGAACGCGGCCGGCTGATCGCGGCCCAGCAGGTCACCAACGTGCACGCCACGGCCGGGCACTTCCGGGTGCTCGCCGAGCAGGCCCCGCACATCTTCGGCGGCGTGCGCGAGGTCTCCACCGGCGGCGACGTCGTCTCCGCGAACGCCGTACGGACCCTGCTGCGCTCCCACCCCGGCATGGTGGTGCGCACCACCTACGGCCCCACCGAGACCACCGCCTTCACCACCCAGCTGCCCTTCACCGACCCGGACGCGGTGCCCGACACCGTGCCGCTGGGGCGGCCGATGGACAACACCAGGGTGTTCGTCCTGGACGCCTTCCTGCGGCCCGTACCGGTCGGCATGACCGGCGAGCTCTACCTCGCCGGGGCCGGACTGGCCCGCGGCTACCTCGGCCGTCCCTCACTCACCGCGGAGCGCTTCGTGGCCTGCCCCTTCCCCGCCGAGGACGAACCCGAGGGCGCCCGGATGTACCGCACCGGCGACCTGGCGCAGTGGACCCCGGACGGGCAGCTGCTCTTCCTCGGCCGCGCCGACGAACAGCTCAAGATCCGCGGGTTCCGCGTCGAGCCGGCCGAGATCGAGGCCGTGCTCGCCGCGCACCCCGGCGTCGCCCAGGCGCTCGTCGTCGCGGTCGAGGACGAGGACGGCCACAAGCGGCTGGCCGGCTACGCCGTGCCGGCCGGCGGCGACGAGTCCGCCCTCGACCCGGAGGCGCTGCGGGAGCACCTCGCCGGGAAGCTGCCCGAGTACCTGGTCCCGGCCTCGGTGACCGTCCTCGGGGCCCTGCCCGTGACGGCGAACGGCAAGCTCGACCGGGCCGCCCTGCCCCGGCCCGTCTTCGCCGGCCGGTCGGCCGGACGCGAGGCGGCCACCGACGCGGAGGAGCTGCTGTGCCGGCTGTTCGCCGAGGTGCTGAACCTCGAACAGGTCGGCCCGGAGGACGACTTCTTCGTCCTCGGCGGCGACTCGATCACCTCGATGCTGCTGGCCGGGCGGGCCGGCAAGGCCGGCCTGGCGATCTCCCCGCGCCAGGTCTTCGAGCTGTGCACGCCCGCGGAGCTCGCGCGGGTGGCCGGGCCGGTCGACGGGACGGCGGCGCAGCACGCCGAGGACGTCCCCTACGGCCCGGTCCCGCTGACCCCGGTGATGCGCGAGGTCGCGCGGCGGGCGGGCTCGGTGGCCCGGGCGGGCAGCCAGGCGATGCTGCTGACCGCGCCGCCCGGCCTGACCACCGGGCAGCTGGCGGACGCGCTGCAGGCGGTCCTCGACCGGCACGAGGTGCTGCGGGCGCGGCTGGAGGAGGACGAGGAGCAGCTGGTGGTGCCCGAGCCGGGCACGTCCTGGGCGGTCGCCGCGGCGGACCTGGTGAGCCGGGTGGACGCGGCCGGCCTCGACGGGGAGCGGCTGGACGCGCTGGTCGACGAGCAGGCCACCGCCGCCGAGGCCGCGCTCGCGCCGCGCGACGGCGTGATGCTGCGCGCCGTGCTCCTGGAGCGCGGCGCCGGGCGCGGCGGCCTGGTGCTGCTGACGGCCCACCACCTGGTGATCGACGGCGTCTCCTGGCGGGTGCTGGTGCCCGACCTGGCCCTGGCCCACGCGGCCCTGGCCGCCGGCGGCGCGGACGCGGCCGGGACGGCGGTCGCCGCCGAGGCGACGTCGTTCCGCCGCTGGGCGGTCGCCCTGGCGGAGCGGGCCCGGGCGCAGCGGACGGTGGACGAACTGCCGGACTGGCGGCGGGTGGTGGACCGGGTCGAGGACCCGCTCGCCGACCGGCCGCTCGACCCGCGCGTGGACACCGCGGGCGGCGGCCGCTCGCGCGCCGAGCTGACCGTCCCGGCGCGCACCGCGGGGCCGCTGCTGGCGGCCCTGCCCGCCGCCTTCCACGCGGGCGTGGACGACGTGCTGCTGTCCGGTCTGGCCGCGGCGCTCGGCGAGTGGCTGCGCGCCCGGGGCAGGCCGGTGCCGGAGGGCTTCCTGGTCGACCGGGAGGCGCACGGCCGGGTGCCGCTGTCGGAGGACATGGACCTGACGCGCACCCTCGGCTGGTTCACCGCCGTCCACCCGGTGTGGCTGGAGACCGGGCCGATCGACCCGGCCGAGGTCCGGGCGGGCGGGGAGGACGTGGCGCGGCTGATCAAGCGGGTCAAGGAGCAGTTGCGGCAGCGGCCGGGCGACGGTCTGGGGTACGGGCTGCTGAGGTACGCCAACCCGGCCACGCGGGCGGTGCTCGCGCCGTTGGCGGCGCCGCAGATCGGGTTCAACTACCTGGGCCGGTTCGGCGGTTCCGGTGAGGAGGCGGGCTCCGCGGACGCGGACGCCGGGGTGGGCTCCGCGACCGGTGGGCGGCCGTGGACGTCGGCGGGCGAGCACGTGATGCCCGGCGGTGTCGACCCGGCGATGCCGCTGCGGCACGTGCTGGAGATCAACGGCCGGGCGCGGGACCTGCCCGAGGGCCCCGAGCTGTCCTTCGTCCTGGAGTCGCCGGCCGGGCTGCTCGGCGGGGCGGAGCTGGCGGACCTCGCCGAGCGCTGGCGGGCGGTGCTGGAGGGCCTGGTGCGGCACGCCGACGAGGGCTCCGGCGGCCACACCCCGTCGGACTTCTCGCTGATCTCGCTGGGCCAGGAGGACATCGACGAGTTCGAGTCCGCCTTCGGCGGCGGGGACGGCGCGAAGGACGGCGGGAAGGACGGCGGCTGAGGCGGCGGGCAGGGGTCGCGGTCCCGGTGGGCGCGGCCCCTGCCCGGGGGGTCAGCCGTCGCTGCCGATCGGGCAGGTCGCGTCGGGGGCGTGGCCGAGGGGCCAGGCGAGGCCGACCAGGACGGCGTTCTTGATCTTCGGGTCGAGTTCGACGACGGGCACGGCCTTGTTGTAGGCGTTGCCCTGCGGGTCGAGGCAGATCCAGCCGCTCGCGCCGTTGACCCGGTTGCTGCCGTGCATCCGCCTCCAGCCCTCGGTGACGTCGTCCGTCGAGGGCATCGCCACCTTGTCCGTGGTCTGGTTGCGGATGCCGGCGACGGCGGTGGTGACCGAGTCGTAGGTGACGATCACCCGGCCGTCGCGGAGGTCGGCGGGGCCGATCGCGTCGGGCGCCTTGGTGTCGGGGCTCTTCAGCAGGTCGGCCAGCCTCGCCGTGGCGTCCTTGGAGCCGCCGGTGGTCTCGGCGCTGCGCTCCCCGAAGGTGTCGGGGTGGGCGAGGGCCGTGTAGCGGACGGTGATGCCGGCCCCCTTGGTGAGGGAGTCCCACTTGTCGGCGAACTCCTTGTCGACCATCAGGGTGGAGGCGTGCGAGCTGGTGATGACCGTGTAGTGCTTGTCGCACTTCCGGTTGCCCAGGGCGACCAGGAACTGGCGCAGCTGCACGGGGCGGCCGGCGAAGTAGAGGGTCGTGGCGGCGGAGGAGCAGATGTCCGGCACCATCTGGTGGAAGGTGTTGGCGAGGTTGCCCTCCTTGTTGTAGTCGAGCGGCGACTGGAAGGTCTCCGGAGCGTTGGGCGCGCCCTTGGCGAGCGTCTTGAAGGTCGTCCGCAGGGTGGTGAGGAAGTTGTCGCCCGGCCGGGTGTCCTCGATCACCAGGGCCTCCTCGGGCTTGAGGGTCGCCCCGTACGAGGCGAGGGCGGCGGCCTGGTCGGCGGTGCCGGGGACGATGCGCGCCAGTCCCGGGTAGGAGCGGTCGGTGGCGGTGTTCTTGATGTCGTCCGAGGTCATGGGGCCGGCGACGACCGGGATGCCCTTGTTCGCGGTGAGGTAGCGGACGGCGTCCTGGGTCCGGTCGCTGCTGAGGTTGATGCCCGCGACGGCCCGGAGGTTCTGCTTGCCGTCGGCCTTGGCCCGGGCCAGCTGGTCGGCGACGGCGAGCCACTCCTTGTACTCGCGACCGGGGTTGGCCAGCACCAGCCGGATCAGGGGCTGGGTCTTCTCCTTGTTCGCGTCGTCGTTGGCCCAGTGCTGGGCCAGGTAGGCGCCCTGCACCTGTTCGACCAGCTCGCGCCGTTCGGCGGGGGCGTCGGAGGTCATCGGGATCATCAGCGCGACGGTGGCGTGCGGTTGGCCGGCCACGCGGTCGTTCTCGGCCTTGATGCGCTCGGTGACCTGCCGCAGCTCCTCGCTGAAGACGTAGGCGCCGTCGGTGACGCCGACGCACTCGTGCTGCTCGCCGCGCTTCTCCACGCCGGGGGCGCAGGACGGGTCGTCGGCCAGTCCGTACTCGTATCCCAGGTAGCCGCCGGTGGCCAGGACGGCGACGGCCAGGGCGGTCACCAGCGCGCGGTTCAGGGGACCGGCGGGCAGCAGCCTCATCGTGGGGACTCTCCTCGGATCGGGAGGTGGGGGGCCTGGATCCAGCGCCGCAGGAGCTGCGGCCAGGTGTCGTACGCCCGGAAGAACACCGTCTGGTCGGCGGGCCCGCTGTGCTGGGCCAGGGTGAGCAGCTGCAACTGGACGCTGTCGATCAGCCGCTGGTCGGGTGGGGCGAGCGGGTGCGACTGCTGCCACAGGCCGCGGACGAGCAGGTCGATCGCCTGGTGCACGGGGGCGCGGGTGCTCCCGCAGGCCGGGCAGTCCTCGGGGCGTGCGGTGGCGGGGGCGAGGTTCCGGGGCGGGTGGGGCGCGGCGCAGACCAGGTTGAGGGCGGCGAGCCAGGTGGCCGCGTCCTGTCGGGCCAGGCGCTGGTGGAGGGCGCGCACGACGGTGCCGGTGTCGAGGACCGCGAGCGCGTGGTGCAGGAAGCGGTCGTCGGGCTGGCCGCCGGCGGTCCGCGGGGCGTAGCGGTCGCGGAGGGTCTCGTGGATGTCGTGCCACGGCTCGGCCCCGGGGGTGGCGTCGAGCCGGGCGGCCAGCTGGTGGCCGAGCAGGGCGCGCAGGGCGGGGTCGCCGACGAAGGGTGCTCCGGTGCCCGGCCACGGGCGGGTGCCCCAGCGGTCGCGCTCCAGCAGCCGGATGGTCTCCTGGACGCGCAGGGCCCCGTCGTCGCCGGGCGGGTAGGCGGAGCCGAGCCCGTGGGCGGCCTCGTAGTCGAGGGCCGGGGAGAAGTAGGCGAGGCGGGTGCGGGCGGTGTCGTCGGGGACGAGGAGGCGCAGCAGCCGCTCGTGCACCGGGGTGTCCGGTTCGTCGTCGGCGGGCAGGTCGAGCAGGGCGCGGGGGCCGGTGTCCGTCCCAAGACGCACCGCCCGCCGGCCGGCCTGGACCAGGCCGTGGGCGATGCCCGCCCGTCCCGCGCTGAGACGGTGGATCAGCTGGGCGGTGTCGGGCGCGGGGTGGTCGGTGCCGAACATCCGCTTGACCTCGTCGAGGGTCAGCTGGGCCAGCGGCAGCCGCACGGTCCAGCCGTCCGCGGTCTGCGGCCGGTCCGCCCGCCAGAACGGGCCGGCGGCGTTGCGCGTCGACGGGGCGGTGCTCTCCGGGTCGGGGACGGCCGGTTCCCGGTCCAGGGCGGTGACGACCACGCCGGGCCGGGTCCGGACGCTCTCCTCGTGCCACACCCGGGTCAGCGTCTCCAGGACCGGCCGGCCCAGCGGGGTGTGGGCGTTGTCGAGGAGCAGCAGCGGGCGCGGCAGCCGGTTCTTCAGCCGCGCCCAGGTGTAGTGGTCGTCGATGTCGGCCAGGAGGGCGGCCAGCAGGTGCCGTTCGGCGGACTCGCGGTCCTGTGCGCCGCCGCGGAAGGCGCGGGCCAGCTCGGACAGCTGGACGTTCGCCTCGCCCTGGGCGCTGACCCGCCGTTCGGCCCACCAGCGCAGGCCGTTCCTGTTGGCGCGGGCGCCGAGCAGTTCGGTGGCGACGACGTCGGCGAGCGAGGCGACGAGCTCGTTCACCCCGGGGCCGAGCCCGGCCGCGGCGCCGAGGTTCGGGGCGACCTGTCTGATCCAGCCCGCCACCTTGTTCCGGCGGGCCTGGGCGTCGGGCTGGCTCTCGCGCAGCAGGCTCTCCAGGCGCCGGCCGGCGGCCTCCAGTTCGCCGAGCCCGACGGCCTGCCAGCTGGTGATCGCGAGCAGGCCCTGGGTGAGCCGGGGGAAGGACAGGCCCCCGCCGAACCGGTTCGCCCGCCGGCTCAGCTCGTAGCGCACGTGGAAGAGCAGGTCCGAGGTGTGGGAGGCGTTGCTCAGCCGGGGCGCCTCGTTCTCGGCGGGCAGGGCGAGGCCGGGGCGGCCGAAGTCCGCGCGCCCGAGGTCCGCGTACGCCTGGGGCAGGCGCTCGGCGTACCGCTCCTCCAGGGCCTTGAGGAGGGTGGTCTTGCCGGTGAGCCGCCCGCCGGCGCACTCGACCAGCAGGGGGGTGCCGGGCGGGATGCGCAGCCGGGTGCCGTTGCCCGGCTCGGGCCCCGTCAGTTCGAGGCCGACCAGCGCGGGAACGACGGCCTCGAACACGGCCATGCGTCCGTCCAGAAGCACGCGACCCCCCAGTCGTCCGGCGCGGCGGGAGTGCGCCGCGCCGGATGGAGAATAGGCGAGCCGGTCGGTGCGTCACAGGTGTATCGCCGGAGACGGGGCCTCGGTTGCCGATTCGTGACGTGCCGTCAGAGTTGCCGCGGGGGGCGGTCGGGCGGCCTCGGGCGGTGGGGCGGGTCGGGGGTCAGCCGGCCGGGCCGGTCCAGATGACGTCCTTGTACTCCGTGCCCATGGTGTGGTCGAACCGGACGGAGAACGGGTCGCCCGCGCCGGCCGGCAGGGCGTACGCGGTCAGCCCGGTGGCCTCCTCGCCCGGGGCCAGGGACTTGGTGAGGATCTTCATCCGTCCGCTGCCGTCGATCAGGGTGAAGACGAGGTTGCCCTTGGCGTCCCGGACGGTGGGCAGCCCCGAACCGAGGAGCGAGACCTCCGCTGGCCCGGTGTTGACGACGGTGATCCTCACCTGGACGATCGTGGCGTCCTTGGGGGTCTCGCCCACGCCCCCGCGCGGGACGTACGGCTCCGGCGCGGCCATCGTGACCTTCAGCCCGTCCGGGTAGGTGTAGGACTGGCCGAACGACAGGCGCCGGGCCCACTCGTCCGCGGCCCGCTTCTCCTGCTCGGCCGCGAGCCGCTGGCGCTCGGCCTCGATCCGCGCCTTCTCCTTGGCCGCCCGCTCCTCGGCGGCCTTGGTCGCGGTCTCGAAGCGGATGCGCGCGGCCTCCGCCTGCGCCTTCTGCTCCCGGTGGACCTCCTGCACCCGGTTCACGACGAACACGCCGGTGCCGACCGAGACCAGCAGGCCGGTGACGCCCAGGACCACGCCCGCCAGGGCCATCGCCCGGTTGGCCGCCAGGCCCTTGCGCACGTGGCCCAGGGCGATCACGCCGAAGACCACGGCCAGCAGGGCGGGCAGCCAGGACAGCCAGAACAGGATGATGGTCAGGCCGAGCACGACCCCGACGATCCCGAGCACCATGGCCGCGATGCCCAGGCCGTTGCGGGGCTGCGGCGCGGGCGCCGGCATCGCGTAGGGCGGCCAGTACGGGGCGCCGGGTGCCTGGCCGGGGGCCTGACCCGGTATCTGCCCGGGGCCCGCGGCGGGGGCGTGAGCGGGGGCGGGGCCGAAGCCGGGGGCGGGGACCGTGGGGGCCTCGTCCCGGCCCTGGCCCGGCGGCGCCCACGGGTCGGCGGCGGCCGGCTCCTCGGCAGGCCGCGGGCTGCTGTCGGGCGGGACGGGAACGGTCATGCGGAATCCTTCGGGAACGGTGGGATGTCGGGCGGGCCGCTGCTCGGCCCCGGGCCGGGGGCCTCCTGCCCGGCTCCCCGACGGCAGCGACCCGGCCCCACGCGTCACCCCCTGGGACGGGACGCCGGCCGGACCGGCGAGTGATCAACATATACAGTGCCGGGCCGCGGCCTCCCGCCGGGTACCCGGTGGGCGCCCGGTGGTGTGGGCGGGGCGCGGCGCGGGGACGGTCGCGGTGTGACGGGCGGCCCGGAGAGCGTGTTGGTCGTGGTGCGGGGTCCGAGCGGCGCCGGGAAGTCCAGCGTCGCCGCTCGGCTGCGGGCCGCGTACGGGCGGGGCCTCGCCGTCGTCGGGCAGGACCTGCTGCGGCGTACCGTGCTGCGGGAGCGGGACGTCCCGGGCGGGGCGAACATCGGGCTGATCGACCTGGTCGCGCGGCACGCCCTCGACCACGGCTTCCACACGGTCGTCGAGGGCATCCTCGCCGCCGAGCGCTACGGGCCGATGCTGGCCCGGCTCGTCGCCGACCACCGGGGCCGCAGCTTCCTGTACTACCTCGACGTGGACTTCGACGAGACCGTGCGCCGGCACGCCACCCGCCCCCAGGCCGCCGAGTTCTCCCCCGAGGACATGGCCGACTGGTACCGGCCCCACGACCTGCTCCCCGACGGTCTCGAACGGGTCGTCGGCCGGCACAGCGGCCTGGAGGAGACGGTCGGGCGGATCCTCGCCGACACCGGCCTCGCCCCGGCCGGTTGGACGCCCCGGCCCTGAGGGGCCGCGGCCGGCGCGCGGGCTTCACCCAGGGCGGAACTCCGTGCTCTTCCCCCGGGGCGCCGGATCCCTAGGGTGAAGGGGTGAGCACCCATGCGCCGAACGAAGCCCGCGTCATCCCCCTGCGCCCGCAGGCGCAGCCGCCCGCGTCCGGCGGGCCGTCCCGTCCCCCGCACCCGGCGCCCGTACGGCGGGAGCCGCTGTGGCGCGACGTCGTCGGCGACGTGCTGCGGCGCGAACGGCTCGCCCAGGAACGCACGTTGAAGGACGTCGCGGAGGCGGCCCGGATCTCGATGCCGTACCTGTCGGAGCTGGAGCGCGGGCGCAAGGAGGCCTCCTCCGAGGTGCTCGCGGCCGCCGCCCGGGCGCTGGGCCTCGGCCTCGGCGACCTGCTCTCGCTCGCCCAGGACGAGCTGGCCCGCTACGCCGCCGTCCCGAGCCGCACCGGCCGGGGCCGCGCCCCGTCCACGGGCCGGTACGACGGGCTCTGCCTCGTCGCCTGACGGCTTCCGCGGAGGGGTCAGGAGACCGCCGGGGTGAGCAGGGTGAGGGTGCGGGCGGTGGCGTCGGCCTCGGCCCGCACGCCGAGGGGCAGCGGGAGGTTGGGGCCGGCGTGGCCGAAGTCCACGCCGGCGAGGACGGGCAGCGGGCGGTCGCCGAGCACGTCCAGGACCACCTCGCGCAGCGACGGCTCTCCCGCGCCGGCGGGCCCGTCGGAGCCGACCCGGTGCGGGGTGCCGACCACCATCGCCGCGATCCGGTCCAGGACGCCGGACAGCCGCAGCACGTGCAGGTCCTTCCAGACCGCGGACAGCGGCCGGTCCACCTCCTCCCAGAAGAGCACCGCGCCGTCGAAGGACCGCGCGGGGACGGCGTACGGGGTGGCCTGGAGGGCGACGAGCCGGTTGAGCAGGCCGCCGACCAGCGGGCCCCGGGCGCGGCCGTCGCGCCAGCACTGCCACGGGGAGAGCGCCGGCAGCGGCCCGGGCGGGGCCGGCACGGTGAGCACCCGTAGGTACGCCTCGCGCAGCGCCTGGTGCGCGCCGTCCTCCTCGGGCCCGTCCGCGAAGCGCTCGCTCCACTCGCCGAAGCCGTAGGTGGCCATGTCGGCGTGCACGCCGACCAGTCCGGTGCGGGCGTGCAGGGCCAGCAGCAGCTGGGAGACGTCGCTGCAGCCCAGCACCGGCTTCGGGTCGGCGCGTACAGCGTCCAGGTCCAGCTGGTCCAGCCAGCCCGTCACCGCCTGCCCGCCGGTGTGCGCGACGATCGCCCGCACCTCGGGGTCGCGCAGCAGCGCGTTGAACTCCGCCGCCTGCTCGGCGGGACGGCCCGCGGCCCACCAGTGCCGGCGCCCCTCGGCGACCGACGGGCACACCCGTACCCGGAAGCCGAGTTCCTCCAGCACGGCCGTGCCGCGGGCCAGGAGGGGACGGTCCGCCTCGTCCAGCGGACCGGACGGCGCGGCCACCGCCACCAGGTCACCGGGGCGCAGGGCACGCGGGCGGAGCAGGGCGGTCGGCTCGGTGGGCATGGGGCGACCCCGGTTTCACAGGTGGGCAGATCCGGCCGGGCCGGACGGGCGGGACACCCCCGGCGGCCGCACCGGCCGGGCGGGTCGGACCGCAGTCTCGCCGTCGGCCTGCGCGGCGGCAACCGGTTTTCGCCCGGGCGGGCGGTCGCCGGGCGCTCAGCCGGGGAGGGCCGGCAGGCTCGGCAGGCGGTCCAGGGTGATGCCGAAGCGGGTGCGGTACGCGGCGAGGGCCTCGTCGTCGGTGAGGGTCCGTTCGGTGCGTTCGCCGGCCGGGGTGGTGGTGATGAGGCGGTTGCCGCTGAGGGTCGCCCGGCCGCCGTCCGCGGTGAGCAGTGTGCAGGTCGTGGAGCGGGTGAAGTGGGAGTCCGGTGAGGTGGTCTGCCACCGGCAGGTCGGGGCGAAGTCGGCGAGTTCGTACGGGCGCGGGCCCAGGCGGTACTGGGGCGTGCCGTCCCGTAGGACGTCCAGGTCGCCGTCCGTGCCGGTCGGGGTGAGGGTGAACGCGCCCTCGGCGTCGGCCTGTTCGCCGCGCTCGTCGAGGCGCAGCGGGTGGTGGCTGAAGCGGCCGAAGCCGACGTCGGCCAGCCACGGTTCGTCGAGGTCCACCCGCAGGGCGAGGTGGTCGAAGGGCGGGCCGAGCCGTTCGCCGTCGAAGACGCGGGCGGCGAGCAGGCCGACCCGGTAGCCGAGCGAGGTGAGCAACTGCGCGAAGGCGCCGTTGAGTTCGTAGCAGAAGCCGCCGCGGCGGCGGGTCACGACCTTGGCCAGCAGGGCGGCGGGGTCGAGGACGATGCTCTCGCCGAGGTGGATGTCCAGGTTCTCGAACGGGACGGTGCGCAGGTGCGCGAGCTGGAGCCGGGCGAGCGCGTGCGGGGAGGGGGCGCCGGGGTCGGGCAGGCCGATGCGGTCGAGGTAGGCGTCCCGCTGGGCGGCGGTGAGGCCGTCGGCGGGGCCGGTGTGCGACTGCTCGGGGTGCGACGGCTCGGGTCGTGGCGCGTGATCCATCGGGCCATTCCACCCGGGAGGCCGGGCGCGGGGCCATCGGCTTTTGGTCCTACGCCCCCGGGTTCCCGCGCGCTCGGGGTTCTTACACGCCTTTGCCGTCACTCTGCCGAACGGCTGACGGGCGCCCGGCAGAGTCGTGCCCACACCGACCGCAGGACGTACGGAGGACACCGCGATGACGACGAGCACGGCGAGGGGCACGGCCACCGGGGCGAACGGCGCGAGCGCGAACGGCGCGGACACGGGCGGCGCGGGGCGGCGGGCCCGGCGGGGCGCCCTGGCCGCCGCGGCCCTGGCGGTACTGGCGACGGCGCTGCCGCTCGCCGCCGCCCCGCCCGCGCAGGCCTCCGCCGCCGGGGCGCAGGGCCGGCCCGCGTGGTGCCCGGCCGTCCCCGGCCACCGGGTCGACTGCACGACCATGCGCCGGCCCCTGGTGACGGGCGAGCCGCGCCTGGGCGGCGTCGACGTGAGCTACGCGGTGGTGCGCCACAGCCGCCCCGGTCCGGCCCTGGGCACCGTCGCCCTCAACCCCGGCGGCCCCGGCGAGACCCTGATCGACCGCGCCGAGCAGGTGGCCGGTGCGCTGCGGGGGGTGCTGGACGACTACGACGTGCTCCTGCTGGACCCGCGTGGCACCGGCCGCTCCGGCCGGCTGCCCTGCGACGTCACCGAGGCCGAGTACCGCTGGGCCCCGCGGGCCGGCCAGCGCGAGCTCGTCGCCGAGTGCGCCGAGGAACTCGGCCCGCGTGCCCGCGGCTACACCAGCGCCGCCACCGCCGACGACATCGACGCCGCCCGCGAGCGCCTGGGCGCCCCCAGGCTGGTGCTGTACGGCATGTCCTACGGCACCTACCTGATGCCGGTCTACGCCGACCGCCATCCCGAGCGGGTCGAGAAGATGGTGCTGTCCGGCGCCTACCCGGTCGCCTTCGACTCCCTGGCCCGGCCCGGCGCCCAGCAGGTCTCCCTGACGCTGCGCCGGATCTGCGAGCGCAGCGGCGCCTGCGACCCGGACACCGCGGTGCACGACCTCGCCGCCGTCGCCGAGCGGCTGCGCGCCCGCCCGCTGAAGGTGACCGCCGAGGCCGGCGGCGAGCGGCGCACCGTGCTGTTCACCGAGGACAAGCTCGCCGACCTGATGTACGAGCCGGCCACCCGCGGCATCGGCCTGCACCCCGGGGAGTCCGGGCTGCTCGGCGCCCTGCCCGCCGCCCTGCACGCCTTCGCCGCGGGCGACGAGGGGCCGCTGTCCGCCCTGGTGCGCGGCGAGATGGAGGGCACCGGCACCGAGGACCAGGCCTCCTTCCTGGCCGTCACCTGCAACGACTACGTCCGCGCCTGGGACCCGGAGGCCCCGGTGTCGGAGCGCCGCCGCCAGTACCGCGCCGCCCTGGCCGCCGCCGACCCGGCCGACTTCGGGGCCTTCAGCCCCGAGGGCTGGGCCGCGGGCCAGACCGACGGCGGGGACAACTGCCTGAACTGGCCGCGCCGGGGTACCGCCCGCCCGCAGCCGACCGACCTGGGGAACCTGCCCGACGTGCCCGTCCTGGTGCTCTCCGGGGACCTCGACACCAACACCCCCGAGGTCAACTCCCGCCTGTCGGCGGCCCAGTTCCGCCACAGCGCGTTCGTCTCGGTACCCAACAGCGGACACCTCCCGGAGATGGAGTCCACCGGCTGCGCCCTGGAGATCGCCAGCGGCTTCATCCGCACCGGCGAGGTCGGCGACACCTCCTGCCTGGTCCGGATCCCGCCGGTCGCGGTCGTCCCGGTCCCCCGCTGACGCGTCGTCGGCAGCCCCCGACCGGCCTGACCACGCCCGCCACCAGCGAGGATGACACCATGACAGATCCCACCGCCGACGCCCGGCGCACCGTCCTGGTCGTCGAGGACGACCCCGGTGTCCGCGCCACCCTCGACCACCTGCTGCGCTTCGAGGGCTACCGGGTGCTCACCACCGCCGACGGCCAGGAGGCGCTGGAGCTCCTGGAGCACCGGCGCCCCGACCTCGCGGTGGTGGACGTGGTCATGCCCCGCCTCGACGGCCTCGCGCTGTGCCGGATGCTGCGCCGGCGCGGCGACCGCCTGCCCGTCCTCGTCCTCACCGCCCGCCACCAGCTCGGCGACCGGGTCGCCGGGCTGGACGCGGGCGCCGACGACTACCTCGCCAAGCCCTTCGCCACCGAGGAGCTGCTGGCCCGCATCCGCGCCCTGCTGCGCCGCACCGAGCCGCTCGACGCCGGGGACGGCGAGGACACCGGGCTCGTCCTCGCCGACCTCGCCCTGGACCCGGCCGCCCGGCTGGCCCACCGCGGCGGGCGCCGGCTCGACCTGACCAAGACCGAGTTCGACCTGCTGGAGCTGCTGCTGCGCAACCAGGGCACCGTCCTGACCCGCCACCGGATCTACGAGCGCATCTGGGGCTACGACTTCGACACCGACTCGCGCTCGCTCGACGTGTACGTCGGCTACCTGCGCCGCAAGACCGAGGAGCACGGCGCGCCCCGGCTGATCCACACGGTGCGCAACGTCGGCTACACCGCCCGGACCGCCTGATGCTGCGCACCCGCATCGGCCTGGTGGTCCTCGCCTCCGTCCTGCTGGCGATCGCCGTGCCCGTCACCGCCGCCTACCGCGGCGTCAGCACCCTGGTCTCCGACCAGCTCGACCGGAGCCTGCGGGACCGGGCCGAGACCGTGCTCGCCGCCCTGGACCTCGGCCGGCTGCCGCCCGCCCGGCCCGACACCGTCGAACAGCTGCTGCCCGCCGACGGCACCGCCCGGCCGCTGGCCCCGGGCGGCGGGCCGGCGCTGCCGGTCTCCGAGCGGGCCCTGGAGGTGGCCCGCACCGGGCAGGGCTCCCACCAGGAGGACGCCACCGTCGACGGCACCCCCTACGGCGTCCTCACCCAGGCCCGCCCCGACGGGCAGGGCGCGGTGATGGTCGGCCAGACCTACGCCGGGGTCACCGAGGTCGACGACGCGTTCCTGCGGCGGATCACCGTCACCAGCGTGGCGGCCGCCGCCGCCTGCGCCCTGCTCAGCTGGCTCGTCCTCGGCCGCATCCTGCGCCCGGTGCGGCGCCTGGCCCGCGCCGCCGAGCACATCACCACCACCCGTGACCTGGCCACCCCGCTGCCCGCCGCCGGGCGCGACGAGGTCGGCGGCCTCACCCGGGCCTTCGAGTCGATGGTCGGCGCGCTGCGCCGCTCCCGCGAGCAGCAGCAGCGCCTGGTCCAGGACGCCAGCCACGAGCTGCGCACCCCGCTGACCTCGGTGCGCGGGTGCGCCGAGCTCCTCCAGCGCGCCCGCGGCCGGCTCGCTCCCGAGGACGAGGAGCAGATCCTCGCGACCCTGGTCACCGAGACCGTCGCGCTCGACGAACTCGTGCGCGAGCTGGTCGAGTTGGCCACCGACCAGCAGAGCGCGGAGGAGCCGGAGCCGCTCGACCTGCCGGCCGCCGCCGAGGACAGCGCGCGGCGCTTCCGCCGCCGTACCGGCCGGGAGATCGCCGTCGTCACCGAGGGGCCCGTCCCGGTGCTGGCCCGTCCGCGGGCGCTCCAGCGCTGCGTGGACAACCTGGTGGGCAACGCCGTCAAGTTCAGTCCGGACGGCACCCTGGTCCAGGTCCGCGTCACCGGCACCCGGCTGGCCGTGCGCGACCGCGGGCCCGGGATCGCCGCCGGCGACCGGCAGGCCGTCTTCGGGCGCTTCTACCGTGCCGCCGGCACCCAGTCGACCCCGGGTTCGGGGCTGGGCCTGGCCATCGTCCACGACCTGGTCGTCGCGGACGGCGGCACCGTCTTCGCCGCCGCCGCTCCCGGCGGCGGTGCCGAGGTCGGCTTCCGGCTGCCGCCGGCCCCGGGCGGCTGACGGTCCGCCGGACGGCGCCCCGGCGGACCGTCCGGTGGTCGGGTCCGGCCGGGAGGCCGCGGTGTTCCGGCCCGTGGGGCGTACCGGACCGTCCGGAGGGACTCGGACCCCCGCGCGGGAGGGGCCCGTCAGACCGGGAGGAGGTGGGCGGCCACCAGGGTGGCGAAGTCCTCGGGGGTGAGGATGCGGATGCCGAGCTCCTCGGCCTTGGCGCGCTTGGAGCCGGCCTTCTCGCCCGCGACCAGGAGGGTGGTGCGCTTGGAGACCGAGGAGGAGGCCTTGCCGCCGGCGCGTTCGACCAGTTCGTTCATCTGGTTGCGGGAGAGGTCGGCGAGGGCGCCGGTCATGCTGCCGGTGACGACGACGGCCTCGCCGGCGAGCGGGCCCCGGTCGTCGGCGGGGCCGTCGGCGGTGTCGCCTTCCCCTGCCGTCGGCGTGGCGGCGGGAGCGGTGGGGGCGGTGACGGCGGTGCCCACGCCGAGGGCGGCGAGGCGGTCCAGCAGCGGGGCGAGTTCGGCGAGTTCGGCGGCGACGACGCGGGCCTTCTCGGTGCCGATGCCGTCGACGCCGGCCAGGGTCTCGGCGTCGGCGGCCCGGATCGCCGTCATGGAGCCGAAGTGCGCGGCGATCCGGCGGGACATGGTCCGTCCGGTGCCGCGGATGCCGAGGGCGCAGAAGACCCGGTTGAGCGGCCGGGTGCGGGCGGTGGCGATCGCGGCGAGCAGGTTGTCGGCGCTGGTCTCCCCCATCCGGTCGAGGGTGAGCAGCTGCTCGCGGGTGAGGGTGAACAGGTCGGCGAGGTCGGTGACCAGGCCGGTTTCGACGAGCTGGACGGCGCGGGTGCCGCCGAGGCCCTCGATGTCGAGCTGGTCGCGGCCGGCCGCGTAGAGGACGGAGGCGACGGCCTGGCAGTCGCGGCCGCGGACGCAGCGCCAGCGCTGTTCGGTGGTGTCGATGGCGTCGCCGCAGCGCGGGCAGGTCTCGGGGAAGGCGATCGGCTGCTCGGCGCCGGTGCGGGCGTCGAGCACCGGGGCCTCGACCCGGGGGATCACGTCGCCGGCGCGGTAGACGAAGACCTGGTCGCCGATCATCAGGCCGCGCCGTTCGATGTCGGCGGGGTTGTGGAGGGTGGCGAAGGTGACGGTGACGCCGTCGATGACGACGGGTTCGAGGACGGCGCGCGGGGCGATGACGCCGGTGCGGCCGACGTTCCACTCCACCGCGAGCAGCCGGGTGACCTGGTGCTGCGCGGCCAGTTTGCGGGCCACGGCCCAGCGCGGCGCGCGCGAGCCGGAGCCGGCCTCGGCGCGGTCGGCGGCCAGGTCGGCCTTGACGACCACGCCGTCGATCCCGAAGGGCAGTTCGGCGCGCAGTGCGGCGATCTCCTCGACGCGCTGCTGGACTTCGGCGGTGTCGGCGCAGCGCCGGGGGCGGGCGGCGGTGGTGGCGGCGGTGTGGGCGCCGAGGGCGGCGAGGTGGTCCAGCAGGGCGCTGTGGGCGAGGCCGTCGGGGCCGATGGCGTCGTAGGCGAAGAAGGTGAGTTCGATCCGGTAGGGGCGGTCCTTGGCCCGCAGGGTGCCGGCGGCGCCGTTGCGCGGGTTGGCGAAGGGGGTGGCGCCGTGGTCGGCGCGTATCCGGTTGGCGTGGTCGAACTGGTCCCGGGTGAGGAGGACTTCGCCGCGCAGTTCGATGTCGGCGGGTTCGGTGAGTTCGGCGGGCAGGCCGAGGACGGCGTCGGCGGCGTGGGTGATGTCCTCGCCGGCGAGGCCGTCGCCGCGGGTGACGACCTGCTGGAGGCGGCCGGCGCGGTAGCGGGCGGCGATGGCGAGGCCGTCGAGCTTGGGCTCCACGCACCAGGCGGTGACGGGGCGGCCCAGGCGCCGTTCGAGGCCGGCGGCCCAGGCGTCGAGTTCCTCGGCGGAGAACACGTTGTCCAGGGAGAGCATCGGGGCGCTGTGCGGGACGTCGCCGTTCGCGGCGCCGCCGGCCACCTTGCCGGTCGGCGAGTCGGGCAGCGTCTCGCCGGGGTGGGCGCTCTCGTAGGCGGCGATGGCCCGCAGCAGGGTGTCGTACTCGTCGTCGCCGAGCGGGGTGGAGCCGTCGGTGTAGTACGCGGCGGCGGCCCGGACGGCGGTGGCGACGGCGTCGGCGTACGCGGACGGGGAGGACAGCGGTGCTGCGGTGGCGGTCATGCGGGAATCATGGCGGCCGGCACTGACAGGGCCTCGGGTCCTGCGCTGGCAGGGCCTCGGGACGCGTACCGGCAGGGCCTCGGGACGCGCGCCGGCGGAGCCCTGGAAGGTGTCAGACCAGCCGGGCGGTGGTGGGGGTGTCGGTGCCGTGGCGGCGGGCGTCGCGGCGGGCGTGGCCGGGGGTGGGGCCGGTGCCGAGGACGCGGCCGTCGGCGAGGGCGAGCCAGGTGCCCGGGGGCGTGCCGTCGGGGACGGGGGCGGCGAGGGCGGCGGCGGGCTCGTGGCCGACGGAGGACGGCAGCGGGAGAGGGAGCTGGTGGCCCTCGCGCCACTGGGCGGTGGTGCGCTCGCCGCCGGTGCGGCGCCGCCAGTACAGGTGCTGGGCGACGATCAGCGGGCCCAGGGCGGTGAGCAGCGGGAATCCGCTGGTGAGCCAGCCGGCGGCGAAGCAGGCGCTGACCGCGCTGGTGGTGAGCAGGCCGACGAGGGCGGCGACGGCGGCGGCGGTGCGGCCGTGGGCCTTGGCGGCGACGAGCGGGTAGAGGACGAGCAGCAGGAGGTCGCCGAGGCCGACGGCGACGGGGGCCGGGCCGCCGGTGAGGGCGAGCAGGGGGGCGAAGGGCCGGTCCTGGACCTGTTCGAAGAAGCGGGTGGTGGTGTCGGTGAGGGTGGTGGCGGCCAGGTCGTAGCCGGTGAGGACGGCGGCCAGGGCGGCGCTGTGGCCGGAGCGCAGGCCGCTCTGGGTCCAGAGGTTGGCGACGCCGACGACGGCGGTGGCGATCATCAGGTCGCTGCCGGCGCGGGCGGCGGCTGGGTGGCCGGTGAGGGCGGCGAGCGCGGTGGCGGCAGTGGCGGTGAGGGCGGCGGCCCAGGACCAGGGGGTGGCGCGCAGCCGGGTGGCGGCGAGCAGCGGGGCGAGGGTGAACTGGACGGCGAGGCAGGCGACGAGGCCGAAGACGGCGGAGACGGCGGCCGCGGGCAGGGCGGTGTAGAGCAGCGGGGCGAGGACGACGCCGGCGCACAGGACGGCGATGTCGCCGCCGGTGTAGACGCCGACCGGGGGGCGGGGCATCCGGACGCGGGCGAGGTACCAGGCGGCCAGGGCGGTCTCGGCGGCGACGGCGGCGCTGAGGGCGGCCAGGGCGGCGAGGTCGACGGTCATTCAGCGCCTTCCGGGGACACGGTCGGGGGCGGCGGGGGTGCCGGGGGCGGCGGGGACGTCGAAGGTGCCGAGGGTGTCGAAGGTGTGCTCGCACAGGTCGGCGCGCAGGGGTGCGGTCGGCGGCATGGCGGCGCGGTCCTCGTACAGCAGGATGTCGGCCAGGCGCAGGCCGGCGGCGCGGGCGCGGTCCTCCAGGCGGCCGCGCAGGGCGGTGGCGGGCAGGCGGTCGACCAGCAGGTGCAGGCGGGCCGGTCCGTCGGGGCCGTCGGGGCCTTCGGTGAGGGCGTGGCGGGCGGGCAGCGGGACCTCGGGTTCGGCTTCGACCAGGTCGAGCACCTCGCGGGTGGTGACGGTGCGGCTGAGCGGGCCGTTCCAGCGGCCGAGGATCTCGGAGGTGGCGGGCAGGTGGGCGAGTTCGCAGTCGGGCGGCTCGGCGGGGAGGCGTACGAGGTCGCCGGTGGCGTAGCGCAGCAGCAGGGTGCACTCGCGGTAGGGCACGTAGGGGGTGTGCACGACGGTGCCGGTGCCGCCGGAGGCGGTGGGTTCCCAGGTGAGCGGGTCGAGGACTTCGAGGTGTCCGAACTCGGTGGTGTGGTGGAGGTGGCCCCGGGTGCAGGGGGTGGCGCCGGAGGGCAGGATCTCGGTCATCAGGTAGGCGGAGGTGGCGGTGGCGCCGAACACGGCCTCGGCGCGCCGGCGCAGCGGTGCGGAGAGCACCTCGCCGCCGACGCTGATCGACTCCAGGCCGAAGTCGGCGTCGCGCCACTTGTGCTGTTCGGCCTCCTGGACGAGGGCGGCCAGGTAGGAGGCGGAGGTGGTGAGGTGGGTGACCTGGGGGTCCTTGCCGGGCAGGCCGAGCGGGGCCGCGAGGCGGTCGAGGGCCACGGCGGGGGCCACGGTGCCGAGTTGGACGAAGCCGGCGCCGGCGCGGGTGGCCGACTCCTCGGCGTTGACCAGGGACAGGGTGGCGCGGGAGCAGCCGGCGTAGGCGACGGTGTGGCGGGGGCGCAGGCCGAGGCCGAGCACGGCGGAGATGGTGCTGAAGGCGATGGCGCACTCGAGTTCGGCGCGGGAGAACCACACGGCGGTGGGGGTGCCGCTGGTACCGGTGGTGAGCGCCTGCAGGGCGGGGCGGGCGGTGTCGGAGACGAAGGCGGCGGGCAGGGCGCGCAGCGCCTGTTTGGGGGTGACGGGGACGCGTGACCAGTCCTCGGGCTCCAACCGGTCGGGGTCGAGGCCGAGTTCGGCGAAGGTGCGGCGGTAGTAGGCGGTGTGCCGGGCCGCGGAGCGGGCGGTGGCGCGCAGGCTGCGGCGGGCCACCTCGCGCCGAACCTGCGGGTCGACGTGTCCCGCGCGGCCGGGCAGCAGGGCGGAGTCCTCGCCGGGCTCGCCGAACTCGGCGATGGTGGCGACCAGGTCCCGGGCGAGGCGCTCCAGGTCGCGGGGTCGGATCCGACGATTCGTCAGGATCGCTGCGCCGTAGCGCAGTTGGCTCAGCGCGGTCGCGAACAAGCGGACTCCCAGGCCAGGGTCGGACGATGGGCCACCCGGCCCCGGCCGGGGTCGGTCGGATCAGACCATGTGCAGGAACATCGCGGCGGTGAGGGTGCTGAAGGCGTACTTGAGGTAGTGCTTGACCATGATCGGTTCTCCCTCGTACGGGCGGCCGGCCGCCCTGGCCGGGCGCAGCGGCGGATGCCCGGGGCCGGGTTCCGGCCTACGGGCAACGGCAGTATAGGGACGGTCCGGCGGTGCGCAACAGGCTATGTGCACGGCCAACCTTCCGCTTGTGCAGGGGAGTTCGGTGTTGTGGGTGTGCGGTGGGGGTGTTCTGGGCACGATCTGACGAATCCATGCCGGGTGCCGGCCGCGTGACGGTCCGACACCCCCTCCCCCGAGGAGTCCCCTTGACGAACACGTTCCTGCGGCGGCTGTCCTTACCCGCCGCGCTCGCCGTCCTGACCGTCGCGGCGTCGGCCTTCTCCACCGGTACGGCCCACGCGGCCGAGCCGGGCGGCCCATGTGACCCCCGCGTCTCCCGGACCGGGCTGTACGAGGTCTCGACCGCCGTCGTCGAACCGGTGCTCACCCACCGGAAGGGCATCACCATCGCACCGGGCACCACCGGCTCCGTCGAGACCACCGTGACCGAGGTCGAGAACGTCAGCACGACCTTCAACGCCTCGACCGAGATCAACGCCGAGGCTGGCGCGTTCTTCGCGAAGGTCTCCATCAAGGTCGGCTTCTCCGTCCAGACCAGCAAGTCCACCACCAGCACCTGGTCCCAGAAGGTCACCTACAACGTCAACCGCCCCGGCGACTACATGGTGTTCAAGGGCACCCATCGCATCCAGGGCAAGGCCGACGAGTACGTCTGCGTGAACCGCCCCTGGAGCGACCCCGGCGACGGGTACTGGGCCTATGCCTTCGGTTCCCACCCCACCTACAGCACCTTCGACGCCGAGATGGAGGGAATCGTCTCCTGCGACACCCCGGTCAACCCCGGCACCATCCAGGAGCTGGCCCGCAACCTTCTCGTCTGCCACTGAGCCCCGCCCCCGCCCGGGGCCGGTCCGTGCCCAGGACCGGCCCCGGGCGGGTCAGCGCCGGGGTACGGCGGCGTGCGGGATGGCGAGGTCGGCCATGCGGTGCAGGACGGCGGCGGGGATCGCGGGGTTCCTGGCGGCGGTGTCGGCCCGGCACGGGTCGAGCAGCAGCACCACCAGCTCCTCCGGGGGCAGGGCCGGGTTGACGCGGGCGAAGTGCCGCACGCCGCTGTCGGGGTCGGCCGCGAGCGCGGCCGCGGTGGCGGGGGCGAGCCGGGGGTCCGCGGCGGCGGCCCGGCGGACGGCCGGGTCGGGGTCGGCGGCGGCCCGTTCGACGTGGGCGGGGGTGGCGGCGGGGTCGTCGAGGGCCAGGGCCCGCAGGCGCGGGTTCGGGTCGGCGGCCAGGCGCAGCAGGCCCTGGCGGGGGAAGTGGGGGTGGTCGCGCGGGCGGCCCGGCCCCTCGGCCAGTTCCGCGAACAGCTCGCGCAGCGCCGCCCCGGGCGTGGCGGCGATCAGCCGCTCCCACTGGGCCGGTGACAGCCGGCCGCTCTCCGCGGCGCCCATCCGCACGCGCCGGTCGGGGTGGGCGATCGCGGCGTCCAGGACTCCGTCGGGCAGGTCGTCGCGGTCCAGGAAGTGGTGCTCGCCGGCGTCCAGGAGGCGCAGGAGCAGGCCGGCGGGGGCCGCGCGGTTGTGGCCGAGCCCGGACAACCAGGCGAGGCCGGTCGCGCGGTCGACGGCGGTGGCGCGGGTCAGCGGGGCCCAGACGGGGCCGGGCTCGACGGGCTCGACGGGCTGTCCGGCCTCGGCAGGGGGTGTCGGTGCTGGTGTCACCGGCGGGAGCCTACGCCCGCCGCCCGTACGGCCCGCGGGGCGGGGCCGGGCAGGTCGGAGCGGCGGGGACGGGCGGAAACGCCGGCGGCGCGGCGGCCCGGACACCCGATCCCCCAGGTGTCCGGACCGCCGCGCCGCCGGTGCGCGGTGCCCCGGGTCAGCCCGCGAGGGTGCGGGCCAGGGCGTCGAGGCCGTCGGCGTAGATGCCGGTGAACAGGTCGACGACCTCCTGCTCGGTGGCGCCGACGGGGTTGAAGCGGCCGGACCACTGGACCTCGGCGAGGTCGGCGCGGCCGGGGACGGCGTGGACGCGGAGGGTGGAGACGTAGCCGTCGACCGGGAACGGGGCCTGGAGGATGGCGTAGCTGTACTGCCGCTCGGTCTCGTTGAAGTCGACGAGGCGCTCGACGATGACGTCGCCCTCGGGGTTCTTCAGGCTGCGCACGCGGCCGCCCTCGGAGGCGGTGCTCTCGGGGATGTAGGGCAGCCAGTCGGGCAGGGCGTCGAAGCCGCCGATGAGGCTCCAGACCTTCTCGGGGGTGGCGGGGACGGTACGGCTGACGGAGGTGGAGGCCATGGTCGTTTCTCCTGTCACTGCGGTGGGGAGCGGGGGTGGTCAGGCGTTGTTCGGCAGCGGGGCGGCCGGGCTGACCAGGCCGGCGGCGCGCAGCTCCTGCCAGAACGCGGCCGGGACGGTCTCGTTGAGGGCGGCGACGTCCTCGGCGATGCGGCCGGGCTTGGTGGCGCCGGGGACGGCGGCGGCGGTCACCGGGTGGGCGAGGGAGAACTGCAGGGCGGCGGCCTTGATGGAGACGCCGTGCTTGGCGGCCAGGGCCTTGAGCTCGGTGACGCGCTCGATGATGTGGGCGGGGGCCTGCTGGTACTCGAAGTGGGTGCCGCCGGCGAGGATCCCGGAGCTGTAGGGGCCGCCGACGACCATGTCGACGCCCTGCTCCTGCGCCATCGGCAGCAGGCGCTGGAGGGCGTGGTCGTGGTCGAGGAGGGTGTAGCGGCCGGCGAGGAGGAAGCCGTCGGGCTTGGGCTCGTCCAGGGCGAGGGTGAGCTCGATCGGCTCGGTCTTGTTGACGCCCAGGCCCCAGGCCTTGATGACGCCCTCGTCGCGCAGGCGGGACAGGACGCGGAAGGCGCCGGTGCGGGCCTCCTCGAACTTGGCGAGCCACTGGTCGCCGTGGAAGTCCTGGGCGATGTCGTGGACCCAGACGATGTCCAGGCGGTCGGTGCCGAGGCGCTTGAGGCTGTCCTCGACGGAGCGCTCGGTGGCCTCGGCGGTCCACACGTGGAGCATCTTGTTCGGGTTGCCGTGCTCGAAGAGGCCGCCCTTCTCGCCGAGGTCGCGGGCGCCCTCCTCCAGCTCGTCGAGGATGACGCGGCCGACCTTGGTGGACAGGACGTACTCGTCGCGCGGCTTGGTGGACAGCACCTCGCCCAGGCGCTCCTCGGAGAGGCCGGCGCCGTAGAAGGGGGCGGTGTCGAAGTAGCGGACGCCCTGGTCCCAGGCGGCTTCGACGGTGGCCAGGGCCTCGGCGTCGGGGATCGCGCGGAACATGTTGCCGAGCGGGGCGGTGCCGAAGCCGAGCTTGCCGGGGAGGATGTTCTTCAGGGACATGTCAGTACCTTTGCGGAGCGGGCGGGCGTCGTGGGGTGGGGACCCGCCGAGGGTTGCGTCCGCACCGAAGGATTAGTGCAAACGCGCCTTACATGCAGGAACAATAGTTGCATACGCGTGGCAATGCAAGGGGTGGGCCGATCCCGCCGTCTACGGCCGCGGGCGGGGGCGGGGCCCGGTGCCCCTCCCCCGCCCGCGCCGCCGCCCGGGTCAGGAGGCGGTGAAGGAGACCTGGTCGACGGTCCAGAAGGCGCTGTTGGTGCCGGTGTAGCGGAACTGGAAGCGGGCGGTGGTGGCGCCGGCGGGGACGGTGACGGGGAGGTTCTCGACGGTGTTGAGGTCGCTGCGGTAGGACTTCACCAGCTGCGGGGCGCCGTTGTCGAAGACCACGTAGACGTCGCCGGTCTGCGGCCCGTCGACCTTGTAGTTCGTGGCGAAGGACAGCACGCCGCGGCTCGCGCCGGAGACCGGGTAGGCGGGGCCGACCAGGGTGGAGTCGAACTGGCCGGCGCCGTGCGCCTTGTCGTCCCACTCGTCGGAGTCGGCGACGGCGAACACGTTGCGGGCGCGCACGTTGGTCTCGCGGGACTGGCCGAGCTGGGCGGCCGTCCAGAACTCGTCGGTGGCGAAGGTCCAGCCGCGCCACTCGGTGACGCCGCCGCTGGGCATGCGGGAGTTGTCGATGCTCCAGCCGGCCGGCGGGGTGTGGGTCCAGCCCTTCACCCCGGCCGGGATGCCGCTCTCGTCGGCGCGGGCCTGCAGGCTCGGGCGCAGCGCGTCGAAGGCGTCGGGGGCGATCTCGTCGATCGGGCGGCCGTCGAGCTTCCAGGCGGGGTCGAGGGCGACGCCCTCGTGCTTGAGGACGGTGGGGGCGATGTCGACGGGCTTGACGTCGTAGCGGCGCGAGCCGGGGGCGTAGCCGGTGCCGTTGGCGATCAGGAAGGTCTGGCGCTCGTTGGCGCTGTTGCCGCCGTGGCCGCCGGCGTCGGTGTGGCCGTGGTCGGTGGTGACGACGATCAGCCAGTCCTCCGAGGCGTACGTGGGGCGGGACTTGACGGCCTGGAGGACCTGGCCGACCAGGGCGTCGGCGGAGTGCAGGGCGGCCGCGTACTCGGGGCTGGTGCCGCCGTGGTTGTGGCCGGCCTCGTCGACCTGGTCGAAGTGCAGGAAGGTGGTGTCGGGGTTGCCGTGGGCGAGGTAGTCGACGGCGTCGGCGGCGGTCTTGGTGTCGTTCTCGCTCTCCTGGAGGCGCAGGTCGGCGCGGCCGTTGAAGACGTTGCCGGCGATGGGGTTCCAGGAGCCGATCACCAGGGTGGAGGTGGTGGGGTCGGCGTTCTCCAGGCGGGTGGCGAAGTCGGGGAACAGGTCGAAGCGGGAGCCGGTGAAGCTGTTGTCCTTCACCTGGTGCTTGTCGGGCCACGCGCCGGTGGCGATGGTCGACCAGCCGGGGCCGGAGAGGGTGGGGGCCAGCGGGTTGGCGTAGAGGTTGCTGGTGGCGGTCATGCCGCCGGCCATCAGGGCCTTGAGGGCGGGGGCGTCGGCGGTGAGCAGCTTGTCGTAGCGGGTGCCGTCGACGCCGATGACCAGGGTCTTGGCCTGCTTGGTGCCGTTCGGCAGGCCCTGGTACGGACCGGCGGCGGCCCCGGTGGTGGCCCCGGTCGCGGCGGGGGCGGCGGCCGTGGCGGCGGTGGTCGGTGCGATCAGCGCGGCGGCGGTGGCGGCGAGGGCCGTGGCGGCGGCGAGGGCGGCGGTGCGGGAGGTGCGCATCGAGGGCTCCCAACTGGTCGTCAGTGCGGTGCAGTTGCACCGGGAGTGAGGATGCGCCGGGCGGGCGAGGACGGGCCCTCGCCGGATCCACGGTTGTATGAACAACCGCGGAAATTCAGACCAGACCCGTTACGCTTCCGTGATCAACGGCCCCGGGGCGCCGGGCGCGGCCCGGTGCGGCCCGGGCGGCGCTCGGTAGGCTTGCGCGGTGAACCACCCCATCTCCCGGGCCGGCCCCGAAGCGGCCCGCGCCGGCGTCCCCGAGCACGGCCGGGTGCCCAAGTACTACCTGGTCAAGGCGCGGCTGGAGGAGCTGGTCGCCGAGCTGGGCCCGGGCGGGCGGCTGCCCACCGAGGCCGATCTGGCGCAGCGTCACGGCGTCGCCCGGGCCACCGTGCGCCAGGCACTGCGCGAGCTGCTGCTGGAGGGCCGGCTGCGCCGGCAGGGCCGGGGCACGGTCGTGGCCGGGCCGAAGATCGAGCAGCCGCTGTCCCTGAGCAGCTACACCGAGGGCGTCTCGCGCCAGGGCCTGCGCCCCGGCCGCACCCTGATCGGCCTGGACCGGCTGCCCGCCGACGCGGCGGTGGCCCGGCTGCTGGAGGTCCCCGAGGGCGAGCCGCTGTGGCACCTGGAGCGGGTGCTGCGCGCGGACGAGGAGCGCGTCGGGCTGGAGTCCACGTACGTGCCGGTGGCCCGGGTGCCCGCGCTGGACCGGGACTTCGACCCCGAGGGGTCCTTCTACGGCTACCTGCGCGAGCACGGGGTGCGCCTGGGCGCCGCCGAGGAGCGGATCGAGACGGTACTGGCCACCCCGCGCGAGGCGCTGCTGATCGGCACCCCGCCGGCACTGCCGATGCTGCTGCTGCACCGCCGCAGCCTGGACGCCGCCGGGCGCCCGCTGGAGCAGGTGCGCTCCCTGTACCGCGGCGACCGGTTCAGCTTCACCCTCGCCCTCGGCGCCCCGGACGGCGCCCCCCGGGTGGGCGGCGCCACGGAGGCGGAGCGGCCGCGGGGGAACTGACGCCGGCACCGGCGGCCGCAGGGGTGCGGCCGCCGGGGGCGGGTATCACGGGCCCGGCTGTGTCAGCAGGTGCCGGGCACGGGCCGGGTGGGTGTCAGCAGGTGCCGACGCGGCCGGACTGCGAGGACCAGACCGGGACCCAGGGGCTGCTGTTGTCGTGCGGGCGGTAGACGACGATGTTGGCGTCGTTCTGCATGCGCACCCAGTTGGCGCTGGGGTTGCAGCCGAAGCCGCTGCCGGTGGCCCACTTGGCGTTCTTGAAGGTGTCGTAGACGACGAAGTTGCCGTCGTACTGCATGATCGCCTTGCCCGCGCCGCCGAAGGTGGCAGTGTTCCACATCGCGGTGCCGTAGCGGTCGTACTCCACGAGGTTGCCGTCGGTCTGGTAGGTCAGCCGGTAGGCGCCGTTGGCGGAGACGAGCGAGTCACCGGGCAGCAGGCAGCTGCCCCAGTTCATGTGGTCCCAGCCGCTCGGGTTGCGCGAACAGTTCCACTCGCTGTTGACGTCGGCGGACGCGCTGGTGGCCGTCGTCAGCCCGGTGAGCGAGGCCAGCGCCAGGGCGGCGCCGGCGAAGGCGAGCGTGCGCCTGGTCCTTCCGGTGTTCCTCATCGTTCCCCTCTTTCCGCTGCGGCGCGGTTCCTGGCCGGCCGCGGCACGGTCTCGTCGACGGCGGTACGGGACGCGCCCCGTACGCCGCCCTCCGATGGGAGCAGGGCCTGTCGGGCCCCTGCGTTCATGCCAACGGGCAGTGGCGGACGGCCGGTTCACCGGATTTCCCGGCGGGCGACGGCCGCCCCGGGCGGAGCGCGGCCGGGCTCCGGGCCCCCGGGCGGAGGACACCGGGCCTGACCTTGTAGGTTTCGGTGTCACCGGCTGCGAGGGGCCGGTGACACCTGGTGGGGAAGGGGAGCCCGACCGGGCAGGGAAGGGGACGGACCCCGGACGGGAAGGGCGGACAGTGACCACGAGCACGGCGAGCGTGTTCCGCGGCGAGGGCGTACCCGAGAGGGAACGGTTCGAGTGCTGGCGGGAGTTGGTCAGCCGCACCCGGGACAGCGAGGTGACCAGCGACCACTCCGACGACTTCCGGGCGGAGATGCGGCGCCTGGAGCTCGGGCCGGTGACCCTCCTGCGGACCTCCTTCCCGCCGACCCGCTTCCAGCGCACCGAGCGCCGGGTGCGCCGCTCGGACCTCGGGGTGTTCCACCTGACCCTGCTGCTCGACGGCGGCTTCGTCCTGACCCCCGGCAGCGGGCGCACCGAGACCTTCGGGCCCGGCAACCTGCACATGCTCGACAGCTCCCACTCCTTCGACCTGCGGGCCTTCGGCTCCCGCGCCCAGGCGCCCGCGGAGCGCCGGATCGAGGCCGTCGGCGTCGACTTCCCCACCGCCCTGCTGCCGCTGCCGCCGCACCGGGTGCACGAGCTGCTGGGCCGCGGCTTCTCCTCCCGGGAGGGCGCCTGCGCGCTGCTCTCGGAGTTCCTCGTCGGCCTGGACCGGCAGGCCGCCGTCCTGGGCCCGGTCGAGACCCCCCGGCTGGGCGGCATCGTGGTCGACCTGGTGGCCACCTGGCTCGCCCGGGAACTGGACGCCGAGGCCGCCGTACCCGACGACACCCGGCAGCGGGCCCTGGTCGAGAACGTCCGGGCCTTCGTCGGACGCAACCTGCACGACCCGGAGCTGACCCCCGCCGTGATCGCGGCCGCCCACCACATCTCGGTCAGCTACCTGCACCGCCTGTTCACCCGGCAGTCCGGCGGCGAGACCGTCGCCGCCTTCGTCCGCCGCCGCCGGCTGGAGCGGGCCCGCCGCGACCTGGCCGACCCCGCGCTGCGCGACCTGCCCGTCCACGCCGTCGCCACCCGCTGCGGCCTGCCCCGCGCCGCCGAGTTCAGCCGCGCATTCAAGACCGCGTACGGCCTCTCCCCCAGCGAGCACCGCCGGCAGACCCTGGCCGGGGGCGCCGGCGGCTAGCCGCACGGGCGGCACGGCCCCGCCGACGGGGCCGTCGGGATCGAGGAGTCCCTCTACGCCGCGATGGACGCCGCCTGCGAGGGCCTGGACACCGACGCGGTGCTGCGCCTCCTGCACAACACCGGCCGCCGGCCGACCCACGCCCCCCGAGAACCCCGCACCGCGAGCACCCCGCGCGCACGGACGGGCCGGAAGGCCGCACCTGTCCACCCAGTGCCAAGGACTGTCGACTCGGTGCCAACACGGCGGGGGCGTCTCCCTGGCATCCTCCACGAGTGAACACCGCGCGGCGGAACATCTCGTTCCGTTTACGCGCCGACGGCCCGGCACGCCACGGGGGAGCGTGCCGGGCCGTCCTTCCCTCTCCAGGACCTCAGGGCCTCAGGGCCTCGGATCCGGCGACGGCTTGTCGTTCGCGTCCTCCCGGGCCCAGGCGCCGGCGCCGAGGCGGCCGGTGGTGCCGAGGTCGAGCTCCGGGACGACCATCACGGGGGCCGCGTCGGCGGTGGCGCGCACCCGGACGTACGGGGCGTTCTGCGGGTCCCCGGCGCCGGCCTCGGTGGTGTTGCGCCACACCAGGGTGGCGCGGGCGCCCTCCCCCGGCCCCAGGGCGATCTTCTGCGGCGGGTTGTCCGCGCCGGTTCCGGAGGCGATCTCGGCGCCGCCGCGCAGGATCCGCACGCCGTCGAGGGGCTTGTGGTCGGGGTCGAGCGGCTGCACCTGCGGGTAGCCGTCGAGGGTGACGGTGGCCGTCCCGCAGTTGCGCAGGTGCAGGCCGACCGCGCGCAGGCCCATCGCGGCGCTGCCCTCGTCGGCGTACAGCCGCAGGCCGGAGGGCGGGCAGGGGCCGCCGGCACTGGGCGCCTCGGCGGTGGGCACGCTGCGGACCCGGAGGAGCTCCGGCTTCGGCGGGCGGGGGTTGTCGGACCGTCCCAGGGTGGGCGCGCCCGGGCGGGAGCCCGGCCCGGTCGCGCCGGACACGGCCAGGTCGATCCGCCCCTTCTCGGTGGCGCCGGGGGCGAGCCCGGTGACGGTCCGGGTGAGGTTCCCTCCCCCGCCCGGGCCGCCGAACACCGCCGCGCCCCGGTCCGGATCAGGGCCGTTGAACACCACGGTGTAGTCGTACGGTTCGGCGTTCGGGTTGATCACCTCGTACTCGAAGCAGGTGCGGCCGACGGCGGTGATCCGCGCCCCGCCCTGGGCGAGCGCGGTCGGCTGCGGCACACCGGGCGCGCTCGGCGGCGCGCTGCCGCACGGCCGGGGACCGCCGGCGCCCTCCGGACCGCCGCCGGAGGCCGCGGTCGTCGCGGTGCCGCAGCCCGCGAGCAGGAACGCGGCGGTGGCGGCGGCCACGGCGGACGCGGCGGGGTGCCGGGCCGTCAACGGGCGGCGGGGCGGGGAGGGCTGGCGCATCGGTCGAGTCGATCACGCCCCGCACCGGACGGCAGTGAGCTGCGCCACTTCACGGGCAACAGTCCTGCCACGGTCCGCGCCCCTGGCGGACGGGCCTCGGGCGCCGACCCGTATGGCCGGGGCCCCCCGCCGGGGCGACCGCCGGGGGGGCCCGGGCGAGGGGCGGGGAAGGGCACCCCCCCGGACACCCCCCCCCCCCGCCCCCCACCCCGCCACCGCCCTCGGCGGGA
>NZ_JBHJSJ010000035.1:45882-48591 GCF_042268845.1 Kitasatospora sp. NPDC056273 | reverse complement strand
GGCGCGGCGGGGGTCGCGGTCCCCTGCTGCCGGGCCGCGCCCCCCGCCCCCGGACCCCCGGGGCCGCGCCCCGGGGGGCGGGGCCGGGGGCCCCGCCCCGTATGGCCGGCGCCCGAGGCCGTGACTCCGGCAGGTGGCTCCGGTCAGAGGAGCTGGAAGGACCACTCCTGCTTCCAGCCGCCCTCGCAGCTCCACACCCCGAGCTGCTTGAAGTCGGAGTCGTGGGTGAGGCAGTCGTCGTCGCCGATCTGGACCCGGTACCTGCCGTTGCCGAGGCCGACGAACTCCCACTTCTGGTTGGCGGTGTCGCCCCACGCCTGCTGCTCGGCGACGTAGGTCTCGGGGTTCTCGGTGAGGTTGAACCCGAGGTCGTTGACGATCCGGTAGCGGTCCCCGCCCAGCGGCTTGATGGTCCAGGTGGACCCCTTCGCCCCCAGGATCCCGCCCACGATCGGCGAACCCCAGCTCGCGGTCTCGTTGGGGGCCGTCGCGCCCAGCCCGTTGGCGAGCTTCAGGAACAGCGGCCGCTCGGTCGGGATGTCGGAGGACGGCTTCGGCTTGGGCTTCGGGTCCGGGTCCGGCTTCGGGTCCGGCTTCGTCGGGGTGGTCGGGTCGGTCGGCGTGATCACGCCGCCGGACGTGGATTCGAGCACCCACCCCTGGTGCCAGTCCTGCTTGCAGGTCCACACGCCGAGCTGCTTGAAGTCGGCGTCGTGGGCGAGGCAGTCGTCGCCGGAGATCCGGATCTGGTACTTGCCGTTGCCGATCGCGGCGAGCTCCCACTTCTGCCGGGAGGAGTTGCTCCACGGCTGGAGTTCGGCCAGGTAGCCGCCGTTCTCGGTGAGTTCCAGCCCGTACGAGCTGGTGATCCGGTAGCGGCCGCCGCCCGCCGGGGCGAGCTTCCACTTGGACTCGTTGCCGCCCCGGAGCCCGGCGACGACCGACGCGCCGGCGGAGCCGTTGACCGGCACGGCGCCCAGGCCGTTGTCGAGCTTCAGGTACACCTCGGTGCCGGTGCCGCCGCCGGTGCCGCCGCCGGGCGTGGGCGGGGTGGTGGTCGGCGGGGTGCCGCCCCAGGCCCAGTTCTGGTTGGGCGCGTCCCGCCGGTCCTCGGAGCCGCAGGCCCAGGCCGCCACCGTGCTGCCGTTGGCGGTCCGGCCGCTGAAGTCGTCGACGCAGACGTCCTTGGAGCGGTCGTCCTGGTCGGTCATGTGCCGGAAGCCGCCGCCGGCCGACATGCTCCAGCGTTGTCCGGGGATCTCCAGGCAGTCCCACACCTGCAGCTTGGTCCCGTTCGCGGTCTTGTTGGCTTCCAGGTCGAGGCACTTGCCGTTGGCCGCCTGGAGCTTGTAGCCGTTGTACGTCCATTTCTGGGCGTCGCCACCGTTGCATTCCCACATCTGGACGGGGGTGCCGTTCGCGGTGCCGTTGCCACTGACGTCCAGGCAGGCGTGGTAGCCGGGGCCGCTGGAGTCGGGGGTCAGGCTGCCGGTCCTGGTGCCGTAGCCGGAGCGGGAGGGGAAGTGGACGGTGCGCACGTCGCCGTCGCACTTGTAGGGCCGCGCGGTGCCCGAGCGGCAGGTCCACGGCTCCTTCTTGACGGTGTCGCCGTCGTTGCCGGTGAACGCCCAGTTCAGGTAGCCGCCGTCGCCCCGGTTGCGGAAGGTCGAGTCCCCCTGGAAGACCCAGATCCGGAAGACGTCGTAGCCGGACGGCTCCTTCTTCTCCTTGTCCAGGAAGTGGTTGAGCTTGTAGGTGGTGTCGAGCAGCACCCCCCGCATGTCGGACTTGTACTCGTTCCGGAACCACTCGGTGTCGTACAGGTCGGTGCCCACGGTCTTGAACACCATGACGTTGAACCCCGGGAACTTCGCGCTCAACTTCGTCGCGGTGTTCTGGGTGAACTCGGCGTTGTCCAGCTTGTTGAGGTTGGCGGCGTCGTGCATCAGCCTGATCGTGTCGAAGGCGGAACTGATCAGCGCCGTCATGCAGTTGCCGCCGCCCGGCGAGGCCGGGGTTCCGCAGGTCTTGTCCACCGGGGCCGCCGCGGCGGCTGCCGCGGGCGCGGCCTGGGCCTGCGCGGTCAGGACGGAGACCACGGCAACGGCGGCGACCCCGCAGGCCAGGGCGCGTTTCAGGCGGGAGAGGAGGTGCAAGGTCGGAACCGTCTTTCTTCTCGGGGAAGTTGGATGGTGGCACCGGAAGTCCGCCGTCCCACGGCTCCTGACGCGATCCATATGACAAGATCAAGAAGCCTGACGCCTTTCACGCGCCACCCCGGTCGGCGAGCCCCGCGGACCGGCCTCGATCCCTGCGGCCCGGGCGAGCGGCCGTCAGGGAGTCGTCAGAGATTGGAGGACCCGCGAGGTGTCCACATCACCGGAGTTCCGCGGCTTCGATCTGGTCCGGCGCGGCTACGACCGCGAGCAGGTCGACCACTACCTCAGGGCCCTGTCCGGGGCCGTTTCACTGCCGCCCGTGCCGGCGTTCGAGATCAGGTGGCGGGGCTACGACCGCGAGCAGGTCGACGCGCGCATCGCGGACCTGCTGCGCGGCGGGGGCAACAGGGGCGGCAGGGCGTAACCCCACGCGGCGGGCTCGGCGGGGGGGGGGGGGGGGGGGGGGGGGGGGGGGCCCCCCCCCCCCCCGGGGGGCGCGCGGCGGACGACCCCCACACCCCCGACCCGCGCGGCGCCTGCGGGGGGGGCG